>JAJXYH010000015.1 GCA_021780675.1 bacterium
TTAAAAGATTCAGACAAAATTATCGAAAACCCGCAAAGCCTTTTATATAAGATTTATCATATTCTATGAAAAATTTAATACATAAAATTAAAGAACCAAAAATTTTAAAATCGATTTTAATAACGATAGTTGTAATACTGCTTATTGGTGGATTTATCCTTTTTGAAAAATTAAGAGACAGGGTTTTTATAGACAATTCGTTAATTCAGGCACCAATTGTTTCTATTTCTCCTGACGGGCAGGGAAAAATATTAAAAATTAATGTTTACGAAGGTGAAAAGGTAACCAGGGGCGATGCATTGGCTATTGTTGGAACGAAAACTTTAAATGCCTACGAAGACGGACTTGTTGTAGCTACTAACAATGCAATTGGAAGTATAGCCAACCCGCAAGTACCTGTTGTTTCGATGATTAATTTTTCCGATGAAAGAGTTGCCGGAACGATTGATGAGAATAAGGGGTTAGATAAGATAAAGGTAGGACAGCCGGTTTCTTTTACAGTTGATGCATTGCCGGGTCAAACTTTCTGGGGATATGTTGATGAGATAAGCTCAACTGCCAAACAAACCCAACTTCAGTTTTCTGTTTCAAGTGAAAGACCAACACAGCAGTTTATCGTATACGCAAGATTTGATGCATATAAATACCCGCAAATAAAGAATGGAATGTCTGCAAAAATGACAATTTACATAAAAACCCCTTAGATACTTGCTTATGGAAAAAGAAACAAAAGCTACGCAAAAAAAGGGATTTCATTCACATCAGTGGATTATTCTTTTTACCGTAATGATTGCTTCTTTTTTGGGAAGACTTGATGGTACGGTAGTTAATCTTGCGCTCCCCAAGCTGATTTCCGATTTTGGAATTACAGTTTCTCAGGCTAGCTGGATATCAACTGCCTATATTATTGCTAATGCAATTTTTGTTCCGATTTTTGGTAAACTTGGGGATTTAATCGGACGAAAACCTTTATATTTGTTTGGCATTATCGGTTTTGTTATTACTTCGATTTTTGCCGGGCTTTCGACAAGTTTAAATCAGATGATATTTTTTAGAATCTTGCAGGCAATAACAGTTTCTATAGATTATCCGCTTGCGTTATCCATTATTGCTTTTACATTTGACGACAAGCAAAAGCGCGCACAGGCAATGGGTTTATGGTCTGCGGTATTCGGAGTAGCAGCCGTATTCGGACCGCTCTTAGGAGGTCCTTTAATTGATAATTTTTCCTGGCGTTCGGTTTTTTATATAAATGTTCCGATTGGTATAGTTGGTGCATTTATGGCGTGGAAGTATATCGAGGAACCTGTTAAGAAAATTAAAGGGATTAAGAATTTCGATATCTTTGGATCATTACTTTTGGGACTTTCTTTGGGGTCGTTGGTTTTGGTATTGGATCAGGGGCAAACGTGGGGATGGTTAAGCGGTAAAAGTATAATAACCTATCTGATTACGGTTATATCAATGATAATGTTTGTATTGACAGAGCAAAGGCAGAAAGAACCGATTGTTGATTTAAAGTTTTTCAAGATACCGGCATTCACGGTTTCTTTGATAGTTTCTTTTATAACATTTATGGGTATGATAGGGGGATTATTTTTACTTCCTATTTTTGTACAAGGGTATTTAGGTTATGATGTAACCAAAACAGGGTATTTATTTTTACCGATGGCCGCCGGAATGATGATAGCAGCTCAGATTGGAGCCAGAGCATCAATTAAATTTCAGCCTAAATATGTAGTATTTACAGGGCTTTTGTGGTCATCGTTTGTATTGTATATGTTTTCTGGAATTGATTTAACTTGGAGTTTTGGACATTTTGCAGTTTTATTATTCTTTTTTGCTTTGGGATTAGGATTAACTTTTGCTCCGATTACAAACGCTGCTATTTCAACGGTTCCGTTGCATGAAGTTGGCGTTGCATCCTCAATTTTAGCCTTGGTCAGGAATATTTCAGGAGCATTTGGAGTTGCAATTTTTGCAACAATTTTAACAAACAGTGCAACATCAGGAATTATGAATGTTCAAAGATTTTCCGTGATTAATACTTTTGATCCAAATGTTTTGAAACAAGCTGCATATCTTATGATTGTTAAGGCAAATGTTTCCTCATTTAGTACTGTATTTTTATCTTCTGCCGCAATTACTTTATTCGGTGCATTTTCTGCGCTATTTCTTAAGGAAACCAAAAAAGACATGATGGGAAAAATTAAGATTTCGGATGAAGGAATAATGTAGTTTTTTTGCCGCTTTTTTTCTTGTATAATAAGTTTTATGGATAAAGTCTTTCTTTCGGTTGTAGTTCCCTCATACAATGAGATGACTAATCTTCAAAAAGGGGTTTTGGATAAAGTTGAGCACTTCTTTTCTAAGCAAAAATACAAATACGAAGTAATAATTGTTGATGACGGCTCAACAGACGGGAGCATAGAATTCGTAGAAAAATTTATTAAAGAAAATCCAAGATTTAAGTTAATTAAAAATTTCCATACGGGAAAAGCCGGGGCGGTTTCCGCAGGAATGTTAAAAGCATTAGGTCAATACGTATTATTTACCGATATGGATCAGGCAACTCCAATTGAGGAGGTTAATAAACTTTTGGAGTTTGCCGATAAATACGATATTGTAATTGGAAGCAGAAATTCAACCAGAAAAGGCGCGCCATGGACAAGGGCATTAATGGGGAAAGGTATGATATTTTTACGAACATTAATTGTCGGGCTTAAGGGAATAAATGATACTCAATGCGGGTTTAAGTTATTTAAAAATGAAGTTTCCAAGGATCTTTTTAGTAAACTTAATAAGTTTCATAATGGCTACAAAACTATTTCCGGTTCATCCGTTAAGGCGGGGTTTGACGTTGAACTATTACTATTGGCGCAAATAAATAAATACACAATTAAAGAGGTTCCCGTTGAATGGTTGTATGTTGAAACCAGAAGAGTAAGTCCTGTTAAAGATTCCGTAGAGGGTTTGGAAGATTTGGTAAGAATCCGCCTAAATGATTTAAGTGGAAAATATAAAAATTATGAATAAGCTAAAAGTATTGTTTGTGGCTTATTTTTTGGGAATTATTTCCTTATTTTTTTACTCCTTTACCCAAATCGATTTGAATTTAACTATTTCTAAAGCTTCGGTTATACAATTTTTGGAAAAACAGTTCCAATACATTGGTTTTTTCCAGCGACCATTATCAGCAACTATTTTTGCATTTATATTAATTGCACTATTTATAAATTATTTGTTTATATTATATTTTGCAAAAAAAGGAATATTAAAGATAAATAAAATTCTAATAATGTCTTTAAGTACTACGGTAATCCTTATATTTTCATACAACGCTTTTTCTTACGATTTGTTTAACTACATTTTTTATGGAAAAATAATTACTTTTTACCACCAAAACCTTTATCTTTTTGCCCCATCGCATTTTACCGGTGATCCGATGCTAAACTTTATGCGCTGGACACACGTTTCTTATCCATATGGTCCTGGTTGGCTTATTTTAAGTCTTCCGCTTTCTGTTCTTGGTTTTGGGTTTTTTATTCCGACTTTTTTTCTTTATAAAACACTAATCGGATTTTCATATTTTTTAAGTGTTTATTTAATTTATAAAATTTCAGAAAAAATTTCGCCACAGGAAAAATTATTCAATACAGTTTTTTTTGCATTTAATCCGCTGGTTATTATTGAATGCCTGGTGTCTTCCCATAATGATATTTCAATGTTTGTATTTGTCCTTTTGGCATTTTACTTAAGTTTAAATAAAAAAAGGGTATTATCTTGGGTTAGTAATTTATTTTCTATTTCGGTTAAATTTTCAACTGCGGTTTTACTTCCGGTGTTTGTTTTAATTGAATATTTAAACTTTAAAAATAAAAAAATTAACTGGAGCAAGCTGATAAATTTTTCGGTTATTTTATCGCTTGTTGTGATATTTGCTGAAATACAGCGTACTAATTTTCAACCCTGGTATTTAATTTTTCCGCTTTTATTATCTTCCTTAAATGCAAAAAAGAGTTATATTTTAGCTCCGGCTATAGTTGCCTCCATTGCTGCCGCATCTATTTATATTCCTTATGTTCTATTAACGGATTATGCACCAAACTATCCTCAGGTCATAAATTCTCTGGAGATGGTGGGGTTAGTTTTATTTTTAGTTTCATTGGGACTAATGCTTATTAGAAATAAAATTTCCTCGTCTCATTGATTAGCTGCAGTGGTTTTACTATAATCTTTGTATGAAGTTAATTAGAAAATTTAAGCGTGAAATACTTCTTGGGATATTTTTATTATTTTCTTATTTTTTACTTCGTTTAATTTATTTAAATAGCCTCCCAATGTTTACTGACGAAGCTATTTATGTTAGGTGGGCGCAAATTGCTCTTCATGATTCTTCCTGGCGTTTTATTTCCCTAACCGATGGAAAGCAGCCGATGTATATTTGGGTTGCAATGTTATTTATA
>JAJXYH010000006.1 GCA_021780675.1 bacterium
AAAAATAAGAACCGCCATGGACTACGGTACCGAGGAAACAATCCTTAGACGCGCAATCGAACGGATTTTAAAAAGAAAATTAGTACTTGAAACAAACAGCATTACCGTTGCCAACGACTTAGTACGAGAACTGGTATGGGCAGGCTATTTTAAAGATCAAACGGTTCCCGAATCCATTGTTGAAAAGGTTACCACTTCTATTAATTTGCACTTAAAACTTAACCGGAGTGTTGAGAAAAAACGGCTCGTTCCAGGCATTGACATGTACGATTATTTCCTGCAGCTTTTATCAAGCGATATCGATGTAATTTTACTTCCCAATACGGAAAAACAGGCAATGAGTAATTTTATGTTTCACGTTTTAAAAGATTCTGTTGAGATAACCGATGACTCCGAACAAGCCCGGGATGCCCAGGTATTTTTAGCAATCAGAAAGAATTTCGATAAAGACGATATAGCATTTTTGAGGTATAAAATGTTTACACAAATTTTTGGAAGGCTAACGGAAGATAATTTTGAAAATGTTGTTACAAATTTCTCACTCGGGTATAGAGAAATAGAACATCAACTTAATTATCCTAAAAAAGACCGTATTTTTAACCACGTTAAAAAAAATACTCCTCCATTTTTAATTCTTTACGATTTGTTAATGCTTGAAAAAGAAAATATAAATGGTTTAGTAAAAAATCCGGAAGAACTTAAAAAAAGAGTTTATGAAATATGCAGATTAAGGTATAAAAGTATCCATAAAAAGGTAACAACTGCAATTATTAGAAGCTTTATATTTATTTTGGTAACAAAAGCAATATTGGCTCTTTTTATTGAAGGTGCTTTCGAAAAATTAATTTACGGACATGTCCAATGGCTTTCAATTGGAATTAATACAACGGTTCCTCCTCTTATGATGATTTTTGTCGGACTTTTAATCCAAACTCCCGGGGATAAAAACTCCAATAAGATATTTGTTGATATTAACAAGCTGTTGTTTGAAGAAAAACCGCAAATTGCGCAAAAGTTAACTGTAAAACTTAAAAGTAAAGGTCTAACTTTAAAAGATCAGGTCTTTTCTATCCTTTGGCTTTTAAGTATTGTTCTAGTATTTGGACTCGTTATATCGGTTTTAAATAAACTGAATTTTAATCCGTTAAGTCAGGCTATTTTTGTATTTTTTGTAGCTGTTATTTCCTTTTTAAGCTATAGAATTTTCCAAACTGCAAATTCCTACACAGTTGTTTTTAGGCAAAACCTGTTAAGTCCGATTGTAGATTTTTTCTTTGTACCTGTTATAAGAGTTGGACGAAGTTTTACCGAAGGAATTGCGCAAATTAACTTTATTTTAATTATTATTGATTTTATAATCGAAGCTCCATTTAAAGGCATGGTCGGATTTTTCGAGCAATGGTTTTTATTTTTAGCAAGAAAAAGAGAAGAGCTGGAATAAACTTGACAAAGATTCAATTAAAGAGCGTATAATAAAGGATACACCATGACAGCAACCGGACATGCATTGATTGGAACAGTAATCGCCGCAAAGGTAAGTAATCCTCTGGCAGCAATTCCAATCGCGCTTGCATCACATTTTTTAGCAGATGCTCTTCCCCATTGGGACACGGGTTACCATAGGGCGCAAAAATCCAAGCGTAAATTTTTTATTGAAAGCGTAATTGATGTGTTTTTAGGCTTTGCTTTATCTTACGCCCTAATCAGGCTTTTTTTTCCATCAACTAACCTAAGTTATGCGTTTCTAATAATTATCATGGCGCAACTTCCGGATTGGCTTACCGCTCCATATTTGTTTTTTAACATTAAATTCGTTCCGTTTTGCTGGTTTTATAAAATACAAAAGATTTTTGATACACATAAAGCTCTTCCATGGGGAGTTGTAAATCAAGTAGCTGCAGTTTTGGCTGTAATTGCCCTAGGTAAAGTCTTCTAAATCCCCTTTTATTTGACATTTAATTTAAGACTTGTGATACTTATTATAAGTGTGGAAAACCAAATAAACCCTACTCAAAACCAACCTTCGGCTCAACCGGAAGTGGTAACTACTCCCGAGTCACCGCTACCTCCAATAAAACCTAAAAAAGCATGGAAAAAATGGGTTTTAATAGTAATTTTAGTGATTTTGATAATTGGATTACCTATGGGCGGATATTTAGTATTTAATAAGATTGGTGTAAAACCAAAACTCTCAACCGTAACTGTTCAAAACACAAAACCCACCCCAATACCCGATCCAACTGCAAACTGGAAAACATATAATGATCTTATATATGATTTTGAACTAAAATATCCTGAAGATTGGGAAGTAAAAAATTTAGGTGCAATTAACTTTTATTCCCCTGATTATTCAGAAAGCGGAGGGGGATCAACATTTAAAATCGAATCCGGAATACATTTTAGTTACTATGTTTCTAAACATATAGACTCCAATGGTACTTTAATTACTTCCGAAAAAAGTGGATTTGCAAGAAGCACTGAACTGCAAATAGGATCGAATAAATTATTAATTTTAACTAATTCGCTCCCATCGAAAGAATCTAAATTTAGTATTGCCGAAGGATTTTTGACTGCAAACGGTCTAGATTATACATTTAATATGTACAGTAAAACCAATCAGGACATATTGTTTAACAAAATCCTTTCCACCTTCAAATTCAAAACCACAGCTTCCCCGACGCCGACTTTAGACGCCTCAACATGGAAAACGTATACAGATATCGATTATCCGTTTCAAATAAAATATCCTTCACCCGGTTGGACTATTCGCACAACATATGGCAAGAGTGTCAATAATACAGGTAATGACCGAGTTGCAGGCATAGATATCAACACGGGAACTCCCGGATATGGGTCGGTTCTTGTTATTAACATTATTGATTCGAAGGGAAAATCATTGGAAGACTGGCTAAGATTAAATATGTCTAACTCTTATGTTCCAACAAAAATAAATTTCCAAGGAAATACAGCTTATAGATATCAATATCCTACTCAAGATAACAAACTAGATACTGTTGAGATTTATTATAAATATAAAGATAAAATTGTTTTTTTTGCCTGGAATCTTATTTCGGGAGTCGACCAACCGACAGCTGACCAAATAATGTCAACTTTTAAGTTTACTCAGTAATTTTTTCTGCAGGTTCTTCCTCTTTTAGAGCAGCTTTTGGATGTTTTATGTCTTCTAACTTCCAGGCGGCGAAATCACATTTTGGGTAATTACTGCAACCATAGAAACGGCGGCCTTTTTTGGTCTTTTTGAATACAATTTTTCCTCCATCTTTAGGACACAATAAATTGGTTTCCTGGACAAACGGTTTGGTAAATTTACAGTTTGGAAAGTTCTCGCATGCCAAAAACTTGCCAAAACGGCCAATCCTAATTATTAAATGTCCCCCGTCCTCCGGGCAAATTTCATCTGTTTTTTCTACTTCTATTTTTACACGCGCTGCATTTTTAACTTCACCTAAAGATTTCTCAAATGGCTGGTAAAATTCTTTAATTACCGGCTCCCATTGTTTTGCACCATTTGCAATTTCATCCAACTGATATTCCATCGAAGCGGTGAACGGAATATCGTCAATTGTCGAAAAATTAGTTACTAAGAAGTCGTTTACTGCAAGCCCTACGCTTGTTGGCTTAAAACGTTGCTCTTCCCTTTCGATATATTGTCTTGATTCAATAGTTGAAATAATTGTGGCATAAGTCGATGGCCTTCCAATCCCCTTTTCTTCCAAAGTTTTAATAATTGAAGCATCGTTATATCTTGGCGGAGGTGTAGTTTCGTGAAACTCCGAAAGTGCGGAAACAAAATTTAAATTATCTTGTGCTTTAAAATCAGGCAATTTATTGTCGTTTAATGCCCAAGGATTAATTTTTAAGAAACCTTCAAAAACCAAAACCGAACCGTTTGCTTTTAATGTATATTCGCCTGCCTGTACATCAACTAAAACTGTTGTGCTTTCTGTTACGGCATCTGCCATTTGGGTAGCAATTGCCCGCCTCCAAATTATTTCGTAAAGTTTTCCGTATTGTGCGCCTAATTCTTTGGAAACCTCTGAAGGAGATTTTGATACATTTGTGGGTCTGATCGCTTCGTGCGCCTCCTGCGCATTTTTAGCAGTATTTTTATAGAATCTGGGCTTATCCGAAAGATATTTTTCACCAAATTCTTTAACCACATACCCGCTCATCTGACCTCTGGCAGTATCCGAAATTGCAACAGAATCTGTACGGTGATATGTAATAAATCCTTCTTCGTAAAGTTTTTGTGCAAGACCCATTGTTCGCCTGCCCGAAAGCCCCATTCTTCTTGCGCCGTCCTGTTGTAATGTGGAAGTTGTATAAGGAGGCGGTGGGGTTCTTCGCATTTCTTTTTTGGCAACGTCCGAAACCACAAATTGCTTCTGATTTAGTGCGTTTGTAATTT
>JAJXYH010000029.1 GCA_021780675.1 bacterium
TACAGAGTATTGCCAAGTATTACGGATAAGCAAAAAGAAATAATGGATTTAATCTTTCGATTTAGATTTGTTAATCGTCACCAAATACAAAGGCTACTTAATCATAAAGACCCCAAAAGAGTTAACGCTTGGTTAAAAGACTTAGTTGAAAAGAAATACTTAGGAAGAATCTATTCGCATAAGTTATTAGAGAATACTAAACCTGCGATATATTATTTGCATAACAACGGCATTGTTTGGGTTAGATACAATAAAAGCGAGGAATATACAGGTGAAGATTTAGGATTAGATATTAAATACGTTAAGAAGTTTTATCAGGATAAAAATGCCTCTTTAACATTTATTAATCACTGCATTACCCTTTGTGAATTTTATGTTCAGATCAAGGGATACGAAAGAAAAGGCAATGGTGACAAAAAAAATAAAAGCCTTGAGTACAACATTGAAACCAAAACCGAGATGTGGATTAATAAACAATTGGATTTAAATTCCGATGAAGATTTTAATGAAGTAAAACAATATACTCCTGATTTATATATCGAGAAAATAGATAACCCTGAAAGTAGAACCCTAAAAGCAACTACCTTTTTCTTAGAACTTTTTGATCCACATATGCCAAGATATGCAATTAAATACAGAATTCAACAATATATTAAATATAGAGAAGAAGGGCAGGGCTGGAAAATGTATAGCGGTAGCGATGATAGTTTTCCGACAATTATGTTAATTTTTCCGCATTATAGGAAATTAAACGGATTAACTAAATTTATTAACGATGAACTTTTAAAAAGCTATGAATCAGCTAATATAACATTCTTTCTAACAACTTATCAAAAAATCATGACAGAAACTATAGTTGGCAATAAAAATATTTGGAAAGTAATACAAGGAGAATAAGAATTAAATATTAACTAAGCTTACACGTCAAGATGAAAGATGCTTATATATAATAGTATATTGAAACAAGATTTTTGTAATGCTAGTATTGGTACATGAACAATGATGACGATATAACATTTAAAGGTCTATTTTCCCCATTAACCACAAAAAAAGCATTTTTATTCCTTTCTGTAATGTCAAAAGAAGTAGGATTTCTTTATCTTTTAATAACTAACGCCTACATATTTATTATTCTCCGTATGGTTTTTAATAGGTATGCATTTATACAGCATATAATTCCTTTAGACGCAACGGTTGCAGAACGATAGTTTTAATTTCCAAGTTTTGGATTGTTGGGAATTATTGGAGTAGTTTTACAGGAATTTAAGTAGTCAAAAACATTTTTTCAAGCATATGGAAACTAAAAACGAATCAGAATCAAAAACTAAAAAAGGTAAATTATTAATAACCGTAAGTTTATTCTTGAATTTAGTTCTTTTTTTTAGCTTTATCACGATACGACATTATCCTTCTATACTCATTTTTTTTCACATCGCAAGCATTTTTATTTTATGGGGATTCCTTTTTATGAAATTAAATTTTATAAATGCAATAAAAAACCGTTGGAAAGAACTGGTTTTAATTTTATTATTAACTCTTGTTGCTTTTTTTGTGCGAATTTATCAAATTGAAGAAATTTCTCCCGGGATGTATGGTGATGAAATTGCAGTTGCCCAGTGGGGATTACGCTTAATTCAAAAACCAGACATACCACCATTTATTTCAGAAGGTTATTATCACCCAACACCGCTACTATACTTAACAGCATATAGCGTTCAAACACTTGGACATTCAATGACAGCAATACGCATGCCAAATGTTATTATCGGAGCTGCATCTGTAGGTGCATTTTACATTTTGTTAAGAATATTCTTTCCCATTTCAATTTCATTATTTGGTGCAATCTTATTAATCTTTCAATATACACACATTGTGATATCAAGATTATCTTATGAACCTACACCGTCGCTTTTTTGTCAAATTTTGACATTAATTTTTCTCGCACTTTATTGGAAGAAAAAAAATGCTATCTATCTTATAGGTATTGGACTTTCTCTAGGGGCAGGAATGTATACATATCTCAATTTTAGACCGTTTGCTTTATTAATTTTTTTAGTTACGATAGTTTTACTTTTAAAACATAATTGGAAGCAATCTCTTAAAAAAGTTTTACTATTTATAGTCATATTTTTTATAGCGGCAATGCCACTTTTCAGTTATGTTCTAATTGATCCACAGGGTTTTTCTGGTCGTATTTCAGAACTTTCTATTTTTTCACATAATTATTCTCCTTCAGAGCTCACAAAAGAGTTAGAAGGTAGCATACTCCGAACAACAATTATGCCATTTTTTCCAATCCCAATAACTTTAACCAACGGTCCTCAAACTAATGGAGACCCAAATCCTCGCAATAATCCAGCAACTTCTCCTATGTTTGACACGTTAACTGTTTTAATGAGTATTTTAGGAACAATTTACCTTTTTTTTAAAAAAAGAAATCTTTTTTGGCTAGTTATTTTGCTAATTATTCCTCCAATACTTAGCGATGTTTTTGCAAATGAGAATGTACCTGAGTTTCATTATTATGGCATTGGACATCCACAAGCGATGCATGTTTCAGGATTTATTTTGACTACATTATTTACTGCAACCGCTGGATTGTACTGGATATATCTTCGGTGGAGCAAAAAAAAGGCAGCTGAAGTCGTTACGCTTATTGGAATTTTTGTAATTATAGTAAGTTGTTGGAATTGGCTTTTGTATTTTAATCAAATGCAAATAAGTCCTGGTGCATATCTATATAATTATACTGTTAATCATGCACAAGCTAGCAATACAGCTAATTATTTAAATAAAATTCCGGGAGAAAAAATTAGCATCACAAAGGATATAGGAAATACGCTAAATTTTCAATTTTTTATTGATTCCAAAAGGAAACTAAATATCTTTGAGCCTATAAACACAGAAAACACACTGAAGACGATACAAGCAAGTGATGTAACTGCAATTGGAGTTACAGTGAAAACAGTTCCAATATTAAATGCAAGCAGCATTAATGATCTTGCAAGTAAAGGGTATGTAATTGATGCTTTAAATAATCAGTTTGGACAACCGGATGTAATAATAATTAGAAAAGATCTCTTTAATCTACAACTACAATAAATTTACTGCGGTTGAAAAATTTCATCTTTTCTCTTTATCTAATACGGAAAAGGCAAAATTAATCTTGTCGGATGATCAAACTAATCTAATTTATAACCAAATTAAAAATAAAGATTCTGTGGTATTAAAATTATAATTTACAAATAATGATATACTTTGTGTTATTGACAATTTAATTAAATATCTTTATAAAATACTTGGAAGATTAAGTGATTTTTAAGTGAATTATGTTTAAAAAATTAAGTTATTTTTTAATTAGTATAATCTTTCTTACATTTTTCTTCGGATTTTCATTTTCAAAATCCGTATTTGCTGCTAATTATCAACTTTCTGGAACGGTTACAGATAATTCTTCAAATGCAATTAGTGGGGCTACAGTTCATGTTTATAATGTTGGGTCTACAACCGATGTTACTCCTGCTGTAACAACAAATAGTTCGGGATCATATGTTTTTAGTATTGTTTCAGAAGGATCATACGATATTCAAGTTGTACCATCCGGTAGTGGTTTTAATCCAGTACTGGCTGTAAATCAGCAAATTTCTCAAAATACAGTTTTGAATTTTGTTTTAACATCAGCAGGAACGTTAACTTTTTCAGGCCATGTGTATGGACCTTTAGGTGATCCGCTTCCAGGTCAACTTGTTTACTTATATTTTCCAAATGGTACTCAAGCAGCCCTTGCTTATACAGATAATTCAGGTCATTATTCTATAAGTGCACTTTCTGGAAGTTATAGATTATTATATCAAGGCAGGGATAATTATGGTAGGAATGCGCCTGAGAGTTACGGAATTACTGTCAACAATTATTCATTAACACAGGATACGATTTATGATCTTACTTTACCTGCAAAACGGGTAGTAATGCATGTACAGGATGCATCCGGTAATCCTGTGAGTGGAGTACAATTGGGGACATCTTCATTAAATAGTACTTCTAACTTAGATTGTGGAGGGGGTGTGATTGCTACTTCCGCAACGTCTGGCTATCCAAATAATTCTGGAGGAACAGATGCGTCCGGCAGCGCTACCTTATGGCTTTTTCCCAATACTAGTTACAGTATTAGATTAATACCTCCAAGCGGAAGTCCATATACCACTACAACTGTTGACGTTCAAGTTAATGGTGATGTGGATCAAACGGTAGTCCTTCAAAAGCCTTTAACTTTTTCAGGCCATGTGTATGGACCTTTAGGTGATCCGCTTCCAGGTCAACTTGTTTACTTATATTTTCCAAATGGTACTCAAGCAGCCCTTGCTTATACAGATAATTCAGGTCATTATTCTA
>JAJXYH010000049.1 GCA_021780675.1 bacterium
TAAGCATATTACATTCGGCGGTTTTTTTCTTTGCTTTTGTTATGCTTACAGAACCTCTAACGTCACCCACCACTAAGCGGTTGCAGTCTTATTTTGGTTACGTGGTGGCAGTTTTATATGCAACTCCGCAACTTAGGCTTGGGGCTTTTGGATTAACTCCCGAGATGGCACTTTGCGTTGGTAATGCACTTAACTTTTTTATTAATCCTAACTATAGATTGGATTTAATCTTAAAAGCAAAGAGAAAGCTTTCGGAAGATACCTACGAATTCGCTTTCCAAAAAAGTTTAGATTTTAGATTTATACCGGGTCAATATATGGAGTGGACCCTGCCTCATCAAGGTGTCGATTCAAGAGGAAATAGAAGGTACTTTAGCATTTCATCTTCTCCTACGGAGAATGAGATTTCGATGACTGTTAAATTTAATGATCCGTCAAGTTCATACAAAAAAAACTTAATTGAACTTAATGAAGGAGGTAAAATAATTGCAGCACAAGTTGCCGGTGATTTTACATTGCCTGAAGATTTAAAAAAACCAATTGTATTTATTGCAGGTGGAGTTGGAATAGCTCCATTTAAGAGCATGATTAAATATATTGTTGACAATAATTTATCTGTAGATGTCACTTTAATCTATTCCAACCGAAACCCGCACGAGATTTTATTTGATAATATTTTCGACAAAGCAAAAGCAAACGGGGTAAAAAAAGTTTATCTTTTAACAGATTCTTCCGCCGTTCCAAAGGGTTGGTCGGGTGGGGTAGGACATGTAAGCGAAGATTTGATAAAATCTAAAATTCCAAATTATCAAAAAAGCACATATTATATTTCCGGCCCGCAGCTTATGGTGCAAGGAGTAGAGAGAACATTAAGAGGAATGGGTGTTAAGCAAAGTATGATTATTACAGACTTTTTCCCCGGGTATTCAGAGAAGAAATAATTTAAATTGTAGAAAGCCAATTCTTTAGGAAGTCAACCAGGTTTTGAATATTCTGAACAAAGTTATTATTTAATTTAAAGTTATTTTCAAATCTATTCCAAAAAGCACTTTTTGATGCGGTTGGCGAATGTGTAGCATCTAAATCTTTATCATTTTCCGTATGTAATTTATTTCTTTGGTCAATAACTATTTTTGTAGCATAATAATTTGAGTTTTTAATTATTCCCTGAACCATTGCATATGATCCTGTTTGTACATTACCAACTATTTTTACATCTCTTGTTACACTTTGATCAATGTTAATAACTTTTGTATCTATTGTAAAACTTCCGGAGCTTGTTGCGTTAATAACGCCTTTTAATATGAACGTATCCTTATTTACCGGTTGTTTTAAAAAGAATTTTTCTTTTCCATTTTCAAATCTATTATTTATTTTGTTGTTAAAAGAAAAATTTGATCTCTGCTCATTTTCGCGGGCAAAAGCTACATTATTATTTATTACTATTAAAGCAAGTATTGTTAATGGCAATAAAACATAAGCTTTCTTCATTTAAATAACCTCCCTAAAATAAAAACTTTTTATAAAATTAACGATGTTTTGTAAAGAATTTAAAAACGTAAACATAAGATTTAACTTAAAATGCCAAATATAATTTTCTTAAGCGATGATAATAATTTTTGAAGCTCTAACCCTAAGTTTACATTTGTATTAGTACTCTGGTTATACGTAACTTGTTTACCGCTATTAGTAGATGTTGGTGTAGGAGTAATAGAAGGTGCTATTGAAGACTCCGATGAGGAACTTTCATTATCGTTATATGAATTTGAAGATGTGGGTGTTGGTAAAGGCATGTTGGTTGTTAAGGGTAAAATTGTACCGCTTATAGATGAGTTAGGAGATATTTTAGCAAAATCATCTTCACGTTCTTGTTCATTTTCATGTTCGTGAATTTGTGCCTTATTGTTTTCATGTAAATCGTCATTTCCGGACTTTGCAAAGGTATAAACGGCGCTTTGAGATAGGGTAAAAATTAAGGAAAGTAAAATTATTGCAACTGTTTTCTTCATGCTACTTATAACGAAAAGCTAAAAATTTCGTTACACGTTATGTATGGTAAAATACACTAGATGCGCTTTTCTAAAGATTTTGAAACAATATATATAAAATATTCGGATAAGATTTATAGGTATCTTTATTTTAGTACGAAAGATACTCATTTATCCGAAGATATTACAAGTGAGGTATTTTTAAGAATATGGAAAGCGTGGAAAAGAATAAAACCGGATTATTTACAGGCGCTGTTGTATAAAACAGCAAAAAATATTTTAATAGATTATTATAGAAAGAGAGGGAATGAGAAAAAAGTTTCCTTGGAAGAAACAGTAGAAAAAGGGATTGAGCCTTCTTACGATGAAGACTTAATCGAGAGAATTCATAAAGATAATAATTTAAAAAGAATTAGTAATTCATTAGAATTATTACCGGAAAATTTAAGAGAAGTAATAATATTAAGGTTTATAGATGATTTATCTTCCAAAGAAGCTGCCGAAATTCTCAATACAACCGAAGTAAATATTAGGGTTTTACAATATAGAGGACTGAAGAAATTAAAAGAGGTGTTAAAAAATGAATAAAGTATTAGACGAAAAATTAAATAATTTAATATCAGAATTAAAAAATGAAGGTGCAGGGCATGCGGAAGCTGAAGAACTTGCTCTTCTTTCTAAAAACTTATCAAATTCGGTCGATTTTGAAAGATCATTCGACACAAAAGTTAAGTTTCTTAAACAAGTTGAAAAAAATAATTACAAATGGTATATGTTTAAAAGTCCGTTTATAGCAACACTTATTGCTATTATTTTATTTGCCGGTTTTTCAACAATTGTTAGTGCGCAGGACAGTTTGCCGGGACAGCCACTTTATCCGATAAAAAGAGCAACTGAAAGTATTGTTGGTGCGGTAAATCCTTCATTCAATGGACAAATATTAATAAGAAGAAGTAACGAGATAAAAAAGCTGTCTAATTCCGGAAATAAAAATACAGCTAATCTAAACGAAACTATAAAGGAATACGAAAGCGAATTGAATTCAAAGGTACAGTTGAATTCAAAAGCAATTGAAGTAAGCAAGGCAAATTTAGAAGATGCCAGTAATATGGCAACAGACGGGAGCAAATTAGAAATTGAGCAAATTTTAAAGCAAACCGAGACTAAACAAAGTATCCAAAATGAAGATCAAAAACAGTTAGAAAACCGTGTGCAAAACAAGGAAGGCTCCGACAGATAATTTTCTTAAGGAAAAATTTATCAATTTCATGTAAAATTAAAGGGTTACTTTATGAGTAAATATTTTAAGCTGGTTACGACTTTAGGGATATTATTTTTTTTAGTTTTGCTGCGTAATTCAAAGTTTAAAGATGATGTCACTGCGAATATAACACCTAATGGAACAACTTTAACCCCAACAGAATCACCCACTCCAACTGCTTTACAACAGCAGCAACAAGCACAGCCAACCGGCATTCCGGCTGCACCCACCAATATTCCACAGCCAACAGCAACACCAGTTCCTGCCTCATCAGGAATGTATAAAGACGGAACTTATACGGGAAGTGTTCAAGATGCTTATTATGGATTTGTTCAAGTACAGGTTGTAATCGCAAGCGGCCAAATTACCGATGTTAAGTTTTTACAATATCCGAATGATAATCCAACCTCACAGAATATTAATTCTCAGGCAATGCCATATCTTCGTCAGGAAGCAATTCAGGCACAAAGCGCAAATGTAAGCGGAGTTTCGGGAGCATCAGCAACCTCGCCGGCCTTTCAAGCCTCATTAGCAAGCGCTCTAGCACAAGCAAAATAATAGTCAAAAGGCCTAAAGTTGTTTATAATATAAATTACCTAGGTAAATGAATAATAAAGATCTACAAATTTCCTCAAAAAGAGTTATCCTCACGTCTTTTGCAGTAGATTTATTGGATGTAGTTGTAAATTTGATTATTGCAGTGCTTTCGGGAAGTGTAATTATGCTCACGGAAGTTTTTGAAGGTTTGTCAGACTTAATTTCATCGGGGCTTTTAATGATCGGGTTTTATAGATCCAGACAAAAAGAAAATCATTCACACCCCTTTGGATACGGGACCGAAATTTATTTTTGGAGTTTGTTATCTGCTCTTGTAATGTTTGGGTTAACATCAACCCTTTCTTTTTATTTTGGGTTTGAAAGAGTATTACATCCAAAACCACTTCATGATATGACACTTGCTCTTATAGTTCTAGTCGTCTCGGTATTTACTAACGGTTATGCTTTTGCATTATCTTTTTTAAGACTGCTCAAAAGAAAGCCAGTAAGACATATAGCCAGAATCTTTTTTAGGTCTTCTTTGGTTGAGACAAAAACAACATTTACATTAGATCTAATGGGTACAAGTTCTGCAGTTTTAGGTACTATTTCTTTGGGAATTTATTTTTTTACCGGGGATCAAAGGTTCGATGGAATTGGAGCAATGTTAATTGGAATTGTTTTAGCAATTCTTGCTCTCTTTTTAATATTGGGAATTAGGGAATTATTGATTGGAAAAAGCGCTTCTAAAGAGACAGAAGAAAAAATAATCAATGCCGCACTTAAAGTCGAGGAAGTAGAAAATGTTTTAGAAATTAAAACATTGCATGTTGGAACAGAGAAGTTACTTGTAAATTTATATGTTCACATGAAATCTAAACTTGGTATCAGAGAACTTGAAAAACTTATTGATAAGATTGAAAATAATGTAAGATTAGAAGTTCCTTCCGCGAAATATGTTCAGGTTGAGCTAGAATCTACATTAGGAAAATAGCAAGCCACATTTTATTGACAACAGATAAAAATTAGTTACAATAATAGTGAAAATACTAAAATTAGAAATTTGGCTGGGAGGTGACAATTTATGATGCGAGGATATTATCAAGAAGGAGGATATAGCCAATACCCAGTTCACTATGGATGGGGTTTTCCGGATCTAACACAACTATTTTTTATGCTTTTATGGGTAGTTCTTTTTATTGATGCAGTTTTACTTGGTTTGTGGCTTTGGAAACATCTTAAAAAGTAATTTGTAATATAAATTATTTATGCTTAATATTATTAAGATCGAAGATGCTGCATAAAGTGTCGGGAGTATAATTTTAATACTTTGTATAAAGTTTTTGCTAAAAAAGATGTCTCTAAATTTATCAAAATAATTAAAAAGGATAAAATGCCAGGAAAATAAAACAAGAGAATTTTTTCCTAAATATTCAAGAATATTGTTTTTGTTTAAAATTAAACTAAAAGAAATCCATGCGATAATCCCCGCATACGCATCAAAATAAAAGCTAAAATAATTATTTAAATGCAAAAGCCTCATATCTATTTGCTGTCCGTAATTATTAAATTCAATTGTTGAAATAATTATGCCAATTATTAAAAGCGAAGGAAACAAAATTTTTCTAAAATTATAAATTACTGTTTTTGCTTTTTCGTTGTTAAACCATAAATATCCGGATCCATAAAAGACCAATGCAGATATTGCAGTCTCTGTTCCAAAAGGAAGTTTTAAATTTACATAAATTGAATAAACATAGCCGATAATGGATATCAAGAATAAACTTAAAACAAGTTTGGAAGTTTTAGTTACAAATTTATGTAAGAAATAAAACATAATTCTTGTAATAAAAAGAGTTGGCAAAAACCACAAGATATTATTAAAATCCATAAGTCCATTGTTGCTATTACCATAAAAAATACTTAAAAATTGTTTAATTTCTTCATTTCCCGTAAAAGAAAAGTTTGTAAAATTAATTGCCCAAATTACATAAGAGGCAAAGGCAATTAATAAATAGGGAATTAACAATCCATTTACGCATTTTTTTAGAAATTTAAAAAAATTACTGTATGGTTTAAAAACAATTCCTGATAAAAATAAAAAAAGCGGAATATGAAATGAATAAAAAAGGTATCTTAAGTCATGGCTTCCCAATTCGTGGGCATAAATAATGAAAATAATTCCAATTCCTTTTGCTATATCTATCCAATGAATTCGTTCATTCTGCATTTAAAGAAAGTATCGCATTATTTATTAAATACTGTCAAATATAATATTTAAGAAGTTAACCACGGGGGTTTGGTTCAAGCATTCCAACCAAGTTATCGTCAGTATCCTTAAAAGAAATATATTTACCGATTCCCGGAATGTCCATCATATCACCGAAAAGTTCCCCTCCTTGAGTTGTAATGTCTTTCATGCTTTTTTGTAGGTTCTCAACAGCTATAACCAGGTGTGGCATATTAAATCCCTTCTCATTTTTATAATCAAAAAATCCACCATTAATTGCTCCCGGTGTTTTTACCATACCATCTTTATCGGTTTCTGCAGTATAAGCCATTAAGTAGTTTCCCATTTTTTCATTCAATAATTCCATATTCCAACCAAAAACATCAGAATAAAACTTCTGAGTTCTCTTTTTATTTTTAGAGGGCATTTCAAAATGAACAACACTATTTAACATAAGTAAGATAATTACACACCCGTTCTATAAAATCGGTGATTTAAGTTACCATTTATTTCATGCGGGTAAGTGGGGGAATAACAATAAGTAGCAATATTGCTATAAGTGTAAAAATACAAAAAAATGTCAAAGTGTTTATTAATAAAGAAACTGCATCTTTTTTCTTGCCGTCTATGTACAATTGTACAGGTCTTCCAAGCATTAAGTAGCTGGTTATGCTTGCCGAAAAAACGAATAAGAAAAGAAAAGCAATTGGCGCTAAAAGAATATTTTGTCCGATTTTAAAAATGGCACCAAAATATAAAAAAAATCCAATACCAATTATATATAAAGAAGTAAGAAATGAATTAATAAATGCCTGTTTTTGTATTTCATTCATATCATAATCATAACACTTTAGGTCAAAATTATTTATAACTTAAGAAAGTAATTTTTCGTAAAGGGAGATGTATTCTTTAGCGCTTTTATTCCATGTAAAATCTGATATTAATGCATTTTCTACAATTTTATTAAATCGTTCTTTATCGTTTCTCCATAAATCTAAAGCTTTATTTACAGTTTTTTCTAAAGCTTCGGAAGAGTATTTCTCAAAAAGAAATCCATTGAAATTGTCTTTAATTGAATCACTTAATCCACCAGTATCATGTGCAATAGGAACTGTGCCGAAAAGCATTGCTATCATTTGGATAAGTCCGCATGGCTCATATAATGAAGGTACAAGTATAAAATCTGATCCCGCATAAATTTGATGTGCTAAACTTTCATCGAATTTAAGATTGCAGGAAATATATTTTGGATAAAACGTTGAAAACCACATATATCTTTCTTCCCAATCTTTATCACCGGAACCCAAGATTACAATTTGATACTTCATGTTATCTGCATTACGTCTTAGCATAGTATGCATAATATCTAATCCTTTTTGCCTTGCATCAAATCTTCCTATAAAACATAGCACCGGAATATTTTCGTCAATTTTTAAACCTAATTTTTTTTGCAGAAAATGTTTATTTAATTTTTTACCATCTTTCCAGTTTAAATATTTACGTCCGTCTACTATTTTTTCGGAAAGGTTATAAGGAAATTTAACCGAATGATCAAGTTTGTTATAACGCCAATCTATATCGATTCCATTTAAAATTCCAAAAATTCTACCTTCCATTCCTACTAATATTTCATTAAGACCTTGTCCGAATTCTTCTGTTAAAATTTCTTTTGAGTAAGTTGGAGAGACAACAGTGACAATATCTGAATGTATTATTCCCTCCATTAAAAAATTAACCTGATGGGATTTAATTTCCCATTTTGTGATTTTAACAATTGAATGATCTATTCCCATATCTGTTAATATGCTAATAGGTGATTTTCCCTGATAAGCTAAATTATGAATTGTCATCATTGTTTTAACCGGTAATTTTTCTGCTTTTACAAGAAGAGGAATAAGTCCACAATGACGGTCGTTTAAGTGAAGAATTTCAGGTTCCCAATTTAATAAATTTCGTTTAAGTATTTCAATAACCGCTTTGTCAAAAAATCCCCAGGTTTCTGTAAGTGTGGCTTTATCAAGGTATTTTTTATTTTTTAAAAAATAACAAGGAACCTTAGTAAATGGGTGTAGAGTTTCCCATATTTCCACTTTTTGTTTTCTTCTGGCATAAAGAAATGAAAAAGTAGCAATTTTTTGTTTTTTATTTCTGCCCATTTTTTCTACTTTGTAGTAAGGGGTTATAACTCTTATGTCTACGCCCGAGTTTATTAATGCTCCAGGTAGTGATCTTGCAATATCTCCGAGGCCGCCTAATTTGAAGAAAGGATCAACTTCCCAGACGACAAATAAAACCTTCATTCGTATTTATTATAACATTGAATGAATGCGTATAGCAATTTTTTTTATATTCTCTTTCGTCCTTTTGGACTCGTCAGCTTCGATACACATCGAGGAAGAGAAGAGCAGAAAGAGGCCAAATGATATGGCAAAATGATCCGAAGGGATCAGCATCGCGTGTTTATGACGCTGCTTCGAATATTTAGCCTATTCAATCGGCCTTGAGCATTTAAGCTCACTTTCTGCTCAAATTTTGTCTCTCAACTTATTGTTGAGTGTTTGTGAATTGTGTTTACCAACGATAGTTAATGTTGAAGTTCTACTAGGTTTTTGTAGCTGTTAAGGAAGTTTTACCTCCTGTTTGCTCAGCAACTAGTTGCTGAAGTACCATCCGGTTGCGGCAGTGACTTGAACAGGAGTCCACTGGCCGGCAAGGATGTACCCGCCATTGTAGTCCACGCGACCGTGGAAGCAATAGATGTATTCGGGTGCTCCCTTGTAGATCCAGCCGGTTGATTGGCTGCCGACGATGCGGGTCCAACTTGTTGGTGGTCCTGCGTTGTACTTGTCGGCTGCTTGGGCTGATGTTAGCGGTGCAGTGCACAGACCAGTGTGCTGACCATATTTCCAGTAGGTTGCTCCGGTCACCCAAATGCGTCGGGTGGTTGAGCTTGTGCTCCAGAGCTTCCCGCAGGAAGTGTCAATCTCACCGGTAATCGGTGCTTTGAGATATGTGTCACTGGTGGACTTGAAGATCGCCCCGACAAATTTGCCGTAAGCGTCCAATTTGATGGTCCAGTCGTAGCATGATCCACCGATCATGGTTGCAACACTCGTTTGGAGGCTGCTGCATGAGGTGGTAGCCGCTGAAGTCTCTTTCGTCTGCGTGCTCACCAGAGCGGTGCAGAGAAAAAGCGCTGCGATGACAAATCCGAGTCTTCGCATCACAAGAGGTTCTCCTTTTAGACTAATTAGGTCCAAACTTTTATGGATTTTGATCTTGAAACGAGTTTTGTTTCCTGTTAGTTGATCAATATATACCTCCTTTTTACAGTTTTGGCAAAAATGCCTTCTAGAAATTATCAGTTTAAAACAAATAACTCTAGGTTATTTTACTATGCGTCACTTTTTTTCAACATATCGTTAGTTGATAATAGCTTATTAGCTATCTTATGGGTTGGTAAATCACCAGCACATAAGTATAGCTAGTAAGCAAAAATTAAACATTCTTCACTTTTAAATGTGCGCTTATATGAAATAAAGCAGCGCAAATTGCCACTCATTTCTAAAGCAGAAATGAGTTTACTACAAGATAACATAGAATGCAAATATTATAGGATTATTTTGTTATTATAAAGAGAGTGATATAATTTTATTAATGCAAAACTTAGGTGCATTTTTTAAAGACTTTTTGGATTGGGCAAATGCCGAGGAAAATATAAACGGAATTTTTTTAGTCGGGTCTTATGCTTCGGATAGAGCCAAAGAAACTTCAGATGTTGATTTAATTATAATTACCGACGAACCATTTTTATATTTAACAAATAATTATTGGATAGAAGTTTTTGGGAAAACTACAATTGTAAAAGATGAAGATTGGGGGCTTTTAAAAACAAAAAGGGCATATTTCGATAACGGTTTGGAAATAGAATTTAATATAACTACTAATGAATGGATGAGAGTTCCTGCAGATCCTGAGACAAAAAAAGTTTTGGCGGAGGGGAATAAAATTTTGTTGGATAAAGCCGGGAAATTAAAAAACTTCATTGCACAAATTTAATCTTCAACAAAAACTTGACAAATCTATCCTAACGGGATAGAACTAATTTGAAAGGTAAATATGAATAAAAAACTTACTTTTTATTTACCCAGGATTTTAAGTCTTCTGTTTGTCGGATTTATTTCACTTTTTTCCTTGGATGTTTTTGGTAGTTATCACGGTTTAAGCCTAATTATTGCATTGTTTATGCATTTATTACTTCCGGCTTTGCTTTTAATATTTGTTTTACTGGCTTGGAAGTTTGGAATTATTGGGGCAGTAGTATTTACGGGTTTTGCAATTCTTTACGGATTTCAGGTGTCGGATCATATTGTTTGGATTTTGCTTATTTCAGGACCTTCACTTATTGCAGGTGTTTTATATTTTGTGGATTGGTATTCAAAATATAAACACAATTAGTTACGGATTATTTTCAAATTTTAAGCCCAAAAGTTTCTTTTTGGAAAATACGGTAATAACAATAATTGTTAAAATCGACAGAAGAGATACAATAAAGCCGGTAATAAAACTTTGCGGGTAATAATAAACTACAACTGTAGATTTCCCCTTTGGAATATAAATTGCTTTCTGAAAACTGTTTGCATTTAAGATTTGAGTTTCATCGCCGTTTACAGTTGCTTTCCAGCCCGGATAAAAAGTGTCGGCAATTATAAGATAACCGGGAGAGCCAGTGTAAGTTTCGAATACAAGTTTATTGTCCGACAACTCTTTATTAACAACCTTATCATTTGTATTATTTTGCTCGGTTAAATTTCCGTCTTCGTTTTCCAAAAGCACCATTTTCCATGGATTAAATCCGGGATCTAAAAGAGTTTGGTAAATTTGTGAAATTGTAACCACCAATTTTTCGTGAACAATATATGCTCGTTCTGATGTAGGAAGGGTGGTAAGGTAGAGGTCCGGTAGATTATTATTAGCTTTTATTTGGTAGCTTTTTACATATGGGCTATATATTTTATAGGGGGATAGAATATATCCAACGTTTTCCATAAGAAGTAATTTTGCGGAAGCAGTACTTAAAAGCACCTGATTATTTTCATCTATTTGCATTCCTGAGTAGATAAGCGAATCAAAATTTGCGTTGGCTTGTAAACTGTTTCCCATATAAACTTGAGCTTGGTTTACTCCGTACAAAACATTTACATTTCTTCTTAAGTAATTATTAAAGTATGGGATTGTGTTAATATTTTTTCCCCAGTTTTTAAGAAAAACCTGATTCCAGGCATTTTCATCCAGCAAGTCAAATACTCTAGCTGTAGATGGTGATATTAATTTTGCAACCGGCGGAGTTTGAAATAGCTTATCAGGACTTAACAGGGAATTATAATTATAAAAATACCATTGGATGTCTAAAAAACTTGCAATAAAAATTACCGCTAAAAAAATAGTAATAATATTTTTTGAAAAACGTCTTTCTAAAAATTCCTTAAAGTTTTCAAGTGAAAAAGCAAAAAGAATAATTAACGAAAAAACAAAAAGCAGAATAAAACGGGAAGGTACTCTAAAAAGGGAGAAAAAGGGAAGAGCGTAAATAAATTTAAACGGAGAGAAATGACCTAACATAAGTACAAAACTTAAAAGAGTGAGCATTAAAAAGAAACTTATAAATTTGGATTTTTTAATAATTTTTATTGAAAATACCGAAAATATTAGAGGAATAAGTCCGATATAAGCAGTGTTTTCCCAAAAAATCGAGCCTCCGAACTGATTAAAAAGAGGATAAGTTCCAATAGTAGGATTTCCCAAGAAAAATGGGTTTAAAAGAGTAAACAGATGTTGCGGCGGATAAGCAAAATAACTTGCAAGGTCAAGATTTAATCCTTGTGAGCGGATGGAATTTCCCAAAAATTCAATTGCCGGTAAAAGTTGGGGAAGAGCGATTAAAAATCCTAAAGTTACGGAAATTGAATAAAGAATAATTTTTGAATAGAAATGTTGCCGTAAATTATTTTTAATTAAAAACATTAAAAATAAAAAACTTCCAATAAGTGAAATAAATACAATTTGCGGATATACGGAAATGCAGCTTAGGGCAATAATTAAGCCTAATAAAATTACCGGGATGAGTTTATTTTTATCATCATACAATTTATATGTTGCCCAAAAGTACCATGGCAGATAAATAACGGTTTGTAAAATATCAGTGTGGGGAATTTGCGCCATAAAATACCCTGAAAAACTATAAATAATTGCAGTGATAATACTGACTATTTTTGAAAGTTTTAGTTTTTGAGTAAAGAAGTAAACTCCAATTGCATTAATAATAAAAACCGTTACATAAATTAAATTAAATGCAATAACAAAGGGAAATAATTTAAAAAGAATTAGGTTAACGGGATTTAATGCACCAATTTCAATCGAAGCAAGCAGTGGAAATCCATCGCCTAGGCTTTGTGTCCAAAAGGGAAGTGTATTGGCAGCAAGCGCTTTGGCAAGTAAAAATTTAAGCGGAATGTGCAAATCAACAATGTCGCTTTGTCCAAAGTCTGGTGTTGCAAAAATTTTTAGATGCGGAAAGAATAGGTATGAAAAGTAGAGAAAAACAAATATTACAATAAATACTAATCCAAAATATTTCTTTAAAAACACTTTCATACTAAGGGTAAGTCTATTAAAAGTTAGATAATATTACAATAAGTTAAACAAAGATACAAAGCTTGACATGGAATGTAGTTTAAGGTAATTTCTAAAGGGAGGTGAGAATAATGAAAAGTAATGCTGGCGGCGGAGCAATATATGGAATTGGAATTTTTGGAGCTTTAGTTTATTTTTTGCAGCATGCACATTCCTTTGGAGCGGCAATAGTAGGAATAGTAGAATCATTCCTATGGCCGGGTGTTTTAGTCTATAAAGCATTGGAGCTACTTAAATTATAGTAATAATTTATGAAAGAAAAAGTTGGAATTAGTGTTGTACCAAGAACCGGTTTACCTGCTGAACCGCTTCTTTCCTTTTCATCTGGTCCACGAACGACTTCGGAAAGGTTGAGTCGCTCAATACGTGCAGTGGGTAATTTAATTAGACCACCTAAAAAGGAAGTTTTTCCCGAAGAAGATTGGAGTAAACTTATTTAAGTTTTAATTTCTTATCTCTTCTTACTTTTGAATACTCAAATGCATCTTTTAAAAATGGTAAAAGCCGGGGTAAATCTTCCTCTCCATTGATTTCTGTTTCCGCCCAGGTTTTTCCAAACTCAAATTTTAAGAAATTTTCTTCCAAAGAATTATTAAAGCCGTCGGGAGATAGGACTAAAAACAGTAATAAAATATTGTCGTCAATTACTTTGTATCCTCCAAACATGTTTTTTCCGGTATAAAAACAAATCCATCCGAAAGAGTTGGAAAAGCGTATGGGACCTAAATCTTCCATATTTGAAATTAAATAATCTTTAAGCTGCATGAAATTATTTTAGCAAAAATTGCACAAGAAATAAGAAATGCACTTGTTGGGTAGTTTGTATTAGCTTGAGTAGTTTGGTCAATTTTAATTGTAAACGGTTTGACAAATTCTAAAATTTGGTAATAAAATCCGGACAATTATCGACAATTGACAATTTTTATATTTAACAGATATTATATTATTAATGTTAACGGAAGCACCGCTTAGAATTTTTGGAGACAAATCGCCAGCAATTTATCCTTTAGGCGCAGAAGCAATTACGGGAGTAATAAGACCTTTAGAAAAAACAATACCATCGGTGGAGAAATATTTAGGTGAGACAATGACCTCTTTTGGAAATGAAAATCCTAACGCCGCGGTAATGCTACTAAATTTGCCGGAAGGTGTATCAAGAGATGTAGCTGACCATTTTAGGTTAGGCGTAGTTTTTGCCTACGAAACCTTTAAGAAAAGATCGGAACTGCCTCTTCCTGTTTTATCTGAAGAGTTTGTAGGAGATTATGCTTTAAGAATGGAAGAGACAAATAACACCCAAAGATTAAATAAACAACCGGATGTAGATTTTGCAGTCGGCGCCGTTATACAGAAAAATTTATTCAGACTGCTGGAGAAGGATGCCTATAAAGCTTTTGAAGCCGAAACGGTAGGTGAGGGTAAATCCGTATTTGATACGAAAGGTTATTTAGGTTTTGTTACTGCATATTTTATGCTAAGAGAAGGTTTTTCCAACCCGCAAAATTGGGAGTAAATTTAGATGGACGAAGTAGAACAAATAGACAATATAATTAAAAATGCCAAAAATTGGCGGGGTAAGAAACTTGCAAGCCTTCGTAACGTAATAAAAAATGCCGACCCAAAACTTGTAGAACAGATAAAGTGGAAAAAGCCGTCAAAACCCGAGGGAGTTCCAGTTTGGTCGGATAATGGAATATTATGCGTTGCAGACATACTTAAAAATGCAGTCAGGTTAACGTTTCCAAAGGGAGCACAAATTAAAGATCCCCAAAAACTTTTTAATACAAGATTAGACAGTAAAAGTGTGCGCGCAGTTGATTTTTTCGAAGATGTAGATATTAACGAAGAAGGATTAAAAGCAATAATTATTGAAGCGGCTAGGATAAATTCACAAAGTCAACAAAATAAATAATTAGCCTCTAAAAACATATCTTGTAGAAAGCCAACCAACGTCATTAACATGCCTAAAAGAGCTGGCGATTCTTCTATCCACCAAATGTTTCCAAACCGATTCTTCCTCGCGGGATATTAGTCCCGAAGAATAAAGTGGCATACCATAATACATGGCGCTTAATGCATTCATAGTTAACAATCTTCTTGTTCCAAACCCACGGTTTCTATAATTTACTGAGCCATCTTGATCCGTATAAGTAAAACCCACAAATGGTTGGTTAGTGGGTAAAGTTTTATGCACTAATGGTTTTCTTATGTGTCCCCATCCCATAAGATTATCGTCTGCACTAACATCTGCTAAATGTGTTAATTCCTCTTTGCTTAAATCTTCAGGGTTTGAATAGCGTCTACCTTTAGAAT
Organism: bacterium; assembly: GCA_021780675.1. Classification (GTDB taxonomy): domain Bacteria; phylum Patescibacteriota; class Microgenomatia; order Levybacterales; family UBA12049; genus DAHWUP01. The sequence goes on from JAJXYH010000049.1 coordinate 15,023, forward strand.
AGGTAGATATAGATTGTGCAACATAAGTTCTTGCTCCATCCGGGTGGGTAATAACAGCTAAGTTTTGTAAATCAGCCGGATCAAATTTCAGGTCTTTATTAAAAAGATATAGTGTAGCTTTTTGCTGTAATAAACCAAGCGCTTCCTGCGGAACGTTCGATAGACTAACGCCTGAAATATCCGTGCCAAATGGCATGTGTTCTACAAAAACATTAAAATCTTGTTGATTTCTATTCAGTTCTGCGAGCATAGTTTGGTATTATATCATTTTTAGCCTTAAAACCCACAGATATTGGCTTGCATTAAAGATGCTTCTTGCAATAGATAAACAAGAGTAGTAGTCTTAAATTCCGGTGAATGCAAAAGATTTTAACTTACAAGATCAAGATGGAAAACATCATAAACTAGCAGATTATAAAGGGAAATGGCTTCTTATTTATTTTTATCCTAAAGATAATACCTCGGGTTGCACAAATGAAGCATGCAGTTTTAGAGACGGATTAAATGAATTTAAAAAAAGAGGGATTGAGGTTGTCGGAATTTCCAAAGACAGTGTTATGTCCCATAAAAAATTTGCAGATAAATATAAATTGAATTTTACAATCCTTTCCGACGTAGAACATAAGACAATTGAAGCTTATGGTGCGTGGGGAGCAAAAAAGTTTATGGGAAGAGAGTTTCAGGGAACAATTAGAAATAGTTATCTTATTAACAAAGAGGGAGAAGTTGTAAAAGAATATAAAAGTGTAAACCCCTTAACTCATTTTAATCAGATTATTTCCGATTTTGATAATCTTATCTAAACCCCTCATTCTTGACAGAAGCGTAAAAGAAGAGTAGATTCTTACTTTATTATGCCGCTTAATATAGAAGTGCTATTAACTGAAAAGATGAAATGGTATAAATTCCATACGGGAAAACCTGACGATTTGCCGGTGGGAATACCTCAAGTTATGCCGGATGGCAACAGAAAAATATATATTTTAAACTGTGATGAAAGTGATGAGTTTTCCACAATGGCTACTTATGATGTTCCTCCGGAAATAGACAATAAGTTTGAAGCGCATGAGCTAATAGAAGATGGCGTGCTGCTTCCAAGTTCGGAGATAATAATTAAAAAAGGAGAAAATTATTATTATTCCGTAAGAACTAGTGAGTTAGAAGACAGGGTTATTGTAGTTTTTAGCCACGATTAATAATCCTTTATAACAGCTTAAAAAGTAGTGTTATAATCTATTTTATGGAACAGGTAGAGATTGTAGATAAAAATCTTAAAGTTTCTTATGTAATTTCAAAACAGGAAGCGCACGAAAAAGGATTGCTTCATAAAACCGTGATAGGGGGTATTGTAAATTCAAAAGGAGAAAGAGCTTTAATTATTCCTTTATCCAACAGGCAAGATGCGGGGCAATACGTAAGTCCTGTTGGTGGACATGTTAGCGCGGGAGAAACGGATGAAGAGGCGCTAAAAAGGGAAGCAATGGAAGAGATGGGACTTTCGGCTTTTAAATTTAAATTAATAGGAAAGGGAATTTTCAACCGGCGCGTAATCGGAAGACACGAAAACCACTATTTTATAGTTTATGAAATATATACAGATAGAACTCCGGTTCTAGGACACGAAGCGGAAAGCCTTAAGTGGTTTACTTTAAAAGAGTTAAAGAAAGAAATTAAAAATAATCCTCAAAAATTCGGCGAAGCGTATAATTTTGTGCTTAAAAACTTTTACAAAAATTTTCTTCCAAAACCTTAATAAGAAGCGGAAAGGGGAGACTCGTTTTGTTGTATTCTTAAATTTACTTTTAATTTCCCGATGATGATGCTGTTGGTGTTGGCGACGATGTTGGCGTAAGCGTTGGAGTAGCAGCCGGAGCAGAAGTTGGCGTTGGAGAAGGTGTTGCCGAAGAAGCGGTAAAAGTAATATTTGGATTATTGTTGCTTGGAGTGGTAACAGTAAAGTTACTAGTGTCATCGTGCACCGTAAAAGTATCGGTTCCGGCATTTGAGGAACTTACCGAAAAGCTCGCCTGCCCGTTTGATGCCTGAATAGTAACAGGCGAAGAAGAGCCGTTAATAGTA
>JAJXYH010000046.1 GCA_021780675.1 bacterium
TTTCTTCCATTTGTAAACCTGATTTTCATGGGAAAAACCTAAGAGTTTTAATAGCTTTAACTCAAAACGATAAGCAATAAGTTCCAAACGGTCGTCTTTTGAGATCGTCTCCAAAGCCTGCTTTAAAAGAGTAAAAATCTCCCTGTTTTCCTGACCCTCCGCACATAGCCCGTCAACAAGCTCGCAAAAATGGTAAGCAATTCCTATTTTTCTAAGGTCTTTCTTAAGATTAGGGAAAATCTCCACCGATTCAACCTCTGTTAATATCGGCATACCGTTTGTTGGTTGATATAAATTAAAGTTGGAATAATTTAAAAGTTCTATATGTGGCGAGCGCCTGCTGGATATTTTCCTCACCCCCTTGGCTTTAACTTGAATTTTACCTTTATCTTTTGTAAAAATAGTGACAATCCTATCTGATTCGCGGAAGTTTTTCCTCTTTATTACAATCCCTTCTGTTTTAATTGACCTCATATTATCTTAAGTTTAAGTTTAAAGAATTGTCTGAGTTTAATTTAAATTGCTGCAATACTCTGTTGCTTTGTGTAATTGTATAATCATCATCTGTGGTTCCGGGCTGTTTTTGGATAAGAAGCGGTAAAATGGAATTGCTCCCCAATTTAAATGGTAATTTATAGGAAACTGTTAATTTTGCCGTACCTTGTGGTCTAACCGTTAAGAAACCTTCAAAAACAGTCTTACCCAAATCTTCACTGGTTGTCATTTTAACCTCCGACCCTTGAGAAGAAATTAGCTCGCTTCCCTTTGGAACATAAATTCTAAACCAATCCCTAAAATCTGCATTAAGACACAAATTTCCCCGTTCTAAATTACAATCCGAAGGAGCGTATGGATTTTTATAATTTACGGTAACTGTTTTTACAATTGTACCGTCGCTTTGCAAACTATAATCCTGGGTTACCGCCTCGCTTACAAATAAGTTTGCCTTATCTCCTCCAAAATTTGCTTCGTTTAAAGTAAAGTAATCACCGTTAAAGGGCACTATTCTTCCCGCCGCATTAAGCCCCTCAAAGCCTTTTTGAGCCTGGATATCGTTCATGTAAAACATTACGTGTTTTTCATTCATTTCCGTTAACATGGTCTGGAAAAGCGGACCCCAATACTTTTTAGGAGATGACGAAAATGCCTTATTCATAATTGCGTACATCAAATCCCCGATAATTCCTTTTCTGTCTGTTCTTATTCCCTCAACCGGCTGGTCAACCAGCGACTCAAGCTGGTAAATAACCTGCGGACAATCACATCTTGGGTCGTTTTTAGTACTAAAATTAATTCCGTCAGCCGAAACGTCTCCCAAAATGTCCATAGCGGAAACTAAAGCATGCGTATCAACGGCAATAATCCCGTCAACCGGCACATATCCTCCGGCTGTTTTATACATTTTATAAAAACTATCCATCGATACTTTAAAATCGGGCGATAAATTATTATCCCTAAGGTTTAAAACATAAACTTTAGGAAGATATTTAAGTATTGCAGAAGGAGCCGTAGGCTTATTCGAGATGGTAGCATCAAGACTATAGATATCGCTTGAAGTATCAACGTGTACAACACCGCTATTAAGCCTAAAAATTGCATATGCGGTTATAAATCCGCCGGTTGGCCGCAGTTCCTTATCGTTTTGGAAAAGTATAAGATATTTTTTCTGATCAGGCTCTCCTAAAATTGAAGGAAGGGTTTTTATTAAAGGCTTTGCGCTGGTAATTAAATTTACACTTTCATCAGTTAGGCTTCGAAGAGATGCTATCGTATCTCTTGCTTTTTTTCCATAGCTAATTGATGGATAATGGTTGGGATTTACCTGGTCAATTTCGCTTCTTACAATAGCTAGTTCGCTTGAAATTTCATCTATTTTAGGTGTAATTTTACCAATTGTTTTAACCGCCGTTTCAATCCTTTGCTGGGCAGACCCTCCGACAAAACTACCTTGTCCTTTTAAGCCTAAAACATCCGCATATGGTTTTATGGAATCCACCAAAATTATTGCCGCATTAAGCCCGTGCTCTCCGGCTGCTACCAAGTGGTAAGCATCGTTATAGTACCAGTTTACAATCGGAACAAACCTTAAATATCCCATTGCGGAAAGGTCTTTCTGAGTCACACTAAGATCCTGCTTTGTTTTGGCAAGCTGATCCGAGGCAAGTGATACATCCTGTGTCGATAATGCCCATTTTGCGGCCTGTGCGTCCTTATACGTAATTTTTGCCGAATTGTAGACCTTTCTAGCCGGCAAATACACTCCAAAAATACCAAATAATACTAAAAATACAAAAATTAAAAGGACGGCAACAACTTTGCGGCTTTTAAGGAATTTTTTAAAATCAAAGTTAACTTTTCTTCTTTTCATTTGCGTGTTTACTTGATCTACCTTTGCGCTTGAAACGGATGGAGTTGCTGTTTTTGAAGGCTGTTTTTCCAGATTAAAATCAATTTTTTCAAGACCATCCATATCCTATATCATACCCTTAATTTGAACCTAATGTCAACTATAAACATGCCTATAACGCACCTTTTCCGGAGACCATTGCCCAGGGGGTTTTTAAGATAATCCAAAGGTCGTAAATAATCGATCTTTTCCTTACATATGTAGCATCCATTTCTATTCTTTTGTCAAAATTAATTGCGCTTCTTCCCGAAACCTGCCAATAACCGGTAATTCCCGGTTTTATCGAAAGTACAATTTTAACTGCTTCTTTAGTTTCGGGATATTTTTTCTGTTGTTCAATAAGCTCATCCGGATAATATGCCCTTGGTCCCACCAAACTCATATCCCCCTTAAGCACATTTATAAGTTGAGGAACTTCATCTAAGGAATGCCTGCGGATAAAATGCCCGACTTTTGTAATTCTTGGATCATTTTTTAGTTTATAGCTTCCTTTTTTGTATTTTTCAAAAAGCTGCGAGTACTTGGGGCTGTTGCGGAGCAAACGATGCGCATTTACAACCATACTTCTAAATTTGTACATCTTAAAACCATTACCTGCTTTTCCAACCCTTTGGGGAGTATCTGCCAGTATCGGACCTTTAGAATCCAATTTTATGGCAATAGCAACTATTAAAATTACAGGCGAAAAAATTATTATTAAAATTGAGGCAGAGATAATGTCCATGGCTCTTTTTGTAAATTCGTAAAAGCCACTTTTTTTTATTTCTTTATAAGGCATATTAAGTTAAACTTTCATGCTCTGTACCACTTAAGCTTTCAACTAATTTTTTAATTTTAGGTACGGAATTTTTTGAACAAACCAAAAGCACGTCGTCGGTGTTAATTACAAGCATTCTTTCAAGGTCAATTCCAACCACCAATTGGTCTGTATAATTAAAAACTAAATTATCCGAAGAATCTTCAACCATTACCTTGCCCTTAGTTACGTTTTCTTCCTTTTTATTCTCCAAGGCCTCTTTTAGAGCTTCCCACGCACCCACATCGCTCCAACCTAAGTCTGCTGCAATTACAAATACGTTCTCAGGATCAGTTTTTTCTAAAATTGCATTATCAAAACTGATCTTTTCAAGCGTTGGATAAACATTTGCAAGGACCTTATCAAAATCATTATCCCCATATACACCTTGAATTTTCATAATATCCGTCCACATCTTTGGTGCAAACTTTTTATATTGTGAGAGGATATATTTAGGCGTAGTTACAAAATATCCCGGATTCCAGGCATAATTGCCGCTTTGCATAAATTTCTCCGCCATTTCAAGACTTGGCCTATAAATTAATTTTTTAAATTTGAACACTTTAGTTCCCCTTACTTGTTCTACCTCCTCACCGAATTCCAACCACCCTAAATTTTGATTTGCAAATCTTGCTCTTTGACCGATAAAAATTATTGAATCGGTTTTCTTGCTGACAATTTTCTCGGCAAAACCCAAAACTTCACGGAAACGCCTCTCTTTTTTAACAAAATGGTCACTCCAAATTATTCCAACCGGCTGCTCGGGGTGTTCTTTGCCAATAAGGGCCATTGCAACCCCAACTGCAGGCCCTACATCACGCATTTCAGGCTCTAAAATAAAATTCCCCGCTGGGATTTGGGGAAGATGTTTTCTGACAATATCTTCATATTTCTTACCAGATCG
>JAJXYH010000011.1 GCA_021780675.1 bacterium
GGTCGCGATGTTTACTGACGAAGCTATTTATGTTAGGTGGGCGCAAATTGCTCTTCATGATTCTTCCTGGCGTTTTATTTCCCTAACCGATGGAAAGCAGCCGATGTATATTTGGGTTGCAATGTTATTTATAAAATTTATAAAAGATCCTTTAATTGCCGGAAGGCTGGTTTCTGTTTTTACGGGACTTTTTACAATGGTCGGATTATTTTTCTTGTCTTTTAAGCTATTTAAAAGTAAAACAATTTCGTTTTTGACTTCAATTTTTTATATTGCTTTTCCGTTTGCAGTAGTTTTGGACAGAATGGCAATTTACGATAGTATGGTTGCGGCATTTTATGTTTGGGCATTATATTTCTCCATTACTTTAGTCAGGAAAATAAGGTTAGACAATGCTTTTATTTTAGGATTTATTATCGGGGGTGGGGTTTTAACCAAAACCTCCAATTTTTTCAGTATTTATCTAATGCCGTTTATATTGGTACTTTTTGACTTCAAGCAAAAGAAATGGAAGTACCAGATGCTAAAATTTATACTTTTGGCAGCGTTTTCTGCAGCAATTGGTTATGGCTTTTATCAAATTTTAAGGCTTTCACCGCTTTTTGAAATGATTTCCGCTAAAAATGCAACTTTTGTATATCCGGTTTCCGAATGGATAAAACATCCGTTCACTTTCTTCTGGGGGAATTTGCATGGATTAACCAGTTGGCTTTTACAATACTTAACACCGTCATTTATTGTACTTATTGTTATTTCATTAATATTTATAAAAAAATTTATCAGAGAAAAATTAATTTTATTAATTTTCTTTTTACTGCCGTTTTTAGCACTTGCTCTTTTTGGAAAACTTATTTATCCAAGATTTATATTTTTAATGACGGTTTGTCTTTTGCCACTTGCGGCTTGGGGATTAAAATATTTGTTTGATTTATTAGATAAAAAATTTGCCAAAAATATTGCTTTGGCAAAGATTTCAAAAATTATTTTATTGATTCTGGTTATTATTTATCCCGTTTTTGTTAGTTTTACTTTTGCCGTTGACCCGGTAAATGCAAAAATAGCCGATGCAGACGAAGGTCAGTACGTGAACAGCTGGGCAGCCGGTTGGGGAGTTAAGGAAAGTGTAGCGTATTTTACAAAACAAGCGGAAAATCAAAAAATATACATTGCAACGGAAGGGACATTTGGATTAATGCCGGAAAGCATGGAAATATATTTAATAAACAATAAAAATATTACCATTAAAGGATATTGGCCGATCAGCACATTCCCGCAAACCGTAGAAAACATGGCTTCCAAAATGCCGACCTATTTTATTTTTTATCAGCATGAACATGAAGTTATTCCCCCGGACTACCCCTTAAAATTGATTTTTCAGGTTAAACAGGGGAAAAGCAACAATTATTACAGGGTTTATCAGGTCATGTCTAAATGAAGAAATTATTAAAGAATAAGAATTTACTATTTGTTGTAGTTGCCGGGTTAATTTTGGCGTTGGCCTTTTTTGTAAGAATTTATAATCTTGATTCTGTTCCAAAGGGATTTCACATAGACGAAGCAATAATTGCAGACAACGCAAATTCAATTCTTAAAACAGGAAAAGACACAAACGGAAATTTTCTGCCTTTACAAACGGAGCAATTTGGAGATTATAACCCGACAGGCTATTCTTACTTAGATATTTTACCCATTAAGCTTTTTGGCATGACAATTTTTGCAGCCAGAATTGTTGCGGTTGTAATGGGTGTTTTGGCGGTTTTTTCGGTAATGGTTTTAGCATATGCGTTTTTTGAAAGCCGGAAAATCAGTATTTTAGCCTCCCTTTTATTTGCGCTTTCTCCCTGGGATATTATGTTCTCAAGAACTGCCGAAGAAACAGGGGTTTCCATATTTTTTATGGTTTTGGGGTTTGGCCTGCTGCTTTTAGGCGTAAAACGCGAAAAGATTAAATATATTTTATTTTCGACCCTATTACTATTTATCAGTTACTTTATGTATTTTACGCCAAGGCTTTTTGTTCCACTGATGTTTCTGGCGTTTTTATTACCTATAAAATTTTGGATTTCCAAACGCAAGAAACTTTTTACTAAAGTATTTGTTCTTTGTTTTATATTTTTAGGCCTTACGGCGGTTCTTTTGGTATTTGGAGCAAGGGGTGGAGAAAACCGTTTTAATCAGGTAAGTATTTTTGGTTTTCCGCAAACTAAGCTTATTATGGCAGAACAAATTAGGGAAGACGGAGTGCAACATACACCTGTAACACTAACCCGTACTTTTCATAACAAACCATTAGATTATTCATTCGCTTTTATACAAAACTATTTCCAGTATTTTACAGGGGATTTTTTATTCGTCCAGGGAGGACTGCCAATTTGGTTTAGAGTTCCGGGGATGGGGCTAATTTATTTGGTAGAATTACCATTTATATTATTTGGAATTTACTGCTTATTTAAAGAAAAACCGAAATGGGCATTTTTAATTTTAGGTTGGGTTTTGCTTGCTCCGGTAATTTCCTCATTAACGGTTGATGATATTCCAAATGTTAGGAGGGCTCTAATTATGGCTCCTGCTATTGAGCTTATTGCTGCATTCGGATTTTTAAGATTTACTCAAAATATTCCCAAAAAGTATAAAAAAATTACCGTAATTGTTATTCTTGCAATATTTTCATTTAATTCACTTTATTTTTTCCATCAGCTGTTTGTACACCAGCCGGTACATAAAAATTGGTATAGAAATGACGGTTTTGGTGAAATGCTTACCCAGGTAAAAAAAGACTATCCAAGTTACGACGAAATTGTTGTTACCAAATCGGAAGGTGGAATTTACCCGTTAGTTTTATTCTATACAAATTATGATCCGGCTCTTTATCTTTCCCAGGGGCATCCTAAAGATAAAACAGATACCGGTTTTGGGAAATTCTTCTTTGTAGATAACGCCTGTCCATTTTTAGATAGAGATCCCAAGGTTCCTAATATAAAAAAGACTATTTATGTAGAAAACGGGAATTGTCGGGACGATAAAAAACTAGATTCGGTTAAGTACACAAATATTTATAATACAAGCGGAGTTAAAGTTTTTAGAATAGTTTACGATTAAAATGTATGAAGCTTATCTTAAAAAACCGTTTTAACATCGTCCTTTTATCTTTGTTGGTTTTACTTAGTCTTCCTTCGGTTTTAGGTCTTTTACATGCAGGGTTTCCGCTTACGGATGATGGGAATTGGATGGTGGTAAGGTTTTCCGCATTTTACGAAGTCTTAAGAAACGGCCAATTTCCGGTTAGATTTTTAACAAGACTTAATAATGGGTTTGGGTATCCGGTTGCGGACTTCTTATATCCGGGATTTATGTATTTGGGAGTTCCAATTCATATTTTAGGATTAAATTTTATAAATACCGTGAAAGCAATTTTAATTTTATCTTTGTTTTCTTCAACAATTTTTTCTTATTATTGGTTTAGGAAATTATTCGATAATTTTTCAGCAAGTGTAGGTGCGCTTTTCTATACCTATTTTCCGTATCATTTATTTGATGTTTATAAAAGAGGTTCTGTTGGAGAAGTATTGGCATTATCTGTCTTACCGTTTATCTTATGGCAAATAGAAAGAAAGAGTCTGTTATGGACTTCGATAGGAATTGCTTTATTAATTTTGTCACATAACACTTTAGCATTACTTTTTATTCCATTAGTAATGTTATATATATTACTAAAAATTAAACCCGGTAAGCTTAAGCTTAAGTTTAAAAATTTTACAACCTTATTTTTTGGACTTCTAATATCTGCGTTTTTTTGGTTCCCTGCGTTATTTGATCTTCAGTATACTGTTTTTGGATCTGTTAAAGTGTCTGATTTTGCCGGTTATTTTTCTTCCTTTAATTTAATAGGCATATCAAGCATGTTTATAATTTTAGTTACATTTACAGCGTTAAAGAAAAATTCGCTTAAAACCAATAAACTTTTGTTATTAATGTTAGGCATTTTTATAGTATCTGTATTTTTTTCAAGTTCGTTTAGTTTAGTATTCTGGAAGTTCTTACCGGTTTCTTTTATACAGTTCCCTTTTAGATTTTTATCTTTGGCAATTCCCGCAGCGAGTTTTTTAGCAGCAGCTGTAATTTCTGCTTTCCCCAAAAATAAACAACTAATTTTAGGTTTTGTAGTTTTAGTACTTATGTTTTTTTCAGCATTGCCTTTTGTGAATGCAAATTCCTATCAATATTATCCGGACGGCTTTTATTCGACGAATATGGATACGACAACAGTTAAAAATGAGTATATGCCCAAATGGGTAAATAATTTACCGGTCTTAATGGCTAATGTTAAAGTACAAAATTTAACAGGTAAAGAAACAATAAATATTATTGTTAATTCTCCAAATAAAATCTTATTTTCTACCGATCTTAAAAATATGCAAACAATTCAAATTAATACGGTCTATTTTCCCGGATGGGAGGCCTTTATAAACGGCAATAATTTAAATATAAATTTTAAAGAAAATGGTTTGATAAGATTAAGTCTTCCTGCCGGAAAAAATAATGTAGAGATTATTTTTAAAGAAACACCGGTTAGAATTTTTGCGGATCTTTTATCTATACTAGGTTTAGTAGCATTATTTGCATTACTATTTTTGGGAAAAAATAAAAAATATGAAATTATTAAATAAGTTATTTCCGCTCTTAATAGTTATATTTTTGTCCTTATTTGCGGTTTTACCGCTTTTTAACAGTGGTTTTTTCCCCATGCATGATGATACTCAGGTTGCAAGAATATTCGAAATGGCAAAATCACTTAGTATGGGAAGTTTTCCCGTAAGGTGGGTTCCTGATTTAGGATATGGATTTGGATATCCGATTTTTAATTATTATGCGCCTTTGGCTTATTATACGGGAGCCTTTTTTGTACTCCTGGGCATAAATGCATTAATGGCTACAAAAATTACCATGGGTTTAGCGATGATTCTGCCCGGAATATTCATGTATTTTTTGGTAAAAGAGTTATTTGGAAAACCTGCGGCGGTTGTTTCTGCGCTTTTTTATACATTCGCTCCATATCATGCTTTAGATTTGTATGTGCGGGGAGATTTATCGGAAATTTTTGGTTATATTTTTATCCCTCTTATTTTTTACGGTCTAATTAAAAGTTACAAGAAGAGAAATATATATTATTTTTCTATTACCGCCTTGGGTTTTGCAGCAGTAATAATTTCTCATAATCTTACAGCATTAATGGTAGCCCCATATTTATTTGTCCTTGTATTGATACTTAGTTTTGTTTTTACCAAAAAAGAGAGATTTAAAACAGCCGGTTATCTATTCGGATCGTTATTTTTAGGCATTGCCTTAGCTGCATTTTATTGGATCCCGGCAATTGCCGAATTAAAAAATACAAATGTGATGTCTATATTAGGGGGAGGATCAAATTATGCCGATAATTTTGTGTGTCTTAATCAACTTTGGTCAAGCCCTTGGGGTTTTGGAGGGTCTGCAAAAGGGTGTATAGACGGACTGTCTTTTATGATTGGAAAACTTCATATAATCGTTTCTTTTGCCGCCGGTTTTATTGGAGTAATGTTTGTTAGTTTTAAAAAGTACATAAAATTTCAAAGAATAACAATAGCCGTATTGTTATTATTTTTAGGATTTTTATTTTCTTGTCTTTTAACCCTTGGTGCTTCTAAGTCAATCTGGGATATTTTTTCACCAATGGCATTTTTCCAGTTTCCCTGGCGGTTTTTACTAATGGCAACTTTTTTTGCCTCCCTTCTTGCAGGTGCATTTGTATATCTGACGTCGTTTATTCCGTTTAAGAAAATTTTTCCCCATTTTGTCATTGAGCTTGCGGCAATTCTTATAATTGGTGTTTTGTATTTAAATGTTAAATACTTTGTACCGCAAAAAATAGTCAATGTTGACTTAAGTTACTATACAAGTGAATACGCTTTAAAATGGAGAATTTCTAAGATTTCTGATGAGTATCTTCCTAAAGATACTAAAAAACCCCAAAATGCTGCACAGGCGCTTTTAGACAAACAAAAGTTTAGCTTTAATTCGACGCCAATTGAGACAGCATCGAACATAATTTCTGTTGCTGGAATATTAGTCTTATCTATTGGTATAATTAAATTCAGAAAAAAATATGACAAAGCTACCTGAACTTTCGCTTTTCTTTCCTTTTTGGAACGAAGAACAAAATATTGAATCTGTGGTTAAAAAAGCAATTCCAGTTATTGAAAAGATTGCGGATAAATGGGAAATAATTATGGTAGATGACGGTTCTTCGGACAAAACTCCGGAAATTGCTAAAAAATTAGCATCACAAAACAGCAACCTCGTTGCTACCGGTAATAAAGTCAACCATGGTTACGGTGCAGCTTTAAAAAAAGGTTTTGATACAGCAAAATATAAGTATGTTGTTTTTAATGATGGAGACGGACAATTCGATTTTTCCGAAATAGACAAATTTATTGAAAAAATTGAAGGACGTGATATGGTTATCGGGTTTAGAAAAAAACGGCTTGATAATCCTTTTAGGCATATTTTAATGAACTTACTTAAAATTTGGGACTTTGTGTTTTTCAGGTTCAGTTTTAAAGACATTGATTGTGGTTTTAAATTGTTTAATAAAGAGGCGCTCGAGAAAATATTGCCGTTAAAATCGGAAGGAGCGATGATAACAACAGAAATATTAGCAAAGGCAAAAAAAGCAAAATTAAAGATTGCAGAAGTAGAAGTAAATCATTACCCAAGAATTTATGGCGATCAAAGTGGAGGAAATTTAAGGGTAATTTTAAGGGCTGTAAAGGAGAGTTTAATTCTTTGGAAAGAACTGAATTTTTAATTTATGGAAGAGATAGATTTAGAGTTAATAACTAAACAGTCTATCCGCGGAATTTTTGCCTTAACTTCAAGAACATTTATTATTCAGATTGTTGCCTTTGTTGCCAATTTCTTGCTGACAATTTTTTTAACTCCGGCAATTTTTGGTGTGTATTTTGTAGTAACCGCGGCAATTGCATTTTTGCAGTATTTCTCCGATATTGGTTTGGCTGCAGCTTTGATACAAAAAAGGGAAAGTATTACAAAAGAAGATTTAAAAACAACTTTTACAATCCAGCAGGTTATGGTAATTACCGTTACTGTGCTAGCTTATTTGGGTTCGGGTTGGATTGGGAAGTTTTATAATCTAAATCATGACGGAGTTTTTCTATTTCAGGCATTAGCAATTGCGTTTTTCCTTTCATCATTAAAAACTATTCCTTCTATACTTCTGGAAAGAGATTTAAAATTTGAAAAACTGGTAATCCCGCAAATTGTAGAAACAATTGTTTTTAATGTTTTAGTTGTAGTTCTTGCGTTTAGGGGGTTTGGAATTACCAGTTTTACTTATTCGGTGTTAGCAAGGGGAATAGCAGGTTTAATTACAATTTATATAATCAGTCCATGGAGGATAAGCATTGGATTTTCAACAGTTTCTGCTAAAAAATTATTGTCGTTCGGTTTACCGTTTCAGCTAAATAGTTTTTTGGCTTTAATTAAAGATGATTTATTTGTTGCATATTTAGGAAAAGCACTCCCTCTTGCTCAGGTTGGATATATTGGTTTTGCACAAAAATGGGCATTTGTACCCTTAAGGCTTATTATGGATAACGTAATAAGGATTACATTTCCGTCATTTTCAAGGCTTCAGGATGAAACTGCAGTTTTGAAGAAAGCGATAGAAAAATCTATTTTTGCAGCAAGCTTTATGATTTTCCCATCCCTAATAGGACTAATTATTGTAGCACCATATTTTATAAATCTTATTCCTAAATATGAGAAATGGGAACCGGCTATTTTATCTCTAGGTTTTTTTGCAATGAGTGCCGCATTATCATCTATTTCAACTCCTTTAACTAATGCATTAAATGCAATAGGTAAGATAAAGATATCGCTTTATTTAATGGTATTTTGGACTGTTGCAACGTGGGTACTAACGCCTATTTTAATAAAAATATACGGTTTTAATGGTGTAGCAATTGCATCATTTATAATTGCCTGTTCGCTGATTCTGGTTGTATATTTGGTTAAAAAACATATTGACTTTAATTTACACAGTTCGGTTTTGGCTCCCTTGGTGGGATCGGCAGTTATGGGAGTTTTAGTATACTTTTTAAGTTTAAATTTTGTACATGGTTTTATTTCTCTTTTCGCAATGATTGGTTTTGGAGTAGTGATTTATTTTGCAGTAATATTGCTTATAGCTAGAAAAGAATTGCTTTCTGATGTTAAACTAGTAGTTGGACACTTAAGGAGATGATATGGGTAAAATATCGGCAGTAATCTCTGCATATAATGAAGAAAAGCATATTGAAAGATGTCTTAAATCTTTAGGTTTTGCCGACGAAATTGTAGTTGTAGATAATTCTTCTACTGACAAAACTGTATCAATTGCCAGCAAATACACTAATAAGATTTTTACACAAAAAAATAATCCTAAAGAGATTGATATTCAAAAAAACTTTGGGTTTGAAAGGTCAACAAATGAATGGATTTTAAGCATTGATGCAGATGAAGAGGTTTCGGGAGAACTTGCACAAGAGATAAAGCAAATTTTAAGCGCAAAGCCATCAAGTATTGCGAGTATTAACGGGTTTTGGATTCCGCGCAAAAACTACATTTTTGGCAAATGGATTAAAAATAATACCGGTTGGTACCCTGACTACCAATTAAGGTTTTTTAGACGGGAGCGGGGAAAGTATGAAAGCCGCAAAGTACACGAAGATTTATCTTTAGAAGGAGAAACGGAAAAGTTAACCCAACATTTAATTCATCACAATTATGATTCAATAGATCAGTATGTTAAGAAAATTCTTATTTATGCACCAAATGAGGCAGAAGCGCTAATTAGTAATGGCTATGAATTCTCTTTTTTTGATGTTATTAGGTTTCCATTATCCGATTTTTTGAGTTGGTTTTTTGCAAGAAAAGGATATAAGGACGGTTTTTATGGTTTGGTTCTATCGATAATGCAAGCTTTTTATCACTTTTTAGTATTTGCATTTATTTGGGAGAAAAAGGGTTTTAAAGACTACGAGGGAGATGAATTTATTAAAGAAACGGAAAAAGAGTTCAAAAAAGCAGGCAAAGAAATCACTTTTTGGCTTACAAAAGAAAAATTAGATTCAATTAAAAATCCCATTACGAGAAACATAAGTAAAATAACAAGTAAATTCCACTAATTTATGCCGAATGTTTTTGTAACACTCATAAACTATAACGGAGAAAAAGATACGCTTGATTGTTTGGAATCTTTAGATAAGTTATTAATTAAGGATTTTAATTTAAACGTAATTATTGTTGATAATGCCTCAAAGGAAAAATTCGAAGTAAAAGACACATATAAAAATTTTAAGCCTGAAGTTATAAGAAGCGAACAAAATTTAGGATTCTCCGGGGGACATAATTTGGCAATAAAAAAAGCTTTAAAGTTGGGGGCGGATTATGTAGTAATTCTTAATAATGACGTTTTGGTAGGGAGCGATTTAGTCGTAAACCTTTTGAAAACATTTAAACAATATGAGGCGTGCGGGATAGTTTCACCAAAAATTTATTTTGCAAAAGGACACGAATTTCATAAAGACAGGTATAAAGAAGAGAATTTAGGAAAAGTTATTTGGTATGCGGGAGGCAAAATGGACTGGAATAATGTTTTAGCATCACACATTGGCGTTGATGAAGTAGATAATGGCCAATTTGAAAAGCAGCAGCAAACAGACTTTGCCAGCGGCTGTTGCATGATGATTAAAAGGCAGGTTTTTGAAAAAACAGGAGTATTTGATGAGAATTACTTCCTTTACTTCGAGGATAACGATTTATGCCAGAGAGCAAAGCAAAAAAAATTCGAAATTTATTTTGAACCAAGCGCCAAACTGTGGCATTTAAATGCCGGTTCCGTAGGCGGATCCGGATCAATGATGCAGGATTATTATATTTCCAGAAATAGACTTTATTTTGGCTTTAAATTCGCTCCAATCAGATCACAGCTGGCAATTTTTAGAGAGAGTTTTAAACTTCTTATGGTGGGCAGAAAATGGCAAAAAATTGGCGTAAAAGACTACTATTTAAGAAAATTTGGTAAAGGGAGTTTTATATGAAAACAATAACAGGTGTAATAATAGCTAAAAATGATGAAAAAATGATTGCAAAAGCTTTGGAAAGTCTTGAGTTTTGTAATGAAATAATAGTTATAAACAATGACTCAAAAGATAGAACAAAGCAAGTTGCCGAAGGATTTAAAGCAAAAGTATACGACATAACCTCCGGCGATTTTTCCGAGCTTAGAAATTTTGGTCTTTCAAAAGTTACAACGGATTATGTTTTATATATCGATACAGACGAAAGGGTAAGCAGGGAGCTTAAAGAAAGCATCTTAGAAGTTTTAAAGTCAGAAGAAATTTATGTGGCATACAAAATACAGAGAAAGAATTTTTACTTCGGAAATTATGAATGGCCTTATATTGAAAAATTAGAAAGATTTTTCAAAAAAGATAAATTAGTGACTTGGAAAGGAAAATTACATGAAAGTCCCGTGATAGATGGTAAGGTGGGAGAACTAAAAGGATTTTTAACTCATTTTACACACAGAGATTTGGAAAGTATGGTAAATAAAACAATGGAGTGGTCTGATAAAGAAGCGCTGCTTCGATATAACACGCACCATCCCCAAATGAGTTGGTGGAGGTTTCCAAGAGTTATGCTAACCGCATTTTTGAATTCTTATATTAAACAAAAGGGTTTTAAAGCAGGTACCGCAGGTTTTGTTGAAAGAATTAACCAATCTTTTAGTATGTTTATTACCTACGCAAAACTTTGGGAGCTACAGAAAATTTCTAAAAAAAGTTAGAGGTTATTTATTTTTCCAAAACATCAGTTCTTTGAGTTTAAGTTTTTTTGTTGCAAAGAAAAATAAATATACGAGTTCTAAGATGCCTAGGGTATTGATAATGAGAATTCCTATAAACCAATTTCTTTGTTTAAGATTTGCAGCTCTCCAGAGTGCGAAACCTTTTAGTGCTATTGTCCAAATATATAATGCAAAAAGTGCTGCAACGGGGATTTGAGAAAGTTCGTTAAAGTTCATTAATATTAATTATAACTCAAATTAAATTTGGAATGCAATAAGAGCAAAAACTTGCTAGAATAACAATGTGAAATCCAGGGCAATTTATAAATTTATCCTACTGATTCTTATACTACAGACCATATTGTTGATATTTTTTAATCGCAGCTTACTTCTAAAAAATTATGATGTTAATTATTGGAAAGACAGATTCGAACATTCTCAGTGGCAAATGCCGATGTCTGAGAGAATTATAGGAGATGACGGGCTATATTCATATGTTGGATTGTCATTAGTTAATGGATTAAGTCCGTCACAGTTTAATCCTGAAACACCGCCTTTAGGGAAATATTTAATTGGATTGTCAATTAAGTTGTTTAATAATCCTGTATATTACTCAATATTTATTGGTATTATCACTATTTATCTATATTTTTTACTTTCAAAAATAGTCTTAAAAAATGACTTATTCGCTATTTTTGCAACATTGATTTTATTTACAGACCCCTTATTTTTCTCTCAATTCTGGAAATCTTGGTTAGATATGCTACAACTTATGTTTTTGTTATTAAGCATACTTTCTATTTATAAGTCAGGTAAACAAAAGAATTCTTATTATTTAATATTGTCAGGACTATCTTTAGGATTTTTTGCGCAATCAAAATTTCCCATACTTTTTCCGGTAATTTTTATTTTTGAATTATTTTGGGTATATAAAAATAAATTAATAAATAAGTATTTGTTTTACTTAGCCGGTTTAATTTTAGGAATTTTACTTCCGTATTTAAGATTTTTTATTTTAGGAAATTCAGTTATAGATTTTATTAAACTTGAGAAATATGTTTTAAGCTTTTATTTAAAATCTCAGCTTAAAGTACATTTTGGGTCATTTTTAGAAAGTGTATTTATAGGATATTTTCCTCAAATTAATAGTAGTGGATTAGTTAAGGTAAATGAGTGGACCCTGTTCTGGCCTATATCAATAGTGTTATCCGTTCTAACGACAATTAAATTATACAAAAAGGATATATTTGTAAAATATATAGGGATATTAATTGTTATATCTTTATTTATTTTTTCATTAATACCTTCATTTCCAAGGTATTTCTTAATGATATTCCCGTTTTCAAGTTTATTAATGGTCGTATTTATCAAAGAATTCTTTAAAGTAAAGGCACAAAAAATTATAATTATCATTTTTGTAATTTTTAGCTTTATTAATTCATTAGTATTCTTAATTCCATTGCCCCAGACGGTACTAAGTGATTATTATTATAATTTTTCCCATCAGTATTTTCAGGATATCTATCAGGAAGATGTTGTCGGAGCAGGGAATAATTTTTCCAGACAGGCATTTTTTAATTTATCCAAGCAGACGATGCTTGATTCTCAGATAGATTCGATAGAAATTAAAGAAATAAGCAGAAGTATTCCATATTTGGGAAATAAAGGAACGGTTAAAATTTTAGTAACTTATAAAACCAGAAATTTAGGAAATTTTAGTGAGGAAAAGACTTTAAAATTGGAGCAAGTTAATTCCGAATGGAAAATTATCTGGGATTGGAGTTTATTGCTTGATGGTTTTAACCCCAATCTAAAGTCAAAAACTATTGTTGATTTAGGCAAAAGAGGAAGTATTTATAAATATAACACGGTGTTAGCAGAGGATACTAATGGATATTTAATTTCGGTAAGCCCATCACTTATTCAGCCGGATAAAGAACAGGAAATGCTAGGCTTATTAAGTTCTATTTCGGGAATTGCGAAAGTGCGTTTGCAAAACACATACAATGAGAACGTCATTCCCAATACTTATATTGCTTTATTTTCCAATGACATCCAGTTGTCGGACAGTTTATTAGGAGAAATTAAAGCATTTAAAGGAGTGTTTTTAAGTGAATATCCCACTAGAATATATTTTGATAGCAAGTTGTTATCTCCCGCTTCAGTTGAAAACGTTAATTATTACGAATGCTGTAGTAGAATTTATTCTTCCTTTAACTACCACGGAATTACGGGTATGGAAAAAAAGTATGATAGTGATCTAAGTGGAAATAGCGGCGGAAAAATTGAACTGATTGATAAAAATGGTCAGATAATCAAAATCTTATTAGATAGACAATTAAGGAATGGTAAAGATGTATATTTGTAATATAATTAAATATAGCTTATGAAAATAGGAATTTTTGACCCTTACTTGGATGATTTAGGCGGCGGGGAAAAATATATGATGACTATCGCCGAAACTTTAAGCAAAAAACATAAGGTCAATGTTTTTTGGGATAACCATGAGGATTTAACTAAGCTTGCTCATAGATTCTTATTGGATTTTTCAAGTATTAATATAGTTAAGAATATTTTTACCACCGATACATCAATAATTAAAAGATTAAGAGAAAGTTTTAAATACGATGTGATAATTACATTAAGTGACGGAAGCCTGCCTTTTTTATTGTCAAAAAAAACTTTTATACATTTTCAACAACCTTTTCCAAATATCAAACCCAAATTATCCAATATTTTAAAAATCAATAAAATTGATAATTTTTTAGTTAATTCAAAATTTACAAAGTCATTTATAGATAAGGAATTTGATATTAATTCAAAAGTTTTGTATCCGCCTGTTGATTTTTATCCTAAAGATGTTAAAAGACAAAATATAATTCTTAACGTAGGCAGGTTTAGAGTAAAAGATGTTACTACCAGTAAAGGCGGACAAACAAAGGGGATAGGAGATTTTAAAAAACAAAGTGTTATGGTTGATGTTTTTAAGAAAATGGTAGATGAGGGATTAAAAAATTGGAAATTTGTATTGGCAGTTAGCGTTAATGAACATGAAAAAGAAATTTTCAAAGATTTTAAAAAGTCCGCCATAAATTATCCGGTTGAATTTTTAGTAAATAAAACAAATAAGGAGCTTTGGGAAACATATTCTAAAGCAAAAATCTATTGGCATGCATCGGGGTTTGGTGAGGATTTAAATAGACACCCCGAGTTTGCGGAGCATTTTGGAATATCTACGGTTGAGTCTATGGGTGCCGGCTGTGTTCCGGTTGTAATAAATGCAGGTGGTCAAAAGGAAATAATAGAAAACCGCGTTAATGGGTTTTTATGGGATACATTAGATCAATTGATGTCGATAACCCTAAGTTTAATAAACGATAATTCAAAGCTTGATGAAGTGTCAAAAAGGGCTAGCGCATCGGTTAAAAAATTTACCAAGGAAAATTTTGAAAAACAAATTAATGATTTAGTGCTGTCATGAAAAAATTCTTATATCCTTTTATTTTATTTTTATTAGTTGGCATATTTTTTTGGCAGTTTTTGATTAAAGGTTTAATTCCTGTTCCCACAGACACGATCGTTGGGCTTTATTACCCTTTTAGGGACTATTTTGCAAAAGATTATCCTAATGGTGTACCTTTTAAAAATTATCTTATTACAGATCCGGTAAGACAGCAGTATTTGTGGAAAGATTTGTCTATTCAAACAGAAAAACAATTGCAGCTGCCAATTTGGAATCCATATACATTTGCGGGGCAACCACTTCTTGCAAATTTTCAAACAGGAGCATTTTATCCTCTTAATTTAATATTTTTTATCCTGCCTTTTGTTTTAGCATGGAGTATATTTATTTTCTTGCAGCCTCTTCTTGCATCAATTTTTATGTACTTGTATTTAGATAATTTAAGACTTAAAAAATATGCCAGTCTTTTAGGTGGTATTACGTTTGCATTTAGCGGGTTTTCAATTGCCTGGCTTGAGTGGGGAAATGTTATACATACTGCACTTTGGCTTCCTTTAATTTTATTATCAATTGATAAAATTATTCGAAGACCTATGACCCAAGACCTAAGACCTAGGATGCTTTGGAATTTACTTTTAATAGTTTCTTTAGCATCTTCCTTTTTGGCAGGACATCTACAAGTATTTTCATATATCTTTTTAGTTAGTTTAATCTATTTCTTGTTACGCTGGTATAAAACCGGAAAAAATATTAATAAGTTAATCAATTTTATATTTTTACTGGCGGTTTTCTTTATTTTAATATTGATACAACTTATTCCAACTTTAAATTTTATTCTATTATCTGCACGAAATATTGATCAAAATTACCTTACAATTGCCGGTTGGTTTTTGCCATGGCAAAATTTAGTTCAATTTTTGGTACCAGATTTTTTTGGTAATCCTGCGACATTGAATTATTGGGGAATTTGGAATTACGGAGAATTTGTGGGTTATATAGGCATTGGAGCGTTTATGTTATCGGTACTTTCTTTATTTAGAAAAGATAAAAAAACATTATTTTATTTAAGCCTTCTTTTATTGTCTTTAATTTTTGCCCTACCTGACATTCTGTCAAAACTGCCGTTTGAATTTAGTCTTCCGTTTATTTCTACAGCTCAACCTACAAGACTTATATTTATTGCCGATTTTTCGCTTAGTGTGTTGGCTGCCTTAGGATTTGATTATCTACTTGAATTAAAGAATAAAAGGAGGATTTTACATATGCTTTTAATTGTTTCCCTTATTTTTATTTACATATGGGTAACTTTGTTTATATATAAAAATAATTTTGGATCAAATTGGCTAGTTACAAGACAAAATTTAATTCTTCCAACATCTTTATTCATACTCAATTCTATTCTATTTTTAGTATTTTTCTTCTTAAAAGATAAGAAGATCTACAAAATCTTATCAATAATTTTAGTTTCATTATTATTTTTTGACCTTGTAAGATTCGGATGGAAATTTACTCCCTTTACAAACAGAGCGTATCTATATCCGGAAACCAAGATTTTAAGTTATTTGCAACAAAACGCCGGCATGTACAGGGTAATGTCTACCGATCCAAAAATTTTACCCCCTAATTTTTCCATAAAATATAAATTACAAGTTTTGGACGGATATGATCCGCTTTATCTTAATGCATATGCACAATTTGCATCTGCTATAAACAGGAATAAGCCAAATGTTTCCGCACCGTTTGGATTTAACAGGATAATAACGGTTGAAAATCCCGGATCGGAGTTTGTAAATTTGTTAGGAGTTAAATATATTTTATCGTTTGATAACGTTAAAAGTAACGATTATCCTAAAATAATGAGTGAAGGTGTAACTAACCTTTACCTAAATAGAAATGTTTTGCCAAGGGTGTTTTTTGCTAAGAATTTGATAAAAGTAAATTCGAACCAGGAAGCAATAGATAATTTGTACAAAGTTAAAGATAATTTAAAAAACGATGTGGTTATTGAAGGCTATAAGGGATCAAAAACAATTTATAA
>JAJXYH010000008.1 GCA_021780675.1 bacterium
GTAACATTTGTTTTTAACTTTAAAGGTAATTTGGAAAAGAATAATGAGTTACTGCTTAAAGTACTTAAAACTTTTCGATATACAAATCCGATGCCGAATTTAGAAGATGAAATTTCTTATACAGTGCCCAAAGGTTGGACAAAATCTAACCCAGATACAAATGAATGGCTAGATTTTCAATCTGCAGACTATACTGTTGAACCTGTGGGCGGTTCAATATTAACTGGTGCGGAAATTTTTGTAGAAAAAACAAAAAAAGATCCGTCAAAGACGCTTACTCAACAAGTCTCAACAGAAAGTTCCTTTGAAGCAAGCAAAATTGCAACAAGTAGTGCAACATTTAACTCTATGTCATTTATCAATATTAGGTTTGCTTGTAATGGAAAATTCGGATTTTGCGCAGAGACTTACTCTACAGAAAACAAAGGAAGTGTCTGGACAATATCAATTTCCTGTGGCAATGATTGCGAAACAAAAGGTGGGCTCGATAATACAATTTATACGAAAGATTTATATACTTTTATTAATTCAATTAAATTTAAATAGTTAAATAAGACTCTTTAAAGAAAAGCAATTGTTCGCTTCTTAATGTAGAAAAATAATTCCGAACATCATACGGTAGTCTACCCTTCGGCAAGTTCAGGGCTGTTAGCCAACTATTTTTCGTAAAATTTTCTTCCGGCTAACTTCTTGGGTAAAAATGGCAAATCTGCAGTTGGACCCACGTATTTTTCTCCCCATTTATAATTTTTAGCATATCCTAGATTTTTCATCAGCCTTGTCGGAGCATTTCTTAAATGAAGTGGAACTGGCTCGTTAGGAAGCTCATAGACTGCTTCTTTGGCTTTACCCAGCGCATTGGCAACAGCCCGGGATTTTGGAGCAAGCGACAAGTAAATAACAACGTAGGCTAATATCAGTTGTGCTTCGGGCATGCCAACCTTATGAACTGCTTCAAACGCCTCGTCAGCCTGAATTAGAGCTCCTCTGTCAGCCATGCCTATATCTTCTGCTGCAAAAATTATCATGCGTCTTGCAATAAATTTAGGATCTTCTCCGTTTTCAAGCATTCTTGCCATATAGTATAAAGCGGCATCGGTATCAGAACCCCTCATAGACTTAATAAATGCGGAAATTATATTGTAATGCTCCTCCGCCTTTTTATCGTAAAGACCTGCAGATTTGGTTTGGAATACATCCTGGATTATTTTTTCATCAATTGTATCTTTTTTATAAGTGGTTGCTGCAGTTTCTAACGCATTGAGCATAATTCTTGCATCACCACCGGAAAGTCTAATTAATAATTCTTTTGCATCTTTATTAATTTTTTTCTTATATTTCCCCAAACCCTTTATTTTGTCTTTGAGCGCTCTATTTAAAATAATATCCAGCTCTTCAGGCTCCAGAGCTTTTAAAACCAAAACTTTGGATCTTGATAAAAGTGCGGAAATAACTTCAAAAGACGGATTTTCGGTAGTTGCGCCAATTAGATTAATAGTCCCGTTTTCTACATAGGGAAGAAGAGAATCCTGCTGAGCTTTATTCCATCTGTGAATTTCGTCGATAAAAAGAATTGTTTTTACATTGAGTCTTTGATTTTCCTTAGCTTTTTCCAAAATTTTGTATAAGTCTGCTTTTCCGGCTTCTACCGCAGATAAATGATAAAAATCAGCATTAATTTCCGATGCAATTATATTTGCAAGAGTTGTTTTGCCGGACCCCGGAGGTCCCCAAAAAATAAGACTAAAAGGCACATCAGAATTTATTATTTTTTTAATAAGTCCCGTATCGCTTGTAATATGTTTTTGACCGACAAATTCGTCAAACTTAACAGGTCTTAAGGCAAATGCTAAATTCATGCCACAATTGTAGCACTTTAATGTGAAGTTAGGTATTCTTTGGTGCCGTTATTGTATTTAGAATTTGTAGCAACAACAGGGTATGGCGTATCTTGCGGAACATCCGATTCTTTCCCTACATGTATGTGCTCAACATTCATACCCATTTCATGGAGTCTGTAAGGCATTGCAAAATCAGATTTACTATCTCCAAATGTCTTAATAGTCTTAGCTGCAATTTTTCTTTGTTTTAGCCAGGCTATAGCTCGTTGAGCTCCAAAGTCATCACCTAGATGAATATTTTCAACATCGGTTGCAATGGTAGTCGGATCTATTTTAAAACTAACATCTAAATGTTCTTTTTTTAACAATTCTCTTAATTTTTCTACATATCTACTTTGTGCTTCTTCGAACTTTTTCATACTTTCTTCGTCGGTTTCATCCGGTGATCTTAGCTTCTTTTCAGCTGTAATCATGGATTGCTTTGTCTCATCGTAAAACATAGTGTCTGAAAATTCACTGGAAATAAGGTCCTTAACTTTTTGCTGCAAATCTTTTGGGACAGATACAGAACTATCCTTATGAGGGACAGGATCCATGTACCCGTTTTCGTCAAAATTCATCCATGTTCCTCCTTTTTCGCCTATTAAAAATAAGTTTTGTAAAGCTGATTTATTGGTTAGGTTATGAGCAAAATATAGTCTTGCAATAATGTTTTCCTGTAACCAGGAAATCGGTCTTCCGGTATTTAAAATAATAGGTTCACCGTTTTTTAATTTTCCGGCAATTAGCTCCATTAGTTCCCTATCGAACTTTCTTTCGTCGGGAACCGTTAGCACACCGTCTACGTCAAAAATACACACTTCATCTAAAACAGTTCCTAATTCACTATTTACAAGTCCCAATCTTTCTAGTTCGGATTCCATATCAGGTAATCCTTGTTGAGATGGTAAGTATGCAGGTTCATATGCAATCTGGTTTCTTGGAGGTTTGCCCTGGGGTATATTATTTAGTTCATCAGGATGAGTGTCGTAATATATTTTAACTAAATCATTAATAGCCTCATTATTTTTATTTACATCAACTTGCATTTGATTTTTCCACTGCTCAGCAGCATTAATTCCCTCCTGTTCTAAAATTAAGTTGTAACCTGCCGCAATCAAGGCCGCTTGGTGGGTTGGCGGCATTGGAGTTCTAACTTCAGTTAATAATCTGGTAATTGCATCTTTTGATGCATCTATAGTTATTGCTTGTTCAACAAATCTGTCATGATCACCAAGTCCTGATCTAAATAGAATATCCTGCGAGCTTAATTTTGTTCTTGCCATAAGCAAAAATTCATCGTGAATCCTAACTTTATCCGATGCAAAACCTGTAATCCTTAAATCAGTAATATCTGCAGGATAAAGTCCTATTTCCTGCTTCATTTCGGTAGTAGAATTTCCTTTAACAGAATCTGATTTAACTTCTTTAAGCTTTCCTCTCCCCTCTTTATCGGCTAAGCTTGTGTTAAGTGTTCCATCAAACATACCCGCAACACTTGCACCGGGAATATCTCCATAAAAAAAATTGTTTGGGCTTCTGTGTTGAACGATTAATTTACTTGATCCGTCATCTTCTGTAGTTAATAAAATTAAAGCTGTTCCCGACGGGTTTGAGATATCTTTTTCTGTTTGTGATATGTCTGGGCTACTTATGGCTTTATAGGTGGCAAATGTAACGGGCATAAAATCTGCTCTTAAAGTATTACCATCCTGAACAATATTTCTTACTCCAACTTTAGTGCTAAATACTGATCCTACTCTTCGTTGTTTTGGATCTCTAGCTCTTTCTACCTTAATTCTGTTTGCAAAGGGAAGTGGTGTATTGGGTGCATGTCTTAAAAGTAATTCTTTCGATTGAATTTCGAAGCCATCAACAGCATTAGACATAAATTTAATATCAAATGAATTTGTAGAAAAAGCAGGATGTTCTACAGGTTGAGGGATTTCGGAGTGTTCCGTCATTTCTAAATTATACTCTCGATTGTCTAACCCTATCAAGTCTGGTTAAGTGTTTTTTTCGAAGTCTTAAATTCTTAGGAGTTACCTCCAAAAATTCATCTTCTTCTAAAAAATCTATACATTCCTCTAAACTCA
>JAJXYH010000013.1 GCA_021780675.1 bacterium
AATTCATCATCTGAGCATTTACTTTTGTTGTAAAAAGCAAAACCGAAAATAAAAAAATAATTGTTACAAGAATTTTTTTAGTCATATTTTGCAAACACTTCCATAACTTCTTTTACAGATTCGTTTTTATTGCCTTTTTTAAATGAATCCGCAACGCAGGTCCTAAGATGATTTTCCAATATTACTGCATCTGTTTGTCTTAACGCTGCCTGAATTGCCTGAGACTGATGTAAAACATCTATGCAGTATTTATCATCTTCAACCATTTTAATTACTTTATCCAGTTGTCCTTTGGATATTTTTAATCTATGTAGAATTCTTTCTTGTGTGTTTTTTGGTCTGTATGCCATATCTCCCCCAAGGAGATATAGTAACCAAAAATCTAATATGTTGTCAAGCAACAGTTTTAGAAGCCTTGTGTTAAAATAAACGCATGCATAGGAAAAGACGCAGTTTTTTTGAACTTTTATTTAGTTTTCTGGTTTTTGGAATTTTAGGATATTTAATAGTTAATTATCCACCAACTTTTAATTTTAATATAGATAATTTTAACCTTCCCGTCCTTCCGTTATTTTTTATTTTAGTTTTTAGCGCTTTTTATTTTTTGTTCGATGTACTTTTTGCAAGCCGCCGGCGCGGTATTTTGATTGGCGGATTTATTTGCCTATATTTGGCTTTAAGATATTTTGGACTCACCCACCCGTTATTTTTAGTACTATTAATAGTACTGTTTGGGGGAATTGAAATGTTTTTCGTTAAACGAAGCTAATTCTGCTATAATCTTTAATTATGGACAAGTACTACGTTACAACACCAATTTATTATATTAATGACATTCCGCATGTTGGACATGCCTACACTACTGTTTCTGCAGACATCCTAACAAGATATTACAAACAAAAATTAGGAAACGATAATGTTTTATTTCTTACCGGTACCGATGAACATGGAACAAAAGTTGCAGCTGCGGCAAAAGAGGAAGGAAAAGAACCTAAGGAATATGCCGACTCAATAGTTCCAAAATTTGAGGATGCTTGGAAAATTTTAAATATCGACTATGACCATTTCTTCAGAACCACCGATATTAGACATGAAAAAATTGTTCAAGAAGTATTACAAAAAATTTATGATAAGGGACTAATAGAAGAGGGAATTTACGAAGGACTATATTGTGTAGGTTGCGAAAAATTTTTAACCGAATCAGACTTAGTAAACGGTAAATGCCCACTTCACCCAAACAAAAAACCTATTCACCAAAAAGAAAAAAATTATTTCTTTAAACTTTCTAAATATGAAGGTGAATTAATTAAGGATTTTGAGTCGGATAATGTTAATATCTTGCCCGAAAGTAGAAAAAAAGAAATCTTAGGTAAATTAAAAGAGGGATTAAAAGATATTGCAATTTCACGAGAGGAAGTTTCTTGGGGAATTCCTATTCCATGGGATAAAAAACAAACCATATATGTATGGGTTGAGGCTCTCTTCAATTATTATACGGCGACGCAATTTTTAAATCATAAGCAGAAATTTTGGCCTGCGGATTTACATCTTATCGGCAAAGATATACTTTGGTTCCACACTGTGATTTGGTGTGCTTTATTAAAAGCTGCAGACCTCCCTTTACCAAAAACTATTTTTGCACATGGTTTTTTTAGCATCAACGGACAAAAAATGTCAAAATCTCTGGGAAACGTCATTTCTCCCAAAGAACTTGTAGATAAGTTTGGCGCTGATGCAACCAGATACTTATTGGAATCGCAGTTTCCTTTTGGGGAAGATGGAGATTTTTCAATCGAAAAACTTATTGAAGGATATAATGCCTACTTAGCAAACGGACTTGGTAATTTAATATCAAGAGTAGCAAAATTATGCGAAACGGCTCGGTTTGTCCAAAGCTCCAACGAAAAGTCGGGACACGTTATTGTTGAACAGGAAAGTTTTGATAAAGCAATGGAAGAATTTAGATTTAACGATGCATTATCGATTGTTTGGGAAAAAATTTCCAAACTTGATAAATATATTAACGAAGAAAAACCATGGGAACTTTTAAAACTTCCCGAGGGAAGTAAAAAACTTGGAAGTATCGAGGATGTTCTGGCTCATGCGGTTTCACAAATACAGGAAATTGGAATTTTACTCAAGCCCTTTATGCCGGAAACGAGCAAAAAAATAATCGACCAGTTTGAAAAACCACAAATTGCTTCGTCTTCACCGCTTTTCCCGAGAATTGTTTAAATAATAAGTGTTTGTTTTTCTAAACCGGGCACTCTACCCGTAATAGTTCCTGTTTGTACTAAGTGACGATTTCCAATCGACTGAGGAGCATCCATGTCTAACTCCTCCACACCTGTAATTGATGCAAAAGTTGCAAAGCAATCGAACGGATCACCGGAAACAACCTCATCAAGATCCATTATTCCCGGAAACTCATCGGTGGGGTTGCCATCACCGGTTACCCACATTAATTCGAAAGCTCCACCTAAAGCTTTGGCAGCACATGCTGCTATTACCGCTTCCGGTTTTCCCCCGCTTCCAATTGAAAGAATCGGATGGTCTTCGGTTGTTAAGGCTTTAAGGGCCGGAGCCAAATCCCCTCTTGGTATTTCTATAACATTCGTACCCAAAGACTCATATCCATATATAATAGCTTGGTTTCTTGGTCTGCCTAAAATATAAACATCTATTTCATGAGGGTCGGTAATCCCATATTCCTTAAGGGTTGCCATTATGTTTTGTTCTGCAGTATTTGATAAACTTACCTTTCCTTTTAATCTCTTGTGGGCAACAATTCTGTCTGCATATTTAGCGCTTGAATCTTCTTCGGGAATTTTAGTAATATCACCACTTCGTGTTCCTGCAATAATTGCAAATGAACCATCTTTATTTAACGATGCATTGGTTGTTCCTTCAATAGGATCAATTACCAATTTCACTTTTTCAGGCGCTTCCTGTAAAACCTGGCGTTTGGAAAATGGAATTGAGTTTCCGAGTCCGTAAGCTCCCTCTGCTACACGAAGATCGGTTCGCCCAATCCCATCCTCCTCTGCTTTTCTTTTTTCTTTTTTTCCTTCACAATCCACAACTTCCGAAACGAAATCTGCTTCATGCAAACCAAATTCCAACAATTCCGTTGCTCTGGTATCAAGCTTATGCCCTACTTCTAAAATTTGTGCTTTTGTCTGGGGAATTCCGCTTGCTTCGTGTATATCTGAAATAGCTACCCGAGCATCAACTGCTATCTGGGCTGTAATCGATGAATAAACTTTTAAAGCGTGATCCATTTCGATTTTGTCTTTAGGAGGGGTGCTTTCTACCGGTCTTGCGGGGAAAACGGGTACTTGTTCAACTAAAACTTCGTGCAACATATAAAAATTATAAATCGAAACATTAACGCATACTTGACGGAAATTAGTAATTTTTTCTGTCCAAATCCTGACAGAAAATATACAATTTAGTATATAATTAAATTGTGGACAGCATATCTGTTTTAATAATTTTGTCTTTAGTAATTTACATAATAAATGTAATTCCTGTGTTTATGCCTCCTACATGGACCATCCTTGCGTTTTATTACATCCAGTTTCATCCGCCTCTTTTACCGGCTGCCGTAGCCGGAGCGATCGCGGCAACACTGGGAAGAGTAACTTTATATTATATTTCTAAAAATCATTTCCGCAGGTTTTTTTCCAAAAAAGATTTAACAAACTATGATGCATTGGGACTTTTTTTTAAAAAAAAACAAAAATTATCGGCACAACTTTTTTTAACTTACGCATTCTTCCCTATTTCTTCTAATTATGTTTATATTGCCGCCGGACTATCAAAAATTAATATTAAACTTTTGGCGGGATGTTTTTTATTGGGAAGAATTTTTAGTTATACTTTTTGGGTGGCAACCTCACATGTAGTTTTTACAAGAATTGACCAAATTTTTTCAAAGGAATTATCCAATACAGGTGTTATTATCCTTGAAATTGTAGGTTTATTAGTCTTAGTTGGAATAGGAAAAATAAATTGGAAAAGAGTGCTGCACGTATAAATAATTTTTCTTATTGACTTAGCGGAAAATAATGATATATTTATGTAAATGAAGAATAAAAACGTACTCATAGCTTTTGTTGTAGTTTTACTTCTTTTGCTTTTAGGAGCCGGAGCATACCTTATGCTTAGTAAAAACGCAACTAAGTCCGCTCAAGTACCAACAGAAAAAACTCAAAAAACAAATACCCAAGCAGAGCAAACAACAAAATCTCTTTTAGATCTTGTTAATTCCGGACAAAAATTACGTTGCACGTATAAAACAGCTATTGCCAACGGAACATCCGACGGCACTGTTTACATCTCGGGACAAAACATTAGAGCAGACTTTAATGCTACCGTACAGGGTCAGAAGCCTACGCAAACCAGTATGATTAAAAATAGAACCACTACTTATATTTGGGGATCTATCATGCAAGGCAAGGGCATAAAAATGACCACAAGCTTGGATGCAATGGCGCAAAGTAAAGAGGCTGCTCAGTATGTAGATCCTACTCAAAAACTTGATTATAGTTGCGCTCCGTGGAATGTTGATTCTTCACTTTTCACTGCTCCTTCAAACGTTGAGTTTACCGATATGACAAATCTTATGGTGCCAAAAGCAACCGTTACGGGAACCCAAACACAAACCGCTCCATCCTCTTCTGATCCATGCGCTCAACTTACGGGTAGTGTTAAAACCGCTTGTGAAAATGCTTTACAGCAAAGCGGTAAATAGTTTCATCACGAGTTCCGCCTGATAAGCGGACGGCAACCGAAAGACAAACGGTGCCAATCCGGAAAGGAAGATGTGTCCTTAAACGTTATCTTAAGGAAAGTCTAATTAAAAGCATTTATGCCTTCCGGATTTTCGGGAGGTTTTTTGTTGCGGAGGCAACATTCCGAACAACTCGCGAAGCGGATTAGTTGTGAGGAATTATGAACTTTAAATTTTATATATGAATTATACTTTTACATCAGAATCTGTTTGTGCTGGACATCCGGATAAAATTTGCGATTCTATATCCGACGCAATTTTAGATGCAATTTTAAGCGAAGATAAAAAGGCGCGGGTTGCAGTCGAAACCGTTGCAGCATTTAATAGGGTTGCAATTGTTGGAGAAGTAACAACCCATGCAAAAGTCGACTATAAAAAGATTGCCAGACAAAGAATAATAGACTTAGGATATACAAATCCAAAATTTAATTTCACCGATAAATCCAGGATCGAAGTCGATATCCACGAACAATCACCGGAAATTTATAAAGGTGTAAAAACTAAAGGTGCCGGAGATCAGGGAATGATGTTCGGCTTTGCATGTACCGAAACTAAAAGTTTAATGCCAATGCCAATAACTATTGCGCATAATTTAGCAAAAAGATTAGACGAAGTTAAAAAAGACACCCTACCGTTTTTAAGACCGGACGGAAAAACGCAAGTAACTATAGAGTATAAAAATAATAAACCTTACAAGGTTAACCAAATCGTTATTGCTGTCCCCCATGACGAAAATAAATCATTAAATCAAGTAAAAAAGGCATTATATAAGCATGTCGTTAAATATGTATTAGATGAATTCGGATTTAAACTATTAGAAAAAGATTTAATTGTTAACGGAACAGGCGTTTGGCATATTCCCGGACCGGCAAGCGATGCAGGGTTAACAGGCAGAAAAATCATAGTAGATACCTATGGCGGATATGCAAGAGTTGGTGGCGGAGCGTTTTCGGGAAAAGACCCAACCAAAGTTGATAGAAGCGGCGCCTATGCGGCAAGATTTTTAGCAAAAAATATCGTCAGGGAAGGCTTAGCGGAGAAGGCAGAAGTAAGACTTGCTTATTTTATCGGCGCAAAAAATCCAAGTATGCAGGAGATTGAAACTTTTGGTACAGCCAAAGCAAGCGATAAAACAATCAAAAATTTTATGTCTAAAATTCTTGATACCTCTGTTAAGGGAATTTTGAAAGGGTTAGACCTGCAAAGGCCTATTTATCTGCAAACTTCAGCTTACGGCCATTTCGGACGAGAAATATTTCCTTGGGAGAAATAAGTTTTTGTGCTAAACTAAGTTTATGAGAAAACTTTTGGCGCTTATCATTTTTTTGTTCCTGATAATCCTGATACCAAATTATTTTACCCAAAGGCAAACAGATGCATATAACAGCAATAATACGCCGACTACACAGAACGTACAACAACCTACAAATATCCCAACCCCAACTCCTACGGTAATCCCGGCAACTCCTACTCCGCTTCCTCCTATGCAAAACTCTCTGCAGCTTCCTTCATTTAGAGTAAATGGCGGCGGAGATGATTAAACTACCATGATTGACGCCCACTGTCATCTTAATTTCCACGCATTTGAAAATGATTTGGATGAAGTAGTAAAACGAGCAAAGGAAAAGGGCGTTGAAAAAATTATTAATGTAGGAACAAGCCTTGAGTCAAGCCAAAAAGCGGTGGAGCTGGCAGAAAAATATGAAAATCTTTATGCAATTGTTGGTATTCACCCCCACCATGCGGACAAACTTGAAAAAGGCTGGGAAGATGAATTAGAAAAAATTGCTAAACACCAAAAAGTAATTGGTATTGGGGAAATCGGGCTTGACTATTATAGTTATAAATCAAACGGAATTGTTGATCCCAAACTGCAAAAAGAGGTTTTTGAAGCTCAAATTAACCTTGCACATAAATTAAGACTACCGCTGCAAATCCACAACCGTCATGCAGGAGACGACATTTTAGCCATACTTTATAGGCACAAAAATAGTCTTTTGGAAACTCCGGGAATGTTTCATTGTTTTGCAGGAAGCCGCGATGTTTTAATTGATGCTTTGAAGTTTGGTTTTTATATTGGATTTGATGGTAATTCTACTTATAGTGGGCTTGCACCAGGTGAAACTGTTGAACTGCCCGAACTTATCAAGATGACGCCCCTTGATAGAATTGTTGTAGAAACCGATTCTCCATATCTTACCCCGATACCCCACCGCGGTAGCAGAAACGAACCTTCCTATGTTATAATTACAGCTGAATTCATAGGTAAAATTAAAAATACTCCTTTCGAAAAATTAGAAAAAATCACAACGGAAAATGTTCTAAAAATATTTAAAATATGACACAAACTTTTAACAGAATTTTCATCCGATATCCGGTAAAAACCAAAAGGGCTTTGGAAATCTTACCGGGTTTTGTCTCATGGATGCTTATACTTTTTCCTCTATGGGGTTCTTTTTTTATACCATTGGTGGTTGCCTATTTCATCCTGTTTTTTGACGTATATTGGTTTTATAAAAGTTTTTCTCTTGTAATTACTGCCTATATTTCATCAAGAAAAATCCGACAGGCGGAAAAAGAAAATTGGCTGGAGGCTGCAAAACCACTAGAGAATTTTGAAAACACAAGCCATATTGTAATTATTCCTAATTATAAAGAAACATTAGAAAAACTAAGAAAAACTATTGAAAGCTTGGCTGACCAAAGTTTCCCGGCAAAAAGAATTTACGTTGTACTTGCCATGGAAAAAAGAGAAACCGAAGCAAAAGAAAGAGCAGAAAAACTAACCACAGAATTTAAAGATGTCTTCGGAGATATTTTTGCAACCTTTCATCCCGATATTCAAGGTGAAGTAAAAGGTAAATCATCTAACGAAAGCTATGCCGGAAAGGTTGCCTATAAAAAATTGACTAAAGAGAAAAAAATTGACTATGACTTTACAACTATTTCCTCTGTTGATGCCGATTCTATCTTTGATAAACAGTATTTTTCGTATCTTACCTTTCTATTTTTAACCGATAAAAATAGGTATGAAAAGTTCTGGCAATCGGCCAATGTTAATTACAATAATTTTTGGAATGTTCCGGCTCCGATTAGAGTCATTTCATTTTTCGGAAGTCTATACAGAACCGCACTTTTGGTACAAAAAGACAGGCTCGTTTCTAATTCCACTTATTCGCTATCCCTTAAGCTTATGCATGAAATCGGATTTTGGGATACAGACGTAATTCCAGAAGATTATAGAATATTCTTTAAGGCATTTTTTAAAAAACAGGGACAAGTATATATGGAGCCAATATTCTTAAAAACTTCCATGGATGCCCCACTTTCTTCAAGCTATGTAAAATCGCTTAATAATAAATACCAGCAGGAAAGAAGATGGAGCTGGGGGGCATCTGACGATGCTCTGTTTATAAAATGGTGGCTTACTATTCCTAATGTTCCCTTTTTTAGAAAAACACACTTAGTTTTTAATGTTCTGGTAGATCATTTTTTATGGCCGGTAAATTGGTTTATAATTACAATAGCTGCAAATATTATGCCGTTTGTTAATCCGGTTTTTACAAGAACTACACTTGGTTACAATCTTCCCAGGATGGCTGGATTTATCTTAACCCTCTGTCTATTAGCAACTTTTGGAATGATAATAATAGATTATAGACAACGAAGTTCGCATCAAAAGACTTCGAAAAAAAGACAACTTTTATTTCCACTGGAATTTTTGCTTCTTCCTATTATCGGATTTTTCCTTTCTTCACTTCCCGCTCTAATTTCTCATACACAACTTATGCTTGGCAAAAGACTTGAGTATAAAGTTACAGAAAAACTTTAATGATTAACTTATTAAAAAAATTAGAGAAAAACATTAATTTTTGGTTTTTAGTAGGAATATCTTTTTTATTTTTCTTGTTAAGATTTCCTTCTCTTTTTGAACCTAACTGGTATGGAGATGAAGGAATTTACCAAGTATTGGGATTAGGAATAAATGCGGGGAGACTTTTATACAGAGATATTTTCGACAACAAACCACCGCTTCTATATATACTTTACAGCCTCGTAAATTCTAATTTATTTTGGATAAGATTTCTTTCCTTAGTTGCAGGACTTTTTGCTGTTTGGGGATTTTATTATTTATCTAAGAAAATTTTAAAAACAAAAAAGGCAAGCTTTGTTACAACCGGAATTTTTGCAATACTCTTCGGTCTTCCTTTAATTGAGGGCAACATCGCAAATGCGGAAAATTTTATGTTGCTTCCTAATATTATTGGTGCAATTCTTGTTTTAAAATCCATAGAGGTTGCAAGCCTTAATAAAAAATTGATACTGCTTTCTGCATCAGGCTTTATATTGGGTTTATCATTTTTATTAAAAATAGTTGCTGTTTTTGATTTTGCAGCGTTTTTTATGTTTTTATTTATTGCAGATTTTCCCGGTAAAATTTCGCAATTTTTTGAAAAGGAAAAATTTTTATTAGCCTTTAAAAAACTTTCCGTTTTTACCGTTAGCTTTGCCCTTCCGATAATTCTTACTACTTTATTTTTTATTCTAAATAATTCCCTCTCCTATTTCTTAAAAGCAGTTCTTTTCAATAACGTAGGGTATGTAGGATATGGCAACCAATTTATAATTCCTCAGGGCTTACTGATTATTAAGCTTGCTTTATTGTTAATATCTATACTTTTCTTATTTATTAAAAGAAAATCATTTGATAAAACTTTTATCTTTGTAGGTATTTGGTTGGGTTTTTCGCTTTTTGATACGTTTTTTTCGCAGCGACCTTATACCCATTATGTATTAACACTTTTACCCAGTTTTTGTCTTATGGTTGGTTTACTTTATCAAGATAATAAATCATCTAAACTTGCCGGAATTTTTGCTTTATCAACTCTTATAATAGTGCTTCTCAATTTTAAGTTTTATTCTAAAACCGGTTATTATTATCAAAATTTTATTTCATACATCACTGGTTTTGAAAAAACTTATGATTACAGGAAATTTTTTGATGGTAATACTCCGCGTGATTATGAGCTTGCGGACTATCTACTTCTTCAAGAAAAATCCGGATCAAAAACTTTTATCTGGGGTAATAATGCGGAAGTTTATACACTAATTAATTCTCTTCCTCCCGGAAGATATACTGTTGCTTATCATATTACCAACTATAAAGACGGTTATCAAAATACACTAGACGGATTAAAAAATAGTCCTCCTCAATTTATTGTAATAATGCCAAATGTTCCATCTTATCCATTCAGCCTTTACGGCTATAATCTAAAAATTAATTTAAGCGGTATAAATATTTATGAAAAAATTAATCAATAATATTAAATCTGACAAAATTACATTAAGAGGATTTTTACTTAGTTTAATTTTAGGCTTGTTAACAAGTGTGTACGTATTGTTTTATTACGGATCACTTCCTCCATTTATTCCTATTTTTAATCAACTTCCCTGGGGGGAACAAAGATTTACCTCTACTATTGGAATTTTTATTCCTATCATTATATTTTCTTTATTATTTCTATTTAACCTAATTGTTACCGGAGTTATTTATAACAAAAATCCCCTAATTGCAAGGATAATTGCCGCAACAACTCTTCTTATAGCTATCATGAATTCTATTTTTATTATAAGAACAATTTTAGTAATAATTTAATGGAAAATTTAATCCAAATTATTTTTTTTCCGTTTTTAACATCTCTTATAGTTACTGCAGTTACAACGCCTTTTATATTACGAATTCTCAAAAAGTTTAACATTGTGGATGATCCAAATAAACATAAACATCCTGCAATAATTCACAAAATACCGGTGCCAAGAGGCGGTGGTATACCTCTTTTTATCGGTGCATTTGTGGCAAGCATATTCTTTCTTCCATTTGATAAAGTTTTAATTGCTACATTTATAGCGAGTTTTATTTCGCTTACGGTTGGAGTATTAGATGATAAATTCGATATCTCCCCTTATTTAAGATTTTTTGTAAATATATTTTGCGCAATATTTGTTGTAGCTATGGGAGTAAGCATTCCTTTTATAACCAATCCTTTCGGGGGAATATTATTTTTAAATAATTTTCATCTACCATTTCTTAATAATATTTCCATGCCGTTTTTCTCGGAGCTAATTGCAATTGTCTGGATTGTTTGGGTTATGAACATGTTAAATTGGAGTAAGGGAGTTGATGGTCAAATGCCGGGAATTGTAGCCATTTCCGCAATAACCATTGGCATTCTTAGCCTAAGGTTTTCCCATTTAGACGTTTCAAGTCAAACTGCAGCAACTCTTTCTTTTATAATTGCCGGTGCTTCGTTGGGTTTTTTAATATTTAATTTTTCTCCGGCTAAAATATTCCCGGGATACGGTGCAACTAGTATATATTTGCTTTTAGCAATTGCGTCAA
This sequence comes from bacterium, assembly GCA_021780675.1. Lineage (GTDB taxonomy): Bacteria > Patescibacteriota > Microgenomatia > Levybacterales > UBA12049 > DAHWUP01. Next base: position 11,196 of record JAJXYH010000013.1, read on the forward strand.
TTTTATCAGGAGCAAAACTTGCAACTGCAATACTTGTTATGGGAGTTCCTATGACCGACGGATTATTTACAATACTTAGAAGGATTTTGTCGGGAAAATCACCCTTTTGGCATGATAAAAAACATCTTCACCATTTGTTATTGGGTTTAGGATTAAGCCAAAGGCGCGTTGCATTGTTTTATTGGATTATTTCTGCTATATTAGGCACAATATCATTAGTTCTTTCCAGTAAGGGTAAGCTTTTTGCGATAATAATGTTAGTAATTTTAGTAGGTGGATCATTATTATTTTTACATTACTTAATTAATAAAACCAATAATGAAACTAATTTATAACATATTAAGACTTTTAAGACCCAGGCAATGGGTAAAAAACTTCGCTCTCTTTGCGGCAATTACATTTGCCGGACAACTCTTTAATCCACCCGTATTTGAAAAAGTGGTATTTAGCTTTTTTGTTTTCTGCGGAATTGCAAGCTCTACATATATTATGAATGATATCTTTGATGCTAAAAAAGATAGGCTACACCCGTTTAAAAAATTTAGGCCTATTGCTCATGGTGATGTGCCAATACCCTTTGCAACCGGTCTTGCATTATTTTTAATTTTCATATCATTAATAGTAGCCAGAGCTATTACTCCCGGATTTTTTGCTTTATCCATACTTTATTTGCTAATACAGTTTATGTATTCAGGTTTTTTAAAAACAATTGCTGTAATCGACATACTTTTAATTGCAACCGGATATATTTTAAGAGTTTATGCGGGAGAGTTTGCAAGTGGATTTCATATTTCGGTTTGGCTATTATTAACAACTATCTCTATCTCGCTTTTTTTGGCAATCGGAAAAAGAAGGTCGGAATTAACGCTTTTATCTCACGAAAAGAATTTGAGTCTATCCGAAACACGGGCATCATTAACCCATTATTCGGAAAAATTACTTGATGTATATGCATCAATCTTTGCAACTTCAACTTTTATTTCTTACTCTCTTTTTACCTTTTTGGAAAATCCCGGCGGATTTAAATTATCTTTCGGAGTTTTGCTCCCCGATTTTCTGCCCACGTTTTTACAACGCAAGTGGTTAATGATTACTATTATTCCTGTTGTTTACGGACTAATGAGATATATTCAGGATATTTATGAAAAGGATGAAGGCGAAAGCCCTGAAAAAGTTCTTTTTTCAGACAAACCATTGTTAGTAACTGTAGCTATTTGGACAGTCTTAGTAGTTTTTCTTGTATATTTTGTCTCCTAAGGATGTTTTTGCGCGTATTGTGAGCTTATCCACCCGTTGCTACCATCAGATAATTTTATTTCATACCATCCTGTTTTTTCATCTAAAAGTTCGTATGTTTCACCCGGTTTTACCTGAGATATTTCTGCAGCGGAAAGACTTGCATCTTGTCTAACCCTTAAAAACCCGGTTGGCGTTTGTAATATTAACACTGCTTGTGTATTTGATTTTACTCCGGACTGAAGTTCTGACGGCATCGTAAGCGCCGAACTTGAGGCGTTAAAATCGGGATCTATCCCTAAATAAATCAAGGCTTCCAGTTTATATCCCAAAACACTTCTAACTCTTATAATTTTATCTTTGTATCCTTTATAAGAAACTTCTAATTCATGATCACTTTCTTTAACATTTTTAATAATTTGGGGACTTACTCCTTGTAACTTACTGTCTAAAAAAACTTGTGCGCCGGATGGAGAGGTCACAACGGCAATTTGAGCATCATTTTTATTGTCTATCGAAGATAAACTAATAATACTTGCATTACCCAAACCTTTTTCTGCAAAATTTTTATCAACTACGGTTAATGTTTTAGGGGAAATGGTAACTGTCTGTTCAAAAGGATTAGCACTGCCAGACTGTGGCACTAACTTAAGAGTATAACTTCCTTGATAAAGCATGTCTTTTAAATCACATTTACAAAGTGGTGTTACTCCAACTAACTTATCGTTTAAATAAACTTTTGAGTTGGGATTTGAAGTAATCTGCAAAGCACCTTTGCCTTTATTTAATATAAATAAATATGAAATTACTATGAATACTAAAACTGCTGCCAGAATTGTAAGAAAAACATATAAAAATTTCTTCATCAAAGTATTTTAACATTATAACTTAAAAGGGGGTATAAAAAAACTGTTTACTCCGAATATTTATTGTATTAATATCCCATCCCGCCGGGCATTGGCATATCTTTTTTCTCTTCGGGAATATCTGTAACCAGTGCTTCTGTTGTTAACACCATCATTGCAACAGAAACTGAGTTTTGGACAGCACTTCTGGTTACTTTAGCAGGATCAATAATTCCGGCCTTTATCATAGAACCATATTCCATCGTCATTACGTTATAGCCATAATCATCTTCTTTAGAATTATCTACTTTTTTCAATATTACATCGGGGTCCTCTCCTGCATTAGAAGCAATTTTTCTAATCGGCTCTTCCAATGAATCGTATAATATCTGAAGTCCAACTTTTTCATCGGCAGATAATTTTTCGCTTTTTAATTGTTTTTCCAAAACTTTTCTTGCCTTAAGAAGCGTTACTCCTCCTCCTGGTACTATTCCTTCCTCAAGTGCCGCCTTTGTTGCAGCAACCGCATCGATTACCCTTTCTTTTTTCTCCTTCATTTCAACCTCTGTTGCTGCGCCAACATTAATAACAGCAACTCCGCCGGTAAGCTTTGCTAGCCTTTCCTGCAACTTTTCCTTATCAAAATCGGAAGTAGACTCTTCGATACTTCTTTTTACCTGTGCTACTCTTGCTTTTAACAATGCAGGATCACCTTTTCCGCCGATTATTCTTGTGTTTTCTTTATCGGACCAAACTTTATCTGCTCTTCCGCAATCTTCAACCGTTACGCTTTCAAACTTTCTGCCAGTATCTTCGGAGATTACGGTTCCACCTGTCAGAATTGCTATATCTTCAAGCATTTCTTTTCTTCTGTCTCCAAACCCGGGGGCCTTAACGGCCAACGCATTAAACGTACCTTTAAGCTTATTAAGAACTAACATTGCTAATGCTTCTCCCTCAATCTCATCAGCAATAATCACCAAATTCTTAGATACTTTTACTAAATTTTCTAAGAATGGAAGCAGTTCCTGTAAGTTTGAGATCTTTTTATCGGTAATCAAGATATAAGGATCGTCTACCTCTGTTTCCATTTTATCCGCATTGGTTACAAAATAAGCAGAAGCATAACCTTTATCAAATTCCATACCTTCTTTGTAATCTACAGAAAGCTCTGTTCCTCTTCCTTCTTCAACTGTAACAACACCGTCTTTTCCAACCTTTTCTAAAGCTTTAGAAATTAGGTGTCCTATTTCTTCGTTTTGTGCAGAAATTGTCGCCACTTTTGCAACATCTGTTTCTTTTACAGGCACTGCCATTTCTTTTATTTTTGCAACAACGTCTAAAACACCTTTTTCCATTCCGGCCTTTAGAATCATCTGGTTAACTTTTGTTTTTCCCGGCTTATTTACGGCATCAAAACCTTTATTAATAATTGACTGGGCTAAAAGCGTTGCGGTAGTTGTTCCATCTCCGGCAACATCAGAAGTTTTTGAAGCAGCTTCTTTAATGAGCTGTGCACCCATATTTTCAAATGGATCTTTTAATTCTATTTCTTTGGCGACTGCTACGCCGTCATGAACAACGTTTGGAGCTCCCCATTTCTTGTCGAGTGCAACATTTCTTCCTTTGGGTCCAAGAGTAGTTGTAACTGCATTTGCAAGCTGATCGACCCCGCTTTTTAAAGCTGCTCTTGCATCTTTTGAATATTTAATTTGCTTTGCCATAATTTATTCTACAATTGCCAAAATATCTTTTTGTTCAACTAAGATTAATTCCTCGCCATTGACTTTAATTTCATTTCCTCCCCATTTTTTATACATAACTTTTTGACCAACTTTAACAACTATTTTTTCAACTTCTCCTTTTGGCATTACTTTACCCGGCCCAACTGCAACAATTTCTCCCATTTGCGGTTTTTCTTTAGCAGAATCGGGAAGTAAAATCCCGGATGCGGTTTTCTCTTCGGCCTCTAAAGGCCTTACTAAAATATTGTCAAAAAGCGGTTGAATTTTTGTTTTTGCCATAAAATTAAAATATCAGTTGATTGTCTAGAGTGCTAGTTTAGCAGATACCCATTTTTTTTGTCAAGGGTTTAAATTAACCCAGTTGACAAATAAACAAAACATTGTGAATAATATTATTGATGGCAAAATCAATAAAGTTTAGGGAAAGGTTTCCGCATTTTGGAATTTTCTTAGTTATTGCAATTGCACTCGCAATCCCATTCACCGTTTGGTCTTTAAATAATATACAAACACAAACTCAGCAATATGCCGCAATGCCATCTTATTACTATTCTCAGTATAGTTCTTCTTGGCAAACATCAACCTGTCATCTGGCTACATATGGCTGTTTTGAAACCTCTCTAGCAATGACTTTAAAGAAATATATCAGTGATACATACAATCCACTGAGCGTCGCTAAGTCTGTTAGCCAAGGGTGTACAAGTGGTACCAACTTAAGTGAACAAGATTCCATTATGACCGGCTATGCAAGAAATAAAGGCTTGACAACCGTTATATTAAGAGGAAGCGATAAATCTACAAAAATACTTAATTATGGGAGTAAATACTTTAATTATTCATTAGCAAAAAATTATATCGATAAGGGATATACATTAATACTTAGCGGATGTATGAAATTTTACAATACTAATGGTACTTTATCGTCTTATCCACTTTCACATGCGATTGTCGTAATTGATGTAAACACATCAACTCATGTACTTACTGTACTTGACCCAACAAAAGAAAATGGTATTAGATATTTTAATGGTAACTCTGAAATCCTAAGTTGTCCAAACGTAGTAAATGGATGGGTTTCTGCATATGCCATAAAAAACCAAAGTAGTGGATGTATAACGAAGTATTGTCCGCTTTAACTCTGAAGCATCGACAATAGTGCTTTTTGGGGAATTTCAACTTTGGATACATTAATCATACGCACCTTACCTTTTTTCTGAGCTTCTAATAATTTATCTTTTCTTGTTCTATCTCCACCCGACATTTTTGCTAAAACGTCTTTTCTGTAAGGAGGAATTTCAGTTCTTGCGACTATTTTTGTACCAACTGCCGATTGTATGATTTGTCTAAATTGTTGTCGTGGTAAAAATTCCTTAAGCTTCTCTGTCTTTTCTCTTCCCACATGATCAATTTCATCTTTATAAACAAGCTCCGACAGGACATCAATCACGTTTTCATTTATCAAAATATCCATTTTAACTAAATTTGCTTCTTTAAAACCGGTAATTTCATAATCAAGACTTGCAAAACCCTGAGAGACACTTTTAAGCTCCGACGACAAACCCCTGATAAACATCGAGTAAGGCATTTCGTATTCTAGTATTGCGTTATCTTTATGGTAAGTAATATTTAAAAGAATTCCTTTTTTGTTTTGAGCAACTGTCATCACACCTCCAACGTAAGATGAGGGAACAAAGATAGTTAAATTCATAACCGGTTCGTAGATTTTTTCTCCCTCTTCTTTATATAAAACCCGTGGCATCGTTAATAATGGGTCTACAGCACCTTCCTGCGTAAGTCTTTCTTTAACAATTTCCGCGTGTAGTAACCCCAAAAAACCAACTCGAAAACCACTTCCTAAAAAAGCCGAATGTTCATTTGCAACAGTTAATGATCCATCATTTAAAGAAAGCTTGTTTAACGCCTCCCTAAGATGAATATAATCATTTGTACTTTTAGGATAAATTCCAAAAAATACCATCGGCTTAGGTAAAGAATATCCGGGAAGCGGCATAACCAATTCTTTGGTGTTTTGAAAGGTAATAGTATCCCCAACTCTTGTTTGCCTGATATCCTTGATTCCTGTCACAACATATCCTATTTGTCCCGCTACTATTTCTTTCTGAGAAATAAGGAAGGGAGAAAAAAATCCAACCTCAGAAACATCAATCTTTGTCCCGGTTTGAATAAATTCCAATTTATCCTGTTTTTTTATTAGGCCATCAAATAACTTTATAAAAATAATGACTCCTCTATGCTCATCAAATGCGGCATCAAAAACCAATCCTCTAAGAGGTTTGTTTAAATCTGCGCTGGGCGGGGGTACTTTTTTAATAACTTCTTCCAAAAGCTCTCTGGTACCTTCGCCTGTTTTTGCAGATATATATAATATCTCTTCCTCCCTAAAACCGAATATCTCTATCATACTTTTAGCAACAATTTCTTTATTTGAAGAGGGAAGATCGATTTTATTTATTACAGGAATTACCTTAAGACTCTCTTTTTTAGCAGTGTTGTAATGAGCGACTGTCTGCGCTTGGATCCCTTTTGTTGCGTCAACTAAAAGTATTGCCCCTTCACAAGCAGCTAAAGTCCTTGAAACTTCGTAAGAAAAATCCATATGCCCGGGGGTATCAATTAGATTAAGACTATATTCTTCTTCGTTAAATTTATATTGCATTCTTACCGGAGCAAGTTTAATAGTAATACCCCTTTCTCTTGAAATAGGATTTTGATCTAAAAATTGTTCTTTTAATTTATCTTTAGATATCGTACTTGTTATTTCTAAAAATCTATCGGCAAGCGTGGACTTTCCGTGATCAATATGTGCAATAATGGCAAAATTTCTAATATTTTTGGGTTTCATACGAAGCAATTCTAAGGGTTAAACTTGTTTCCGTCAATTGTTTCTTCCGATTTTTTAAGAATCTGTCTCCAATCACCGAACTTTTTGAAAAGCATAATAAACATTGTTGCCTCTTTAACGTCAAATAGCCAGGTTAAGAAAAGGTACAGACAAAGTCCGACAAAACTTGAAATTCCGGTTAGAAGCAAAAGGTTAATCGTTTTTGTGGTATCAAAAACCAACTGATCTAAAAGTTTTATGGGAATATAAAGTGCAAAAGCCGTAAAAGCTGTAGAAATAAATATTTGGGAAGTTGTAATAATTAAATGTCTTTTTTCAAATCCTTTTACTTTAATATCCAATAAGATAAACATAATAATTAAATTGATAACCGATGCAATCGAAAAAGCCAAAGCTATTGCTTGTATTCCAAAATGGTAATAGAAAACAAAAATACTTCCTAAAATAATCATAATGGCGGTTGAAAATACCCCAACCGAAAGAGGAGTTTTTGTATCATGTAATGCATAAAACCCTCTTGAAACCAAATATATTAAGGCTTGCGAAAAAATTGAAATACTAAAAAAAGCTAAAGTTCTTCCCGTAGCAACAGTTGCATCCCAATCAAATTGAGCGGCTCCAAAGACAAGTCTTACAATCGGAATCCTTAATACCAGAAAAAGTACGGAAAACGGCAGGATTAAATATAAAAGCTGATTAAAACTGGTAATAAAAGTTGTTTTAAATGCCTCAAGATTATCCTTTTCTTTGGAAAGAACCGGGAATGCAGCCTGTGCAATAGCTTGTCCAAATAAAACTACGGGGGCAAAAGCAAGTGTTTGTGCATAATCAAAGATTACATAATTCCTACCCGGGTTTTGTAAAAATGACACCATGGTAACGGTAATAACCGTTCCCAACTGAAAAACAGCAATTGAAAGCGTCCTTGGCCAAATTAATTTAAACACATCTATAACACCGGACGTTCTTATAAATTCCGGCGAAAGATTTGGGATAAAGGAAAATCCCATTTTTTTAACAAAAGGTATTTGAATTAAAACGAAAATTAATGCTCCTAAGATTACCCCAAGCGCAGCTGAATAAATTCCTACAAATGGTGAAAATATAATAATTCCAATGATGATTCCCAAGTTATATAAGGCAGAGGCTATACCCGGGATAAAAAAATGATTATAAGATTGTAAAACCGCCGAAAAAAAGCTTCCAACTATAAAAAGCATTTCCCCAAAAATTATTATTCTTGTTAGAGATGCCATTAGAGCCAGCTGGTCAGGAGGAAAACCCGGGGCCATAAGAGATGAAAACTGTTTTGCAAAAATAAATAATACTATCGATAAAGCGGCGAATACTAAAAGACTAATCGCTAAAAGCGTAGAAGCTACTTTATGTGCCTCATGCTCCTTGTTCTTTGCCAGGTAATCTGAAAAAACAGGTATAAAAGCGGATGATAAAGCTCCGGCAATAATTAGTTGAAACAAAAAGTCTGGAAGTCTTGTTGAGGCAAGATAAACACCAAGTGTGTTTGATGCACCAAAAATAGAAACTAGAAGTCTTTGTCTAAAAAGTCCTAGAATTTGCGAAAAAACAATTGTTCCCATGATTACAACAGCTGCAGTAATAATGTTATTTTGCTGTTTGAGAAGAAAATTTAAGCTTTTTTTAATAAAATCACCCGGCATATGTATTGTTTTTTACAGTATAGCATGCTAAAATACCCGCATGCCAGTAATAAAGTCTGCCAGAAAAAAGTTAAGAAAAGACAGAAAAAGGGAAAAACTAAATAGCGTCGTCAAAGAAGGTTATAGGAGTGCTGTTAAGAAAGCTCAAAAAAGCAAAACTCCGGAAAATGTTAAACTTGCTGTAAAGCTTATTGACAAAGCTACTAAAAAAAGACTCCTTCATAAGAATAAAGCTGCAAGATTAAAATCCAAATTAAGCAAGTTGGCAAAACCCGCATCAAAATCAAATACATTAGCTAATTCTGCTGCTAAAAAGATCTCAAAACCAGCTTCAAAAAAACTCCCCAAAAAGAAATAATTTTAACCTTAATTCAGCTTTGACAAACAGACAAAAAAACCGTAGACTAAAATTAGTATGTGGAAAAAATCTTCCTCTATAAATTTAGTAAAAAAGGACAATAATCAGCTTGCAAATCAGGTCATAAACTGGGCACTAACTATTGGAAGATTAATGGTAATAATTGTTGAAATTATTGCTCTTTCGGCATTTATATATAGATTCTATTTAGATAATCAATTAAGAGACATTAATGCGAAAATTCAACAAGATCAGGCTGTTTTAAGTTCCCAGAGGCAAAAAGAGGTAGAGTATAGAAACCTACAAGATCGCCTAAATTTAGAATCTTTAATTGTTAACCAGGGAAAACAACAATTAAATACATTTAAAGAAGTAATTGGATTAACCCCTCAAGGAATAAGCTATACAAACTTTTCGTTAATAGGTAACCAATTAAATATTCAGTTAAACACTTCTTCCGTCTTTCCACTTAGTGCACTTGTTGATCAATTAAGAAAGTATCCCCAGACCGATTTTATCAGTATAAATACAATTGAAAATAGAGCTTCAACCACGGTAATAAGCGTTGGACTAACTGTAAATCTTAAAACTAAAGGAGGGATTATAAATGGCGGGAATTAAAGAATTAATCTTAAAAAGTGTTAAACAAGACAGATACCAAAAATATGTAGAGCTTATACCGGAATTAAAATCGGAAAAAAGTGAGAAAATGGTCATGGTAATTTTAACCATTGTAGCTTTTATAGTTTTAGGTCTATTTGCAATAAAACCAACTCTTTCAACAATTGCAAGTCTACAAAAACAAGTGAATGATAGTAAATACTTCGAGTTTAGATTGGAAGAAAAAATAAATAATCTTTCGCTTTTGGATCAGAAATACCACAGCATTATACAAGATTTACCGTTAATTTATGACGCAGTACCAGCTACTCATCAAATAGCTACACTTGCGGCAACGATTCAAACTATTGCTACCCCTTCTGGTATAAATCTTGTAGACTTAGAGGTTCAAAATGCCGATATTTCAAAAAATGCTATTGCATCAAAAAAATATTCCAGTTTTGACTTTACAGTTGGTGCTCAGGGAAATTACCAAGATCTTATTGACCTTACCGGTAATATTATAACTTTTCAAAGAATCTTAACACTTAAAAGCATATCTATTGTAAAATCTACTACAGTTAAGCAAGAGGCAACTTTACAGTTGAATGTATCTGGAAATGCTTATTTCAAACCTTAATTTATGAAAAAAAAGGATTTACTAATTATTCTTATTCCGACACTTATATTTGTTATTGCCTGGATTGGCTTTAGCATCTATGACAGTGCAGTAACTTCCACAATTTCATCACAAGAAGTTTCACAAATTACGCCTATTGATCCAACTTTTAATACAGCTGTAATTTCTGAACTTAAAAAACGTAACAGAATTGAACCTAAATATGTAACATCGGAGACTCCAAGTCCAACACCATCACCAAAGCTTACGAATACAAAAAATGCCGAAGCAACTAGCGGAGGGGCATTAAAACCATGAACAAGTCGGTTTTAAATAAAAGAATCCCTACTCTCTTAGGGTTGATTATAATTATCTTCGGACTAAGTGTTACTACCCTCTTAACAAATAAAGCAACATTTTTACAATCAAACGCAACAGAAAATAAACAACCGCAAGACGTAAGAATTACTAATATAAGTGATAATTCATTTACTGTTTCTTATACAACAGTTTCTATGGAAAGTGGATTTGTTAAATACGGATCAACCGGATCGCTAGATCAAACTGCATTTGATGACAAAGACACCACTCAAAAATTACAGACACATATTGTACACAGCATCACATTAAATAACCTAAATCCTGATACTAAATATTATTTCTCTATTAATAGCGGTGGGGAAACATACTTAGATAATAATAACAACTTCGAAATAACAACTGCTGCTAATACATTTAACGCAACTTCTAATTCTCCTGTTTCAGGAAGAGTGATGCTTGCAAATTCAAACCCTCCCAAGGAAGCAATTGTTTACATAACAGTAGATAACTCTCAAGTCTTATCAACACTCGTCAATACTGATGGTACATATAAAATAGACCTCCAGCATCTATTAAATTTTAATTTATCAAATACTCTTAGTCTTACAAGAGATTCCGTGATAAAAATGCTTGTCGCAGGAGATTCGTTATCCTCAAATGTCACATTGAATTATTACCAAAGCGCTGATGTCCCCGTAATCACACTTTCAAACAATTATGACTTTAGAGAAGGCAATCAACAAACAGCAAGTCCATCTGCTGCACTTGAGGGATTTCCAATGCAAAATATAACGTCATCAAAATCTAATAGTATTAGCATACTAAGCCCATCTAAAGATCAGGTTATTTCTACTCAACAACCGGTATTAAAGGGTCAAGCAACGCCCAACCAAAATTTACAAATTACTATTCATTCGCAACAGGTCGTAAAAGCAAATGTTATTACCGACTCAAGCGGCAACTGGAGCTATCAACCAACTACACCACTTGATCCGGGAACACACACAATAACAGTAACCGGTAAGGATTCAAAAGGTATTCTAAGAACAATTACCGAAAGTTTCACGGTTTATGCTGCTGAAAATTCTTCTACAGCAACTGCTGCCATAGAAACACCGACTAATACACCCACTACCGTAACTGCACAAAATAAAAAGCAAACATTGATAACAACAAATAACACCTCTATAATCACAGCAATTATTGTAGGATTAATAATTACTTTTGTTGGGGGTTTTATTTTCCTTCTGTCCCGCAAAGGAATTTAATATGAAAATAGCCATAATTGGTGCAGGCTTTACCGGCCTTTCCGCAGCATATGAGTTATCGAAAAAGGGTCATAAAGTAACTGTATTTGAAAAAGATAAAAACCCCGGTGGTCTTGCAGTGGGATTTAAACAAAAAGGATGGAAATGGTCGCTTGAAAAGCATTACCACCATTGGTTTACTAACGACAAGGAAATTATAAGCTTAGCCAAAGAAATTAAATTTCCGGTAGTCACTAGACGTCCAAAAACAAGTATATATGTTAATCAAAATACATATAAGCTTGATTCCCCGCTAAACGTTATCTTCTTCCCACTTTTACCTATTATTGATAGGTTTAGATTGGGATTTTCTATTGCTGTTTTTCGATTTAATCCTTTCTGGAAACCATTAGAAAAATATAACGCTGTTAAAATCTTACCAAAACTTATGGGCAAAAAAGCCTATGAAATGATCTGGGAACCTCTTTTTATAAATAAATTTGGTAGGTTTTCTCAAAATGTTTCTCTGGCCTGGTTTTGGGCAAGAATTATCAAAAGAACACCATCGCTTTGTTATCCTAAAGGTGGATTCTTAGAGTTTGCAAATAGCTTAACAAAGAAAATCGAGGAAAAAGAAGGAGTATTTTATTTTAGTACCGAGGTCAAAAAACTCGAGTCTGATAATTTACCCCTAATTACATACCAAAAAGAAAACGCAGTAATAGAAACAGAAGAGTTTGATAAAGTCATAGTAACTACTCCTATCTTTATCTTCTTCTCGTTTACTCCACAGCTTCCCGAAAAGTATAAAAATAATATACTAAACTTGAAAAGCTTGGGTGCAATAAATTTAGTATTAAGACTTAAAAAACCATTTTTTAAAGATAATACTTATTGGTTAAGCGTATGCGATAAAAATGCTCCGGTTATGGCAATTGTTGAACACACCAACTTTATCGACAAAAAAAACTATAATAATGAACATTTACTTTATCTTGGAAATTACAAAGAGCGGGAAAATAGTTTATTCTCAATGGATGCCAATCAAATCTTAAGTCTATTTGACCCCTATTTAAAAAAAATTAACCCCAAATATTCAAAATTTATCATCGGATATGATCTTTTTAAAGATCCTTTTGCTCAACCGGTTATTCCCGTTAATTATTCAAAGATAATTCCTAAAATGATTACACCTCTTAAAAATGTGTATCTTGCAAATATCGAACAGGTATACCCCTGGGACAGGGGAACTAACTATGCCGTTGAGCTTGGAAAAAGAGTTGCTGATAAAGTAATTTAATAATGAAAAAAATAAAGCTTTTCGTAATTAAATATAAGCTGGAGATTATTATAGTTATTTTCTCTTTAATATTTTCTACTTGGCTTATGTTTTCTTCCTTTTCTTACGAAAATGGTTTTATGCAAATCTCAACAAAATCATGGAGTGATTTTGCTAGTCATATTCCCTTAATTAGATCATTTTCTTTTGGAAATAATTTTCCGCCTGAATATCCCCTTTTCTTAGGACCTGCTATCAAATATCATTTTTTATTTTTTGCAGTGGTTGGGTATCTTGAGCGTTTTGGCTTAAGAATTGATTATGCGTTTAACATCCCCTCAATTTTAGGATTCAGTTTTTTAATTTTTATGATTTATATTTTTTCAAAATATTTATTTAAGTCTAAAAGTGTTGGTGTATTAAGCATAATCTTCTTTTTGTTTAATAGTTCGCTTGATTTTGTAAAATTTTTTACAAAAACCCCGTTATCTCTAAACACCCCCATAGATATTATTACTAATAAAACTTTTCCGTCCTTTGGTCCTTATGATAATAGTGTAATTTCTGCATTTTGGAACTTAAATATCTATACAAACCAAAGGCATCTTGGATTGTCTTACGCGTTGTCTCTACTTTTAATCTATTTTGTATTAAAAAATATTACAAATAAAAAAATATCTTATAAATACTATCTATTACTAGGAGTTGCAACGGGATTATTGTTCTTTTTAAACATGGCAGTCTTTTTAATGACGATGATTATACTGCTTTGTATGCTTCTAATATTTTCTAAAAATAGGGTAAAATTATTCATTCTAATTTTATCTACCGGAGTTATTGCTTTTCCACAATATCTGTATGTTGAATCCGGACCATCAATTTTTCATATAAAAATTCATGTGGGATATCTTTTGAATCGTGTTGATTTGTTTTCCTTTTTAAATTATTGGTGGCAAAATATAGGATTGAATCTAATTCTTATACCAATTGGTTTTATACTTTCGGACAAAACAGCTAAAAAAGTAATTATTTCATTTTTTACCCTTTTTATGGTCGGAAATGTATTACAATTTTCTCCCGAAATTGCTGCTAATCATAAATTTTTTAATTTTTTTGTAATTATAGGCAGCATGTATTCGGCGTTTTTAATTATCAAGCTATTTAGAAAAAACATTAAATACAAATTACTTGGCATAAGTTTAGTTTTATTACTTACCCTGTCTGGAATTATCGACTTCTTCCCAATCTACAATGACACTAAAATCAATCTTGCCGACTATTCGCAAAACAAAAATATTTTATGGATTAAAGATCATACGTCTCAAAAGGCAAAATTTCTAAATACAGACTATCTTTACGATACAGCATCATTAGCGGGAAGAAGAATATTTTTAGGATGGCCTTATTTTGCATGGTCACAAGGGTATGATACGACTTCAAGAGATAATTTACGAAAATCTCTACTGTTAACTAACAATTTTTCTTATTTTTGTAGTAATATATCAAAATATAAAATCAGTTTTGCCGAAGTTAATACAAATTCACAGGATGCTAAGGTAAACATAAATTTTTTTAACAATAATTTTCCTAAGGTTTATACTAATAATAGTAATTATAGTATTTACAATTTAAGTAGGTGCAGATGAACAATCAAGATATAATTTATATTTTAAGATGGTTTCTTACTTTTTTTGTTATCGGTATATCTTTTTTACCGATAACTTTAAATTTGTTTAATAACTTTAGAGATAAAGGTTATATCTTTTCCAAAATCATAGGAATGATAGTACTCTCCTACTTTATTTTTATCTTAGGGATTCTAAGATTATCCCAATTTTCTTTTTCTTTAACAATTATCTTATTAATTATATTATTTGTATTAAATTATTCTATTTTTGATAGGAAAAATATTCTTGTTACAATTAAGAAAAATTTAAATATATTTATATTTGAAGAAATAATTTTTTTTATTACCTTGGTCTTTTGGTCGTTCATAAGAAGCCGCATGCCGGACATTTTTGGGCTAGAGAAATTTATGGATTTTGGTTTCTTAAACTCAATTTTAAGAAGTGATTACTTTCCGCCCAAAGACATGTGGTACACACCGCTTCCAATAAATTATTATTATTTCGGGCATCTTATAACTGCTGTATTAACCAAAATATCGCAAATCCCTTCATTTATAAGCTATAACTTAATGATTACTACTCTTTTTGCCTTAACTTTTACTTCGGCGTTCTCAATTGCGGTTAACCTTCTTAGCGAATTTAAGTCTAAATTTATAACTAAAGTATTATCTTTCATATTTCCCGTTTTCTTGGCGTTTGGAGGAAACCTTACCACAATATATACATTCTTTAAGCCTTATACACCGGCAGATATGCCTATACCGTTTTGGAATTTACAGTTTTTGCCCTTTAGCTTCCCAAATGACTTTTGGTATCCTAACGCTACCCGTTTTATTCCTTTTACAATTCATGAGTTCCCTATTTATTCCTTTGTAGTTTCAGATTTACATGGCCACGTATTAGACATACCTATTGTTTTACTAACTATAGCTTTTCTCTTCTCAATAATTTTAAGGATTAATAAGCAAAATGATAAACAGTTATTGTTTAGTAATCATTTTTTAAAAATATTTAATACTATAAAAATTAAATCGCTTGAAAATTGGAAATTTAAATTCACCGATTTAATTATAGTGAGCTTTTTATTGGCAATAATGTATATGGCAAATGCCTGGGACGGGCTAATCTATTTTCTTTTAACTGGGCTGATAATTATTTTTTTAAATTTTTCAAAAGAAAATTTAGGCGAGTTTATTATAAATTCATTTAATAATACCCTGACCGTCGGTTTAGGATTTTTACTATTTTCACTTCCATTTAGTATTAATTTTAAGCCGTTTGTTTCCGGAATAGGAATATTATGTGCGCCGGGATTTCTTACAAAAATTGGTAAAATTGGGCCATTTCTTTTTGAAGCAAATCACTGTCAAAAATCACCAATCTGGCAATTACTTATACTTTATGGCTTTTTCTATTTTTTTGTATTTTCATTTATTTCCTTTTTAAAATTTAAGAGAAAATATACATTATCAAATAACGATAAATTTGTTCTAATATTAATAATTTTATCTACAATTTTAATTGTTGTTCCTGAATTTATTTACGTTAAAGATATCTATCCCTTACATTACCGTGCTAATACAATGTTCAAGCTTGTTTATCAGTCATTTATAATGCTGTCTCTTGTAAGCGGTTATGTGTTAATAAAACTTATGTTTGAGATAAAAAATATAATTTTAAAACTGGCTTTCACTGGAGTTGCTATTTTCTTAAGTTTCTTTATATTAATATATCCGTTTTTTGCAATCGGGTCATACTACAATAATTTAACGGGAAAAGGATCGTTAGACGGATTTAAATATATGTTAAAAACTTATCCTCAGGATTACAATTTAATAAACTGGGTCAATAGCAATATTAAAGGGCAACCGGTCGTTTTGGAAGCAAACGGTGATTCATATACCGAATATGCAAGAATTTCGGCAAATACAGGACTACCTACGGTTATAGGATGGCCGGTGCATGAATGGCTTTGGAGAGGAACCTACGATATTGTCGCACCCAGAATTGATGACGTTAGAACTTTATATACAACTTCCGATATAAGCTTAACAAAATCATTAATTAAAAAATATAATATTTCTTACGTAGTGGTATCCATGCTTGAAGAAAAAAAATATCCCGGTATAAACATTAATAAATTTAATACTTTAGGAAAAATCGTCTATCAAAATGGTGGGGCTACTCTCTATAAAATCACAGACTAGGATTTTGCGGTATCACACAACTACTATTATTTATTTCACAAGAAATATACTTTTGTATCTCAGAAAAATTGCCGTCACCAATTCTTGGAATAAGTACCCACGAATAGTCATATTCTGCAGTATAAGGCGGGTTAAATAAAAGTCCGGGTCTGTTTGTTGCGGGATCTCCATAATCTATGACAGCACTTTGGATTTTAGCACCTTTCATTTTCTGTGCAAGCCTTACAAAATCATCGAATTCACTTTGCTTAATATCGGTATCTATACTCCCGCTTAAAATACTGTAAAGTTGGATTATCTTTGCCGGATTTATCAACGTTTGTGCAGATAATATTTTATCTTTAAGAGCCTTTATTACTTTTTCCTGCCTTTTACTCCTTGCAAAATCCGTTCCCTCGACTCCTGTTGCATGTCTTGATCTTACAAATTCAAGAGCAGTTTCTCCATCCATATGCATTAAACCTTTATCAAAATGTACATGCTTATACCTACATGGAAATTTAATTAAATCCATTTCTGCCGATGCGGTACCACTTTCGGTATATGCCTTAATATCCTCTGCTAAGTTTCCGCAAGTATCATCTTCTTTTCCACTAATCGGGTACGCATAATCGTCAAATGTATTATCAACATTAATGTCTAGTCCTCCTAGGATATCAACTGCTTTTACAAAACCTGAAAAATCAACTCTAACACCGTAATCTATATGTTGCCCTGTAATTTTACTAACTACAGCTTCTGCCTCAACCAATCCTCCTCCTTTTCTTTTATTCTCCCCATCTGCATAGGCTTCATTTACTTTTTTAAAGCTAGTGGTTAAGCTGGGAAACCACAAATCACGCGGGATAGAAGTAAGAACCACTTTATTATTTTTTTGATTTACTGATGCAAGAATTATCGTATCGGTTAAATTCGGTCCATCATGACTTCCTCCCCCAATACCTAAAAGTAATATATTAATATTATTATTGGTTTGTTTTAAAGAAACTCCTTTATCAACTACCAATTGGAATAAAAAGGGATAAAAACTTGCTGTTTTATAAACAAAAAATCCTATTATGATTAATAGGAAAACTAATAGGGCTAGTAATGGCCTTTTTTTATTTCTACGCATTTTTAATTATGTTTAAAAATTCCATGGGGTCAAGACTTGCTCCACCCACCAAAACGCCTTTTATTTTATCACTTTTTGTAAAATTTGCTACATTATCTGAAGTAACACTTCCACCATAAAGAACAGAAAGATTGTCATGGTTAGCGATGATATCTTCGCAAACCTTATCCGCATTTTCTGGAGTATCTGGAGTTCCGGTGCCAATAGCAAAAACGGGCTCATAGGCAACAACATTCACTCCTTGTGGAATATTTGTATCTTTTCCCTGAACACAGAATATGGGAGTTAATCCGTATTTTAAAGCTAAATTCACCTTTTTAGTTAACATTTCATCTGTCTCCCCAAAGTTATTTCTTCGTTCAGAATGTCCAATTATTACATAATCTGCAAAATCTTTAATTTGTTTACCATTTACCTCACCCGTAAATGCCCCTTCATCAAAAGGTGACAAATTCTGTGCCGAAAGCTTGATATTTGTACCGGAAAAAACTGAATTAAAACTTAAAAGGAATGTAAAAGTTGGAGCTAAAATGACTTCTTTGTCGCCCATATTTTTCAGTTCCTGCTTATGACTAATAAAGACATCTAGCCAGTTTTTAGCCTCATTATTAGTCATATTAGACTTAAAATTGGCAACTATATAAAGCTTTTCCATGTGGTATCATTATACGGTATGAATAAAGATTTTCTCAAGGACTTAAACTCCGAACAGCTTGAAGCGGTAAAACAAAAGAATGGCCCAATGATAATTTTGGCAGGTGCAGGAAGCGGCAAAACACGGGTTCTTACCTATAAAGTAATTTATTTAATTGATCAGGGGGTTGACCCAACAAACATTTTAATGGTTACTTTTACAAATAAAGCAGCTAATGAAATGAAAGAAAGAATGAGAAGATCTTTTGCAAAACAAAACGTCTTAATTTCTGATTTCCCTACTATTTCCACGTTTCATGCATTATGCGCAAAACTTCTAAGAATCGAGGGAGAAGCAATCGGAATCCCTAAAAACTTTTTAATCTATGACGATCAAGATCAAAAAGATGCAATAAAAGAGTGTTTTAATCTTCTTAACATTTCAATAAAAGAATACAAACCAAATTCTGTTCTAAATAATATTTCACAAGCTAAGAATGAATTGATAAACGAACTTGAATACCCTCAGTACGCAAGAGGACATTTTCAAGAAGTCGTATCTAAAGTTTATATAATTTACCAAAAATTATTAAAAGAAAATGCTGCTCTTGATTTTGATGACCTTATTTTAAAAACAGTTGAGCTTTTTCAAAAAAATCCGCAAATTTTGGAGAAATATCAAAATAAATTTAAATATATTTTAGTTGACGAGTATCAGGATACAAATCATGCCCAATACCAATTAACGAAAATGCTATCTAAAAGATGGAATAATATTTGTGTGGTAGGAGATTTTTCTCAAAGCATATATAGTTTTAGAGGGGCTGATTTTTTAAACCTGTCTAAATTTAAAGAAGACTTTAGTAACGTAAAGACCTTTTCTCTCTCACAAAACTACCGCTCAACGCAAAGAATATTAGATGCTGCTTCGTCTGTAATTTCAAAAAATAACTCACATCCTGTTTTAAAACTTTGGACAGAAAATAAAAAAGGTGAAGATGTTTTTGTCCATGAATCACTAAATGAACAAAAAGAGGCGGAGTATATTTTAGAAAATATTTCAGAAATTAAGTACCAAAACCCGGATCTTAAGTATTCTGATTTTTGTGTTCTTTATAGAACAAACGCTCAATCAAGGTCGATAGAAGAGGTGTTTATTCATAATTCCCTTTCCTATATATTAATCGGTGGAACAAGATTTTATGAAAGAAAAGAAATAAAAGACGTTTTGGCATATCTAAAATATATTGCCAACCGAAGAGATAAAGTTTCTTTAAAAAGAATTGAAAAATTAGGAAAAGGCCGCTTAGGAAAATTTAATGAATTCCTAAACAGGTTAGAAAATAAAAAAATTGAAGAAATAAAAACCATCGACATTTTGGATGATGTCATAAAAAATACAGATTATCTTTCGCTCTATGATGAAAAGGACGAAGAAGATCTTGCAAGACTAGAAAACATTAAAGAGTTAAGATCTGTTGCTATTGCGTTTACAGACATTAATCTGTTCTTGGAGAATGTTTCACTTGTCGAACAAGAATACCTTCCTGACAATATAAAAGAGGAAGACGGTAAAAAAAATGCAGTTAATTTAATGACATTGCACGCGGCAAAAGGTTTGGAGTTCCCGATAGTATTTATGGTGGGTATGGAAGAAGGCCTTTTCCCGCATAGTAGAAGCTTAATGGATAAGAACAACTTAGAAGAAGAAAGAAGACTTTGTTATGTCGGAATGACTAGAGCAAAAGAAAAACTGTTCTTAACATACTCAAGAAAGCGTCTGTTCTTTGGTCAAAAGACGACAAACATTGTTTCAAGGTTTATACTAGAATTACCTGAACAAACGCTTGAAAAAAATTTAAACGATATGCAATCAGATATTCCGGAATATTTATGAAAAATTCGCATCCGTTACAGACCATGCTTTGGGCACAATTTAGAACAAACACGGGTATAAAAGTTATAAATTTAAATGATTTATTTATTACAATCCATCCCGTTCCGCACACAAATTATGCAATCGGATATTTACCAAAAGGGCCTGATGTCACTAAAGAATTATTAGACAGTCTTTGGGAACTGGGTAAAAAGGAAAATTGTATTTTTATTCAAATTGAGCCAAATATAGAAAAAGACAATAAAAAATACAATTTCAAAAATTTATTTCCTTCTGCTCATCCACTTTTTACAAAATATAACTTTATTTTAGATTTAACAAAATCAGAAGATGAGTTATTAAAGAACATGCAACCAAAAACAAGATATAATATACGTCTTGCACAAAAAAGGGGAGTAACCGTAAAAGAGGACAACAGTGATAATGCGTTTAAAGAGTACATAAACTTAACTAAAGAAACTACTAAAAGGCAGAATTTTTATGCACACACAACAAAATATCATGAAATAATGTGGGATACTTTTAAAAAAAACAAAAATAATGATCCTGACAATTTTACGCCTCATTTATTAATAGCACGTTACGAAGGTAAAGTATTAACAGCATGGTTATTGTTTTCTTTAAAAGACACTTTATATTACCCATACGGTGCGTCGACAATTGAACATCGTGAGGTTATGGCTTCAAATTTAATGATGTGGGAAGCCATAAGGTTTGGCAAAAAAATGGGTTTGAAAAAATTTGACATGTGGGGGGCGGCAAATGTAGAAACCCCTAAACCAGATAATATATATTATGGATTCCATAAATTTAAATCGGGGTATGGACCAAGACACGTCGAATATATGGGAAGTTATGATTTTGCAATAAGAAAAAACTTATATCTTTTTTATAAACTTGCCAATAAGTTAAGGTGGATTATTCTAAAATTTAGATAATATACAATTTTAATCTATTTTCTTTATCTATTAGTTGTGGCTTTTGATCTTCAATATCATATATAAAACTTACAATTTTTGTTCCTTTTTTTAATTCTTTTTTAAATTTAGGAAGCAATTTTTTTAATGCTACAGGAACCAAATATACTATTACAACCGTTGCTTCAGATATATTCTCCTTAAAAAAGTTATCTTTTTTAATAATAACCTTACGTTCTAAATTATTTTTCTTAATCCTTAAGATTGCAATCCAGACCCTTATTGGATCAATCTCTATTCCAACACCTTTTGCCCCAAGCTTCCCTGTCTGAATAAGAACCTCCCCATCCCCACAACCTAAATCGTAAACTACGTCTTTGGAGGAAATTTTTGCCAGTTTACAGATTGCCTTAGCAGTTTTAGTATTCGTTCTCCACCATGGTGCCCAAGGACTATCCGGCGGCCAAATCATTGATAAAAAAATCAATAACACAAAAACTATAAAAATGATAATTACATTTACTAACATTAAATAATTTTAAATACTTTACCTAAAATATTTTTACGATCTATGAAGCCAATTTTTCTACTATCTAAACTGTCATTTATATTATCACCAATTACAAAATATTGATTATCTTTAATTTGGGAGATTCGCTTTACCATTTTCTTATTATTGAACTTAAAAGCAACTATATCATTAACTTTGGGTTCTTTAAATATGTAAAATAAATTACTAACCAGTACGATGTTATTATTTTTAAGTGCAGGTTCCATGCTGTGTCCAATTATTCTTAATTTACCAAGAAGCATTATTTGTAGATTACTACTTCACCTTCTGTGGGGTAAACAGATTTAATTCTGACCGGAGTAACCTTTTTTGTCTTATAAAAAATTTCCGCTATTTCCAAAACTCCATAAAGTGCCATGAGTGCCGAATCCATATCTATGTTCTGTCTTGCTTTTGCCGAAGCTCTTAGAGTTTTCACAAATAACTCGTTTAGGTTTTTGAATTCATTAAAATGTTCATCCTTAAAATAGTCATTTCTAAGTGTTTCCAGTTCTTCTTCTAATAAATCCGAGTGTTTTTCTTTAACATGAGTAATTCTTGCAATTGTGTGATCTGAAGTTAAATTATCATCTTGTTTTATATCTTGTAACATCTTGGTCATTCTTACTACTGTGTGTGCAGCAAGTTGTGCCTGATGTGGATCATAAATTCCGCAAGGAATATCACAATGCGCAAAAGCAATGTCTTCTTTTATAAATTTTGTAACAAATTTAATAATGTTCATTATTTGAAAATAGTACTACTTAAAAAAAGAAAAGTCAAAACTTAAAATCCTAAAGCTTCGTTTACTATAATTGCAGTTACCCGGTCTTTTACAGGTTCTTTTGTATAAATAACAAGCTTACTTACGTTGCTGGGAATCCCATAAAGCTTCTTAAGTCTTTCCGACTCAAGCGGTAAAACATAATCGTATATCCTTCTATTTGCCTCCTCGAGATCTTTTACGATTTTTTGCGCACCAATTACCCATATTACCTTTCCGGCGCTAAACACATATGCCGCCATTTGACTCCCTGAATTTGATACAACCAATACTTCTCCTAACTCTGTTACAGCGTGAACGCTACCAACAATAACTTGAGGAGTTGAACGAAGTTCCCGTATTCTATCAGCATCTTTTTCATGATCTAATGCCATATATTCTTTTCTTACCGAAACGATGTTATCCGAATTTTCAATTTCATTCGCAATATCTGTTTGATTAAGAGTTTCCGACTGACTAGCTAAAACCCGTGCTCCTTGAGGAATTAATTCTAATACTTTTTTCTTTGCCTCCTCGGAAGTTTCTACAAAATATGCATCTATATTTCTGTTTTTAAGATTATTAACTACTTTATGTATAATATTTTTGTCTGCAACTTTTTTCCAATCATTCATATTGACATGATAAACTATGCACTATATAATGTCAAGTAGTTACAATAAGTATAGTATGGGAAACAGAGATATACAAGAAATTTCAAAAGTTGCAAAAATTATCGGTAGTAAATGGACACTCTCAATAATTAATTCTCTTTTAGAAGGAACTAAAAGGTTTGGGCAACTACAAAAAGAGGTTGGTGAAATAAACCCTCGAACCTTATCTAAAAGACTGCAAGATCTTGAAAAACAGGGTTACCTTACAAAAAAAGTTTACGCTCAAGTTCCACCCAAAGTTGAATATTCTTTAACCAAAAAGGGTGGGGTTTTTAAATTAGTAGTAAGTGCCGTTAAAACTTGTGATAATAAGTTAAAATAAATTATCTATAACGGATATCTTTAAAATCCGCACCTTCTTCATTGAAATGCATCCATCTAATAATAGGTTCTTTTATTGCTTCGCCGTTAACCATTTTTTCTGTTTTTCCCAAAATAACCCTGACATATAATCCTCTTTCTCCAACGAACTTAAAACTCGCATCATAAAATTCTCCTTCAGCAGGAGGACATACCTCCAAAGCTGTAGCAGCCCTTTCTTCTATACTGTCCCAACTTGCAGCTTTAGAATTTTCATCTTTATTGGGAATATCCAATGTAGGTATATCTTCAATTTTTTTATAGTAAACTATGCCTGACGGAGCCCAAACATCTGTAGGAAGATCCCTTCCTTTAAAATACTCTCCACCATTTCTTATCACCGGCACTTGTTCAGATTTTGGAGCTACGTAAGTAGATTCCTCACTAGGTTTAGGTGGATTATCAAAAAAACTAACAGGTACGCTCCTAACTTTATCAGGATGATTACCTAATCGTCTTATAGCTTTTGGCACTCTGCCGGTTGGACCTTCTTCTCCCATACGCAGATTATAACATAATGGGTTGAATGAAAAATATTTTTCCTGCATAATTAGTTTATGCTAGACCTTTTGAATGTTGGTGATACAGTTATTGATATTTTTTTAAGAATATCCGAAGATAATCCCAAATTTAGCCTCGACAAAAACACCAATAAGCTAATGATTAATTTTGGGGATAAACTAACTGTTGAAAAATACGTTATTGGACTTGGTGGCAATGCTACTAATACTGCTGTTGGAACAGCAAGACTAGGAATAAAAACAGGACTCGTTGCGGAAGCAGGAAACGATGAATTTTCCCAAAAAATTATTAAGTCTTTAAAAGAAGAGGGTGTTGATTCAAAATATGTAATATTTGACAATAACAAACAAACCTCAATTACTGTTGCGCTAAGCTACGACGGAGAAAGAACTTTATTTACAGAATATGTAGAAAGAGGACATAAATTCGATTTCGAGGATGCAGAAACCAAAATGGTTTACTTAACCAGTTTAGGCAATGTTTGGGAACACGTGTATGGGGAAACCATTGATTTCGTTAATAAAAAACAGACTTTACTTGCTTTTAACCCGGGGACTGTTCAACTTGAGCATAAAAATAAAACCGTAATTGATGTAATTGAAAAAACAGATTATTTATTTGTGAACAAACAGGAGGCAGAAGAAATTTTATATGGAAAGGAATTAGGACTTAACAAGGAAACCGACGGAAATTTAATTACAAAATTACTCTTTGGACTTAAGGCTCTTGGAGCAAAAAATGTAATTATTACAGATTCGGATAAAGGTTCTTATGTTTATACGAAAGATGATAAAAAATACCATTTAGGAATTGTAAAAGTAGATGTTGTAGAAAAAACCGGCGCGGGGGATGCTTATACTGCCGGATTTTTGTCTGCAATTTTAAAAGGGCATGATATAAAAGATGCTATGATTTGGGGATCAATTAACTCCTCTGGTGCAATTCAACAAATTGGATCGCAAAACGGGATGCTAAATGAAGAAAAAATTACCACAATTATAAATTCGCTTTCAAATTTTACTCCCGAAGAGTTATAATTTTATCCACATATTAACTTTTATGAAAAATATAGTTAAAATTATTAAAATATCAAAACCCCTCCATCCTTTAATAGGTCTTATTTCCTTATTAATTATTATTTATTCCGTATTAGGCCTTGTGTCTCCTGTTCTTTCTAAATTAATTGTTGATGAAATTGTTAAACATATTCAAAGAAAAAATTCTAGCTTAGACTATCTAATTTTTTTAATTTTTATTGCTTTTTTATCAAGTGTATTATCAATTATCTTAAATTCTATCAGCGATCGCCTTGGAGACTATTTGGCAGGCCGACTCAGAAAATTCTTAACAGAAAAATTTTATTATAAAATACTTGGACTTCCCCAAAGTTTTTTTGACTCCTCAGTTTCCGGAAAAATTGTTAACCAGCTAAACAGAGGAATACAAATAATTCAAGACTTTGCCAACACAGTTACTAGTTTTATATTGCCATCCATTTTACAAACAATATTTACGATTGCTATTTTAGCCTATTATAACGTTCCAATTGCAATCTTTACTTTTCTTTTATTCCCTATTTACATAATACTTTCTTACTTTTCAATTAAACAGTGGGGAAGATACGAAGAACAAAAAAATAAAATTGAGGATTTTAATAGAGGTAGGATTCAGGAAGTAATTTTAAACATCCCTCTTGTAAAAAGTTTTAACAACCAATTGGATGAATTTAAACAAGTAGTTGATAATTTAAGTCAAATTAATACGCTTTATGACAAACAAAGTAATAATTATCATCTTATAGATTTTTTAAGAAATTTTAGCCTAAGTATTATTCTACTTTTAGTAAATGTTATTGTTTTTTACGGCGCTTTTAAGCAAAGTTTAACCCTAGGAGAAATGGTATTAATTTTACAGCTTATGGGACAAATTAGATCTCCACTTTTTGCAATGTCATTTATTTTATCTAGAGTACAGGCTGCAGAAAGCGGTTCAAAAGAATTTTTTGAAATATTAAATCTTAAATCTACTGAAGATTTTGAAAACTATAAACAAACAAAAAAATTAGAAAATGCAGGTATAGAATTTAAGGGGGTTTCGTTTAAATATAAGGATAGCAAAGATGTGTTAAATAATATTTCATTTAAACTTAGGGCAAATGAAAAAATTGCTTTGGTTGGGCATAGCGGTGCAGGAAAAACTACAATTATTAATTTAATTATGAAGTTTTATGATCCTATAAAAGGAGATATTTTTTTAAACAATATTAATTATAAAAATCAGGACGTGAGTTTTATAAGGAATAATATTTCATTGGTTTTTCAAGAAAGTGAACTTTTTTCATCCAGCATTAAAGATAATGTTTCTTATGGAAAAAAACTGGCAAGTGAAAAAGAGATAATTAATGCATTAAAACTTGCAAATGCCTATGAATTTGTAGTGGATTTTACGGATAAACTTAACACTTTGGTTGGAGAAAAAGGGGTTAAGCTTTCGGGCGGACAAAAACAAAGAATTCAAATAGCAAGAGCTATTCTTAAAGATAGTCCAATTGTAATTTTAGATGAAGCAACCAGCTCTTTGGATGCAAAAAGCGAAAGAGATGTTCATGAAGCATTGGAAAACTTAACTAAAAATAAGCTGGTATTAATAATTGCACACCGTTTTTCAACCATACAAAATGTAGAAAAAATTATTGTACTTGATAAAGGACATATAAGTGATTTCGATACTCCCAAAAATCTTGCAAATAAGAAAGGTATTTATTCTGAGCTTCTACATTATCAAATTGAGGGAAATAAAAAATTACTTAAAGAATTTGATTTACAGTAATCTATTTAACGCTTAGAAGTTCAACTTCAAATATTAAAGTTGAATTGGGTGGGATTGAGCCCGCGGGTTGACTTCCGTAACCTAAATCCGGCGGAATGATAAGTTTTCTCTTCCCACCGACTTTCATGCCAACTATCCCCTCATCCCAACCTTTAATTACTTGTCCTACTCCAATTCGTGTTGTAAACGGAGTATTTCTGTCATATGAGCTATCAAATTTAGTTCCATTTTCAAGTGTGCCTACATAATTAACCATAACTGTATCCCCTGTCTTAGCCTCTTGTCCTGATCCCACAGTTTCATCCATATATTTTAACCCGTCTGCTGTCGTTGTGTAATTATCCATACTAGCTCCGTTTGTTGCCTGTGCGTTTTCAGGCTGTGGAGTAATTATAGCAGGTTGTTGAATTGGTGTAGGGGTTATTTGATTGGTTGGGAAAAGCGTTGGAATTAAATCCATTGGATTTTGTTTGGGAGCCGAGGGACCCTGATTTGATAAAAAGAATATTGCCCCAATACCAATAAAAATAACAGCAGCGACGATAAAATATGGTACAGCTTTTTTTAACATAGGTGAATAATACTAAAAAAATTAATTTTAGTGAATAGGCAATTTAATGTTTTCCCAAAAAACCTAAAAAGGTATTTGAAATTGATAATACAATTCCAAATACTAAGGCCGATAAGAATCCATCAACTATAAATCCGGGGACAATCCAACCCACCAACAAAATTAAAACCGCATTTAATACAAGAGCAAAAAGACCAAGAGTTAATAAAGTGATCGGAAGTGTCAATATAATTAATAACGGTTTTAAAACTGCATTAACTACACCCAAAACTAATGCTACAGCTAAGGCAGTAATAAAACCCGAAACATGAACTCCGGGCACAATATATGCCGCAACTACTATTACCATTGCCGATATTATCCAGTTTATAAGTATTTTCATCTTTATATGTTCTGTTGCCCCTCTTGTCCTCCGGCAGTAACTGACTGAAAAACCGTACCAAACAAGGATTCTTGAGCATCTGGACTTACAATTTTATGAATCCTTTCAGAAAGACCGATAACCTCTATTAAATTACCCTGATTAACTGCTCTATTAACCTCATCTGCTTGTTCCGTAAGTCCAACTTCCTCCGCAATTCCAATTGCCCGTCTGGCTGTTCGTAAAGCTAATTTTTCTGACAACTCGCTTGCCGAAGAAATCCCTAGAGAAAGTCTTAAGCTTGGGTTGGAATCTAGAACTTGTCCTGAAAAATAATCTAAAGCTTCTTTTGGATCTGCCATGTAAAAAAAGTATACAGCTATATATTTAGGGTTGTCAATAAAATTAACATTCACGATTACCAAATAGAGTAATGTATAATAAACATTATGAAAAATGATGTGGCAACTTTTGCCGGCGGCTGTTTTTGGTGCACAGAAGCAATATTTAAAAGATTAAAGGGTGTTTACTCTGTAACACCTGGTTATAGTGGAGGGGATATAGAAAATCCTTCTTATGAAAAGGTTTCCTCGGGAGAAACCGGACATGCAGAAAGTATTCAAATAAAATTTAATCTTGAAGAAATGCCTTATGCAGTACTATTAGAAATTTTCTGGCATACCCATGACCCCACTACTATAAACATGCAGGGTAACGATATTGGCACACAATATAGATCGGCAATTTTTTATCATTCTGAAGAACAAAAAAATCAGGCCCTTGAATCCAAGAAAAAAATTGAAAAAGATAAAATCTATAAAGATCCAATCGTAACTCAAATATTACCTTTTAAGAATTTTTATGAAGCTGAAAATTACCATAAAGATTATTATGACCGAAATAAAGATTATCCGTATTGCAATTTTGTAATAAGTCCCAAAATAAAAAAACTTATGGATAAATACAGTAAATTCGTTAAGAATGAATATTTAGAAAATAACTAGTTATTTTCTAACAAAAAGAAGAGCGTTTGGTATGTTTCTGCCTGGTCCTGCCTTATAACCTCCGCCATACCAAAGTGCAGTTGATCCACCTTGATCTAAATTCATTGCATTATCCATTCCTAGCGCCTTTAATACATTTGCGCTTTCTTGCATCGTTGCGTTAAAAACAATTCCTATATATGCAGTATTTCCCTTGTTCGCAACAAATGTTCTTGCTGCTTTTGGAGCATATTTTGCATCCCCTCCGCCGGAATAAACAACATTTCCATTATTAACTAAAAGTGGGTAATTTGATAAAACCGAATCAACGCTTGTATCTCTTCCCCAAGATAAGGCTTGAGAAACAAATCTGGCATTATTACCATAGAAAATTACTGCGGGATTGGTGCTATATACATTATTGGATGAATTAAAATATGTTTTATTTTTATTCATCACTAAAAGATCGAAAGAATTTGTTTTACCCACACAACTAGGATATTCTGCAGGGCAAAAATAAGAACCGTTAATTCCGGCGTATGCACCGCTTCTGGCAACATAATCTGCAAGCGGCATTACAGGACAATTATTGCCGCAATCCCCATCCGATGCGGTATCAACAATTACCTTTGTGGAATTTAGGTCGGCAGCAATAATATATACCGTAAAATCTGCTCCGTTTGCAGATACGGACTGAACAGAAAATCCGTTAGTGGGGGGGGTATTACTCTTAGTAACGTTTTGTGCCGGCGCACTTGCTGCAGCTTGAGCTTTCGCCAGCTCATCTTGTTTTTTCTTAACGCTATCCGCCAAAGAATTTAATTGAGCCGAGGCTGAAGGATAGTTAATTTCAGATATGTAATTTATTCCCTGCGCCAATTGCTTATCTAAATCGGATGTGTCTTGTTTTTGTACTTTTAGGTCTAATATATTTTGATAAATATCAACAACGTCCTTAGATAAACTTTGTATATTGGTAATATTTTTCTTAAGTTGTTGATTTATTTTATATTGGTCTTGATTTTGTAAATCATTTAATTTACCTGCTGTAACTTTTAATTTATTCGTCAAATCGCTATTAGATCTTTTATAACTATTTACATTATTTAACAAATTTACATTAGTAATAACCAATACAACAATTAGTACAGAAATTACTAGAATATCCGGAAGCTGCGTCTTAAATATGTGTTTAAAATCTAATTGTTTAAAATGTTTGATATATTTAAGTATGTTTAAGACCACAATTTATTATAGCAAATTATGCTTTATCTCTTAAACTTTGGGTAATAATTTATTGTTAGAGCAATTACAAAACTTAATAACATTACCAGCTGACAAGTTAAACAAACAGGACAAATAACATGTAGAACAAATATCTCCTGAATCGTTAAATAAAGGCAAAATATCATTCCAAATGTTACAATTGCCAAAACTGTTTTAGATTTCCTTAGTATTGATGACAATAATATGCCTATATACCCAAACAAACCAATAATTGAAACTGGTATTCCCAAAATGGTTGAAAGAGCACCTTTCGTAACAGCATCGCAATTAACAGAACTATTTATATAGCATGACTCTAATACTGGTTTTGTTAAATAATTATAAAAAAGATACAGTGCAAGTAGTATTCCTATTACAGATAGAGTAGTCAAAACTTTCCAAATATTCAGTTTACTTAACATAATTTTATATTCTCAATAAAAACATTATATGTCAATCTATTTGCCCCAAAGATGTATAATAAATGTGATGAAGGTATCTGATGTATTTCAAAAGAATATCGGGTACACCACTCCAGAATCCACGCTTATAGAGGCGGCAAAATATATTTTTGGTCACGGTCATAAAGGAATACCAGTTGTTAAGAAAAACTCTAAGAAACTAATCGGTTTTATTACCGAACAGGATATACTATCTCAGCTTTTCCCGCAAGTTCAAAGCTTATTTGAAGATTATATTCATGAAAGGGACTTTGAGGAAATGGAAATGAATATAAAACCCATATTAAAAAGAAGGGTTAAGGAGGTCATGACTAGAACAATTATTGCAATTCATGTTGATGAACCGCTTCTTAAAGCTGAGTCTATCATGAAATTAAAAGACATATCACGCTTACCTGTTATCGATAGCAAGGGTACGCTTTTGGGAATAATATCAAAAGTAGACATTTTTAGAGCCTTGGTGAGCCACAAATTGAGAGGTTTTAAATAAACTTAATTGACTACTTTATAAATAAGTAAAATTTGATTAAAATAAGAATATGACTGCCCTAAAAAGAGCTGCGGAAAATCCAATTTTAATTCCTAACCCACAAAATGATTGGGAACATGACGGTGCATTTAATGGCTGTGTCGTATACGCCGAAGGAACATACCACATGGTATACAGAGCCCTTTCTTCTTCTAAAAAAAGGAATGGTGTAAATATGCAGGTTTCATCGGTAGGTTATGCCAAAAGCGATGACGGAGTAATATTTAAAGATCAAAGACTTTTATTTGGTCCCACAGAAGATTGGGATACTTACGGATGTGAGGATCCTAGAATTACTTATCTAGATGGTAAATTTTATATTTTCTATACTGCTCTTTCTACCTATCCATTTTCAGCTTTTGGCATAAAATTGGGAGTTGCAGTCACTAAAGACTTTACGTCTTTTGAAAAACACCCCGTTACCACTTTTAATTCTAAAGCCATGGCATTATTCCCCGAAAAAATAAATGGTAAATTCGTGGCAATACTTACTAAAGATACAGATCAGCCTCCGGCTAAAATAACCATTGCGGAATTTGATAAAGAAGAGGACATTTATTCTGCTGATTATTGGAATAATTGGAAAGAAAAGGTTTACGATCATATTGTTTATTTACTTAGAGATATTCACGATCAAGTAGAATTAGGTTCTCCACCAATAAAAACAGAAAAGGGCTGGCTAGTAATTTATTCTTATATTAAAAACTATACTTCCAATAATAAAGAATTTAGAATTGAAGCAGTTCTTTTAGATCCCAACAATCCGCGTAAAGTAATAGGAAGAACTTCCTCTTCACTTTTAAATCCTGAGGAAAAGTATGAACTTGAGGGAAACGTGACCAACGTAATTTTTCCATCAGGAGCAATTATTAAGGATGGGAGGCTATTTGTATATTATGGCGCGGCAGACACTGTTTGTGCACTCGCAACTTGTGATTTAAACCTACTTTTAAATGAGCTTACCACAGAAGAAAAGCCTCAACAAGAAATAAATCCTAAAAAATTTACCAGGTTTGAAGGTAATCCAATTCTATCACCAATTATAGAGCTTGATTGGCAAAAAGAAGGGGTTTTTAACCCTGCAGCAATTTATGAAGACGGAAAAGTACATTTAATTTATAGGGCTCAGGGGGGTGATGGCACTTCTGTTTTTGGATATGCCTCCAGCAAAGACGGCTTTAATATTGACGAAAACCTTGATTACCCTATTTATACTCCTCGTGAAAGTTTTGAAAAAAAGGCAGATCCAGAAAAAAATAAAAATGGAAACTCAGGTTGTGAAGATCCGAGAATTACTAAAATTAACGATAGGTATTATCTAACCTACACAGCATATGACGGTAAAAACCCACCACGGATTGCTTTATCATCTATTTCTATCAATGACTTTTTACATAAAAATTGGAATTGGGAAAAACCAAAGCTAATTTCCCCACCGGGAGTAGACGACAAAGATTCCTGCATTATCCGAAAAGTTAATAGTAATGGTTTTCTTGCATTTCACCGTCTTGGAGATGTTATTTGGATGGATAACTTACGAGACTTAGATTTTCCGGAAACTAAATACTTATCGGGTGGAATAATTGCTCAGGCAAGGAAAGACAAATGGGATAATGTTAAGATTGGAATCGGAGCTCCACCTATTGAAACAGAGCATGGATGGTTACTAATTTACCATGCGGTATCGGACCCCGGTTTTATGTATAAAGTGGGCGCAATAATGCTTGACTATAATGATCCTAAAAAGATACTTGCACGTACCGATGAGCCAATTTTTGAACCGGAAAAAGAATATGAATTAAACGGAAGAGTCCCTAACGTAGTATTTCCGTGCGGAGCTGTCGTAATAAATGATCTTTTATATATTTACTATGGTGGAGCAGATACGGTAACAGGCGTTGCAACAATACCACTAAATACCTTGGTTAATGATATACTATTAAAAAAGTAGCTTTAACTTGAGAAGAATAACCATTTCTCCGTATAATTAAACTGTATGTTTAAAAAAATTCTACAACCGCTGATTATTTTTATTACCTTAATACTAACAGGGGCACTCTTTTTTTCAAATGCAAACGCACAAACTACTTCAAATAATTTTTCTATTACAACCGAAGGTGCCGCAAGCTTAGGTGTTGCCCAAATTGTTGAACTTGCCCAGAAGGATGTAAAAGATGGAAGTATTGTTTCTTCTTCAAAAGACGGGGTTATTCTTTCAAATACACCTTATGACCCACAAGTTTTAGGAATTGTTGCAAGAGATGCGGCAATCATATTCTCAACAAGCGATGTCAACAATGGTGTTCCGGTAATTCCCGTTGGGAGAGTTTATGTATTGGTTTCAACTAAAGACGGTATTATTAAAAAAGGTGATGAAATAACCACCTCAACGATACCGGGTGTTGGTGTAAAAGCCACAAAAGACGGATATGTGCTGGGTCCTGCTTTAGAAGATTATACTAATACAAAACAGGTTGGAAAAATTGCATTAAATCTTGAACTACATTATTTTAATGCCAAACCCACT
Organism: bacterium; assembly: GCA_021780675.1. Classification (GTDB taxonomy): domain Bacteria; phylum Patescibacteriota; class Microgenomatia; order Levybacterales; family UBA12049; genus DAHWUP01. The sequence goes on from JAJXYH010000013.1 coordinate 44,780, forward strand.
TTAGCAGGATCGCTTTCCGATATTTTTAAATTTGCACTTTTACCTACAAAAGAAGGACCTGCTCCAATTTTTAAATATATAGTTGCAGCGCTGGTTGTTTTAGCATCAGTAATCTTTGGTTTCTTAAGCTTTGGAAGAACGGCTGCAAAAGGAGTAGAAGCGTTAGGAAGAAATCCCGCAGCTGGAAGAATTATTCAACTTGGCATTATATTCAACGTCATTATTGTTATTGCAATAATTATAGCAGGACTTAGTGTTGCCTTTTTAATTCTTAGACTTTGATGCAATAAAATTTTCTATTTCCTCCTTAAATCTCTCCTTGGAGAATTTTTGCGACTGCTTATTACAATCCATAGGATTAATCTTTAAACTTTCAAATTTTTTAATAGCGGCGGTTAAACTTTCTGTTGTTAAATCATTAAATAATATTCCGGTTTTATTATCTATTACTGTTTCTTTAACTCCGCCTGATCGATATGCTATTACCGCTGTCCCCACAGACATTGCCTCAACCGGCATAATTCCAAAATCTTCATCCTCTGCCGGGAATATAAAAACCTTTGCTTGCTCATATAACTTCCATTTTTCTTCATCGGTTACTTCACCTAAAAATTCTACAGTCGGACCAGCTAATCTTTTTAATTCGCTTCCGTATCCTGAGAATTCTCTTCCAAAAACTTTTAGGGGGAAACCCATTTTTGTACATACCAAGACCGCCAGATCTACATGTTTGGGTCTTGCAAGCCTTCCACCGGCCAATAGATAATTACCCTTTTTCTGATTTAAATAACCCTCCTTTACTTGCACAGGAGGATAAATTATTTTTGGGTCTCGTCTATAAAATTTTTTAATTCTTTTGGAAACTTCTTCTGAATTAGCAATAAAATAGTCGGGAATTTGAGCTGATTTAAAATCTAACAAACGGATAAAATGAATGGGTACTAAACCAACTAGATATAACAACTTTCTCCACCAAACACTTTTCCATGGGGCGGCTGTTGAGTAACCATACAAATACCTGGGGGGCGTATGACAATAACAAAATAATTTAGCATCCTTTTTCTTTTTAACAAAATTTGGACTTGTATAGGTACCTGTTGCAGATGTAATAATCACATCATAATCTGAAAGATCCAAAGACTTAAAAACAAATGGCGCAATTAAACGAAAATAACTAAGTAATTTATTTTTAAAAGGGGTGTTTTGAAACCAAGTAGTCCTAATATCCATTTTATTAAACCTTTCTCTATGCGAACCTAAAAAGGACGGTGAATAAAATGCTGTATATATTGGAGCTTCAGGATAAATTTCCGACAGAGTTTCCAAAACTTTTTCTGCTCCGCCGTACTCTTTTATATAATCATGGACTAATGCAACTTTCATAATAAGCTCATCTGATTATCTTCTTTTTTTTCCTCTTTTTGTTTTTTTATAATAGGCTTTGAATCAAAAACGGACAGTCTTTTTAATAAACTGCTAAACCCAAGTGATTCAAATTGTTTTTTTAAACCATTAGCATCAATATTTGAAATTAAACAATCGTTTTCATTTAATTCAACCGGTGCATCGGTAATAATTGTTGCAAGATTTTTTGACATTACAGCTTGCTCTGCGTCGTTTGCCAGTTTTTCTTGAAGTTGTGGAAGTAACTCCGATATATGTTTATATAAATTTTCTAGACTTTCATATTTGTTTATAAGCTGCGATGCTGTTTTTGACCCAATGCCTGTTACTCCCGGATAATTATCTGATGAATCACCAGCCAATGCTTTATAGTCTATGATTTGTTTAGGCTTAAGTCCATACTTTTCTTTTATTTTTGCTTCATCAAAAAGTATCATATTTGTAATACCAACAACGGGTGCTAAAACTAACACATGAGAGTTAACAAGTTGTAATAAATCTCTGTCTCCCGAAACAATAATTACTTCAAAATTCTTTTCAACACCCTTTTTAGATAATGTGCCAATTAAATCGTCTGCCTCATATCCCTCAACACCAAAATGAACTATCTGTGCTTCGTCTAATGATTTATGAATAATATCTATTTGAGGTACTAAATCTTCCGACATTTTTGGTCTTTTTGCCTGATACCCAACATAAATTTGCTTCCTAAAGGTCGGTGCCTTTTTATCAAAGCATACTATTAAATTTTCAGGTTTTAAGCTTTCAATAATTTTAAAAAGCATGGTAAAAAAACCATAAACTGCATTTGTTGGTTGTCCTTCCTTGTTATTTAACGGGGGCAGTGCGTGATAAGCTCTGTGGATAATTGCATTACCGTCTATAAGAACGAGTTTCTTCATGAAGCTTATTATAACTTATTTAAATGAAGATTGTGATAAAAGTTTTCTGTAAACGTAGGCTTCCGCCACCATTGCAAGTGGCACCGTAATAATCAGTCCAATCAAAAGACACAAAAATCCTAATATATTAATAAGTCCCAATAAAAGCCCTAATAAAAATAAATTCCATTTAACTCCTTTTGTCATTTCCCAGCTTGCCTTTATAGCATCAACTGCATCCATTTTTTTATCAACAATCAAGTATTCCGTAAATTGAAGTTTAATTGAAAAGATAATTCCGGGAATTATTAAAAGAATAAAACCAACTGCAATTATTAATCCTCTAATAAGAGATGCTAACATAAAATTAAATAATTTTGTAATATAATAAAGGTCTTTATATTCAGGTTTTTTCCTATCAACAAACTTAAGTATAATATTGACAAACCCCATTGATATAATAGAAGTTACGACCCATGAAACAAGAGCTAACATAAAACTTATTAAGGATTGTTTGTCTGCATTTAGTGTGTGTTGTATAGATGAAGAAATAACTGTAATAACTCCCCAAATTACAAAAAGTCCGATAAAGAATACGATGTTTTCTTTTGCAATTTTAAAACCAAAATTTATTGCTTCTTTTTTTGAAAAACTTCGTTTTTGTGAAGTACTCATACATTTATAGTATAACTTACACTTTTACGGTTGCAAGAACTGCTTTTTTGGGGCCGACAATCCTTTCAAACTCTTCAGATTCAATCGTTTCATTTTTTAATAATTCTTCTGCTAAAACATCCAATTTTGTTTTTAATTTTTTAAGTACTCCGATTGCGTTTTCGTATGCATCGTCAGTAATTTTTTTAACTTGTACATCAATCTTAGAGGCCATCTCCGAAGAAACATTAGTTTGCTCGTAAGGATTTCTTCTGTCTCCATCCAAATTAATAGGCCCAAGTTCACTCATTCCATATTCTACAACCATCGTTCTTGCAACTTCGGTAGCTTTTGCAATATCATCTGACGCTCCTGTTGTAACTTCTTTAAAAATTAAGCTTTCTGCAGCCCGTCCTCCAAGCATTACCGAAATCTCCTCCAAAAGATGTGTTTTTGTTTCATGTACTCTATCCATTGGTTCCATCATTGTATGCCCCAAAGACATTCCCCTTGATACGATTGATATTCTATGCACCGGATCCATATGCGGCATAAACCAAGAAACCAAAGCATGTCCTGCTTCATGATATGCAGTCATTTTTCTGTCTTCATCCGACTGTAATCTCTTTTTTTCCGGCCCTAGTTTTACTTTAGTTGCTGCTTCTTCCAAGTCCTTCATATCAATTGATTTCTTGGAAAGTCTTGCTGCTAAAATTGCCGATTCATTAAGCATGTTTTCTAAATCTGCGCCTGAAAAACCTACTGTTCTTTTGGCAATTTTTTCCCATGAAACGTTACTTGCAAATGGTTTTCCTTTTGCATGGATTGCTAAAATTGCTTCACGGCCTTTAACATCAGGAAATTCTAAAACAACCCTTCGATCAAACCTACCGGGCCTTATTAATGCCGGATCTAAAACATCAGGCCTATTAGTTGCGGCAATTACTACTAATTGTTCTGTTGGCGCAAACCCATCCATCTCGACCAAAATTTGATTTAATGTTTGCTCTCTTTCATCATGGCCACCCATAAATCCTGTACCGCGTTGTCTTCCGATTGCGTCAACCTCGTCAATAAAAATTATTGCAGGCTGTGCTTTTTTGGCGTTGCTAAATAAATCTCTTACCCTTGATGCACCGACTCCAACTAACATTTCCATAAATTCCGATCCCGCCATTGAAAAAAATGCCACACCTGCCTCACCGGCTGTTGCTCTTGCTAAAAGTGTTTTTCCCGTTCCGCTTGGACCAACCATTAATACTCCTTTTGGAGTCCTTGCACCCATTGCCTTGTATTTACCCGGGTTTTTCAAAAAATCCACAACTTCTGTTAATTCCTGTTTTGCTTCGTCAACCCCCGCAACATCTGCAAATGTAGTTCTTGGTGTATCTTTACTAAAAAGCTTTGCAGAAGATTTTCCGAAAGAAAATATGTTATCCTGCGCCCCTCTTGCCTGCCTAAAAATAAACCAGAAAAACGCAATCATTAAAACAATTGGCAAAACAGATCCTAATATATTTAGCCAGTTATTAAGTGTAGTATCATCTTTTATTACAACACTTGTTTTAGAAAGTGAAACTCCCGCATTTCTAAATAATTGATAAACATCAGCATTTGTCTCTTTGTAGCTTTCCAGAGTTTCCGTCTTTCCTACCGCATCAATTTTATTTGTGTATACATTTATTGTGCTTATTTTCCCACCTTTAACTTCATTTATAAGTGTTGAAAGTGGCACGGTTTTGACATTTTGAAGATTTGTTCCACTTTGAGATCCTGCGCCAAAAAACAAGAATCCTGTAAAAATTATGAGGAATGCATAAAGAACAATATTTTTCCAGGAAAACTTCATTCTTACTCTTACCTGTTTTAATTTCTTTGGTTTTTTTATCGTTGCCATAACCTGGAGATTATAACATAAATCGAAGCTAACTAACAAGGATCCTTAACTTACATCAAGCCTAATTGTTCCTTAGCTTTGTTTAGTGTTTTCAGTGATTTATTTATGGAATAATCCTTACCTTCATCTAATACTCTTCTTAAATATTTTTCATCACTTCTAATTTGAGTATATTTTCCCTGTATTTCCTTAAGTTTATCTACAACAAGTTCTGCCAGTAATCCTTTAAACTCTCCATAAGATTTTCCATCCAGCTCATTATATGTAATATCTAATGATTGATCTTTAAAAGCGGAGTATATAGCTAATAGATTTGCAATTGCCTCTCCGCCGTTGTCTTTAGAAATTGAGGAATTAGAATCTGTCACAGCTTTTTTAATCTTTTCTTTAATTTTTTCGACCGTATCCAAAAGATTTATTGTACCCAACGGGTCATTATCGGATTTACTCATTTTTGATAAGGGATTTTGAAGACTCATTATTCTTGCCGTATCTTTATGAATAACTGAGTTAGGTAATTTAAAAGTCTGTCCGAATTTTTTATTAAACTTTTCTGCCAAATCTCTGGTAAGTTCTATGTGCTGTTTTTGATCTTCGCCAACCGGAACTTCATCTGTTTGATAGAGTAAAATGTCTGATGCCATTAAAACAGGGTAGTCAAAAAGACCAACATTTACCTCATGTTTTTCCGACTTTTCCTTAAATTGCGTCATCCTCTCAAGCTGTCCAAACGGGGTAATTGTATTTAAAATCCAGGCAAGTTCCGTATGGTTGGGGTTTTCCGACTGAATAAAAATTTTTGATTTTCTTGGATCAATTCCGCATGCTAAATAAAGAGCCGCAACCTCTAACACTTTTTCTTTTATTGCTGAAGGATTCTGTGGAACAGTTATTGCATGTAAATCTACGACACAAAAAATGCTTTCTGTAAAATCTTGCCCCTTAACCCACTGCGAAATTGCGCCTATATAGTTTCCAATATGTAAATCTCCGCTTGGCTGAATTCCCGAAAAAACTGTTTTCATATCAATATCTTAACACAAAATTCTATTCATTATACATTTTTAAAATTCCCCTTTTGGATTTCCCGTGCACCTCTTGTTACGGTAGCAACACCAACTTGAATAGTTTTTGAAACTTCTTGTTGCGGAATTCCACGTTTTAACATTTTAACTATTAAAAGCCTGTTGGATATTTCTTCCAGCTCTTTTGGTGTTAAAATTCCATGCAAGAAAGTATTAATTTCATCTTTTGTTTTTAGTCGTGAAATGAAATTAACAAGATCTTCCAAGTTCTTTTCTTTATTATTACTATTTAATAATATTTTCATAAAAAATCTTCCTAAACAATAAAAATTTTATATTTATTATTATTTGTACATACTAGTATACTAATATTAATAATAAATGTCAATTCAATATGTAATGGATGTATAAAATGTTACTTAAGCCAGGATTTTTTAAATTTATTAAATCGGTCCTCCACTATAGATTTTCTTATTTGTTTTGTTAAATTAACCAAAAAATGAACGTTATGCGTACTAAGAAGCGAATAAGATAATAACTCCCTACTTCTAAAAAGGTGGAATATATATGCCCTGGTAAAATTCTTGCAGGTATAGCAAGTACAGTTTGAATCCAGCGGTTTTGGATCTGTCCTAAATTTAGGTTTATTAATGTCAAACCTGAACCTATTTTTAATATTTCCCTGTGGTGGGGAAACAAAAAAATAGCCTGTTCTTCCGATTCTGGTTGGAATAACACAATCAAAAGTATCAATTCCTCTTTCAATAAGCTCGAATAAGTCGTCTACCTCCCCTATTCCTAACATGTGTCTTGGTTTGTTTTCGGAAATATTATCAATTGTCCATTCAACTATTTTTGCCATGTCTTGTTTATTTTTATGTGCGCCTCCCAAAGCAATTGCATCAAAATATTTATCATTAAATCTTGCACTACGGATTCGTAGGTCTTTAAAGCTTCCGCCATGTGTTACACCGTATAAAAGTTGATCCTTTCGTTTATGTGCTTTTATGCTTCTTTCTTCCCACCTTTCGGTTAATTCTAAAGATTTTTTTGTTTCTTCGTAGGTATACTTAGGACTTTCCAAATCATCAAAAGCAACAATTAAATCTGCTCCTAATTTTTCCTGAATTTCAATTGATACCTCGGGTGATAAATATTGTTTACTACCATCTAAGTGAGACTGAAAAGTTACGCCTTCTTCGGTAATTTTATTTAAACGCGGTTTACTTTCTGTTTCTTCTTCTCGTAATAATTTACCAACACCATGCTCCAAACCGATTCCTAAAGAAAAAACCTGAAATCCGCCACTATCTGTCATCGTGGGTTTACCCCACGACATCCATTTGGAAAGTCCACTGAATTTTTTGATTAAATCTTCACCCGGCCTAAGATGTAAATGATAAGTATTGGCAAGTACAATTTGTGCTCCCATTTCTTTTAGATCTCTTGGGTTAACCGATTTAACAGAAGAATTTGTCCCAACCGGTACAAAAATCGGGGTTTCTATATTTCCATGTGGAGTGGAAATTATTCCTGCCCTGGCTCTGGTTTTTTTGTCTTTTTTAACAATTTTAAATTTAATTTGATTCATTTTCTTTTAATTCTAAAACTTCCTTTTTAAACTGTTCTCCTCTAGCTTTATAATTTTTAAACATATCAAAAGAGGCACATGCCGGACTAAGCAAAACAACATCGCCGGTTGCAGCAATTTTTAGAGCTGCTTTAACAATTTTTTCCATATTATCTGCTCCTTCAATTATTAAAATTTTGGATTTGGGATTTTTAATTTCTGCTTTTATTCGCGACCATTCAAGACCTATTCCAATAATTGCCTTAATATTTGTTGAGTTTGATATAACATCTCCAAGTTCTGAAAAGTCGGAATTTTTGGAAGAACCCCCCAAAATTAAAATTTCGGGAGTTTTGAAACTTTCGATTGCGGCAATAGCTGTTTCCGGGGTTGTAGAAAATGAATCATCATAATATTTTATACCGTTAATACTTGTTACAAGCTCTAAGCGGTGCTCAAGACCTTTAAAAATTTTTAAAACTTCTTCAATATTTTTAACCGAAACGCCTGCTAGGGTGGCGGCTAACGTAGATGCACAAACATTTTCCAGATTGTGTTTCCCGGGTAGTAAAATTTCTTCTACATCTATAATTGGTGCTTCCCCACCGATCCGAAGCCATACTTTTCCATCTCTTACGAAACACCCCTCATCAAAACTTTCACGTTCCCTGCTTGTAGTAAAAACCTTCCCTTGGGTATAAATATCAGACTCATTACTCGCAGGATAGTCTCTATTTAAAATAGTAAAATCCTGTGGAGTTTGATGTTTTAAAATGTTTCTTTTGGCTGTTATGTATTCCTCCGTTGAACCGTGCCAGTCCAAATGTTCACTGGTTACCATAAGCATTACAGCAATATGTGGACTTTTATTTAAATCCATTAACTGAAAGCTTGAAAGCTCTAAAACAACAATTGAATCTTTGGTAAGCTTTTCTAAAAAATCAAACGGTGGTACACCGATATTTCCTCCTAAATATGCGTCAAATCCTTGCTTTTTTAGCATCTCATAAATAAGTGATGACGTTGTTCCCTTTCCTTTAGTTCCGGTGACGCCGATAATTTTACAGGGACACAAATCAAAAAACAATTTTGTTTGTGAGGTAATTTCGGGTGATTTTCCTTTTGAGCCTACTCCGCCGTTGGCGGAGTTTTCTTTTAATGATTCTTCAAGTTTTGATAATTTTACACCGGGACTTCTTACAATAAGGTCATATTGTGATAAATTTTCCAAATAATTTTTATCATCTTTTTCGTCCAAAACCGTAATGTTTGCACCTTTACCACGAAGATATTTTTCGCTTGATAATCCTTCTATACCTTTTCCAATTATTGCAATTTTTTTGTTCTTAAAATCTTTCATAAGAGAGAAATTTTCTCAATTTTACCACTCTTTGTCAATTTATCAACATGAAACCCTATCGCATTCAAACCCCCTGTTGTATAAAAATTATATCTTGCTTTATTGGAATTAGAAAGAATTTTATTGTTATTTAATATTCTTTCAACTTGTCTAACAACAGCTCCTGCTGAATCTAAAATTAAAACATTTGGCAACTTTTTTTTAATTTTTGAATAAATTAACGGAAAATGGGAACATCCTAAAGCCAAAACATCAACCTTTTTTTCAATAAATGGCTTTAATTCCTTTTCTAATATTTTATCTATTGATACAAAATCCGGATTTTCTATCTTCTCAACTAAATTATCTGAACCGATACTTATAACAGTATTTTCTTTTGCAAATTCATTGATTAATTTTTTTTGATATTTACTTTTTGCCGTAACCTTTGTTGAAAAAATGCCAATCTTTCCACTTTTTGAATTATTTATTGCTGTTTTTACCACAGGAACTATTCCTACAACCGGCAAATTAGGGTAATATTTCCTTAATTTTTCTATTGACGTAACAGTTATTGTATTACAAGCTATTAAAAGTAATTTAATATTTTTGCTAAGTAGATAATCAACCATTTTTTTAGTTAATTTATAGATTTCTTCCGCTGATTTTTGTCCATAAGGACAATTTTTAGAATCAGCAATATAAACAATTGATTCTTTAGGAAGTTTTTTTATTAAAACCGAGGCAATTGATAGGCCACCAATGCCAGAATCTATAATTCCAATTGGCTTATTATTCATAAGAAGAATTATAACAGAGGAAAAATGTGTTGCGGGGCTAGGAGTTGCGCCTAGTCTATAAGATTATGAGCCTCATGTGCACTGTACACTACCCCGCACGTGAAACTATTATATAACAAATTTGCTTCAATTTGAAGTTATTGATAAAATACATTTATCGTTTCCTACCAAAATCCGAAGGATTTTGAAGAGGAACAACCGATAAAAAGTTGAAATCCGAATTTTACGAGGATGAAAACGCAAAATCGTGTTGCGACGTGCCAGGGTAGCTCAGTTGGTTAGAGCACAAGATTCATATCCTTGCGGTCGTGAGTTCGAATCTCACCCCTGGTACTTTTTGACCTTTAGTTATCCCCGTTGTATAATTCCCGCACAATGATGGCAATTGAAACTAATCAAATTTTTCCGGAACAAGAATTAAGGCCAGAACCTAAATTTGATGCAATCCTTGTTCATGGATATTGGATGAGTGAACCAGTCTCTGGCGATGTAAGATCTGCATTAAGAACCCGTTTGGCTACCAGATCCGCTGCACTGGCTTACGACCGAGGAGATGGCGCAAGAAATATTGTTCTACCGTTAGGAAAATTGTGGGGGCAAGACTATGAATCATTAGGAAACTTAATGGCCGATGAACTTGAATTTAAATATGGAGTTCCACCAGGCACAATAATAAGAGAAGGGAATGCATTTAGTACGGGTGGTGAAATAAAAACCTTTTTAGAAATTGCGCAAAAAAACGGCTGGACAAAACTTCTGGATATTGCTTTTTCTGCACATTTTTTAACAATCCCCCATGTATTTGATGCCTACTCTAAAGATGATGGAAAAATAACTGTTCAGTTTAGGTCTGTTGAGGAGATAATCGAATCTGAAGATTATGAATTAGTATCAGGGCTTGTCAAAAGACTTGGAAAATCTAGATATGGAATTGCCCATAAGGTTTATGAAAGAGGAAAACAAATAGTCACTAAAATTCATGGGACAGACTACGATTCCTTGGAAGAACGTAATAAAATGGCGCGAACAAAAAAAGGTAAGGAATTTCCAATATCATTTGATGTTTACAAAATTTAGTAAAAAAGTTTGAGCCATTTTTGCCAGTTTGGGGTATTTTTCACAGCCGATTTCGAATCTGAATTAATCATGTTTGAGGATATAATCACATCTTCTTCTCCGGGTTTTACCAAAAATAACTTATTTCTGGCAGTTTCGTCTACAAAACTCTGGGTTTTAACATAGGAAAGTTCGGCTTTTAACTTAGTATTATTATTTTTTTGCATCTGTAATTCATTTTTGGCAGAAGACAAAAGGTCTTGTTTTTGCCAAAGATCAATAATTGACTGCAAAAGCCCGTTTATGACCAATAAAAGTACTATAACTGTTAGAATATATCCTATTTTTTTCATAACCTATTGTAATGATACCATACCCCAGCCTCTTTTCATGCTTGACTATTATAAAGTTTAGTGATATTATAGGATACGTTAAACAGCCTTGATAGCAAGGCTTGTTTTGAATTTATAAGTATTATGAAACAAGTTACCCTAAAAAATGCTCATGAAGAGTTTAAAAACTTTTTAGAGCAAAACAAGAAATCTGCATCAACTGTCGTTGCTTATGGCAAGGATATTGACCAGCTTATTGGTTTTTTGGAAGAGGTTAAAAAGAATAATGTTCATGAAGTTTCTACAGAAGACATTCAAGCCTTCTTGGCTAAGCTTGGAAACGAAGGTTATACTCCAAAATCAGTCTCAAGAAAAATAAACTCAACCAGAACTTTTTATAGGTTTCTAAAGGTCAATGAGTATGTAACCGACGACCCTTCACTTTTAGTTTCCCATCCCAAATATCAACTTGCCCCACCCAGAATTTTAACTCCCACAGAATATAGAGCATTAAGGGATGCTGCCAGAAACGATGCAAGAATGTTTGCAGTTATTGAGCTTTTGCTCCAAACCGGAATTAGGATCGGGGAACTGGCAAACCTTAGACTCTCCGACATAGTAAAAGATTCACTTCATATTGCCCCATTTGAAAAACACGAAGAAAGAAATGTCCCATTAAACAAAAGCGCACAAGCCGCATTAAATAAATATCTAGAAGCAAGACCCAAAGTTACCGATGATCATGTTTTTGTAACAAAGAGCGGGAAACCATTTTTAATAAGAAATATTAGAACCGCGGTTGAAAGATATTTTAGGTTAGCAGAAATTAAAGGTGCAAAAGTAAATGATTTAAGACATACATTTGTTGCTCATCATTTAAAACACGGAGTGTCCTTAGTTATGCTTTCTAAAGTTTTGGGGCATAAAAGAATTTCTACAACCGAAAGGTATCTTCAATACGTCCCAGATAGAGGCAAAGAAACCTCAACGCTAACCGAACTATAAATTTTTAATTAGAAAGAATTCTTCAAAAATATATCTTCCCAGATGGTTTATATTTATTGTATTAAATGAAGAAAAGAAAGGTAAATAGTGCCCCCGCTTGGATTCGAACCAAGGACATCTACTTTATAAGAGTAGCGCTCTACCGCTGAGCTACAGGGGCTTATACTTTGCAATTATATCAATAATCTTAAGATGTTCAAGTTTTTAAAGTCTTGCTCTTTGGGCAATTTGGGTTTCTAAATTAACGACGTCTTTACCGTATTTAAGTCTTGAAAGCTCACGAATAAGCTCTGCAACCCTTTGGTTTTCCATCGCTTTTTCTTTTGCCATATCCTTAGTAGTATCCATCGAAAACGGAGTTACCGGTTCGTTTTTTACAATTGTTTTAACAAAAGCATTAAAAACATCAACATTAATTAAATCCGCTTCGGTAAAAATAGGTTGGAATTCATGCTGCAAATAACTTGCATCTGTTACACCCACCCTAAAAGACATTATTGTTCCAACGTTTCCAAAAATTGCGTTTTTAACCTCTTCATCCATTTGTCCAATAAACTGGTTTGCAACAATTAAATTCAATCGATATTTTCTTGCCTCCGATAAAATTTGCGCAAAATCCGGTGTAGCGAAATTTTGGAACTCGTCAACATAAAGATAGAAATCTTTTCTTTGCTCTTGTGGAACATCTTGTCTACTCATGGCGGCAACTAAAATTTTAGGTACCATAACAAGTCCTAAAAAGTTAGAATTTTCTTCTCCGATTTTTCCTTTAGAAAGATTTACCAAAAGAATTTTTTGCTCATCCATTACCTTTCTAAAATCAAAGGCTGATTGTGATTGACCGATAATATTTCTCATCATTTTATTAGTAACAAACCTACCAAATTTGGAAACTATATAATCCAAGGTTTCCGACTTATGAAAATCGCTGGTTTGGGCGATCTGATCAGTCCAGTAACGCCTAACAATGGGGTCTGAAACTTTAGGCAATAACTCTTGTACAAACGAGGCATCGGTTAAAGCTCTTACCACCTCTATAAAAGTACTACCTTGCTCATACATAACCGTAAGCATTGCATTTCTAATTGCATGCTCAAACCTTGGACCAATAATACCGGTTTTATTAGGATCGTAAAGTTTATACATGAGCCCTACAATTGATGAAACAATATAATGTTTTTCCTGTTCGGTTTGTGCTTCTAGCATATTAAGTCCCATTGGTCTTTGTGAATCTGATGGATCAAATAAAATAACATCTTCCGCTCTTTTAGCAGGAATCATTTTAAGTATGTCTTCTATTAAATCTCCGTGCGGGTCAATTACTCCGATTCCTTTTCCCTCCTGAATATCCTGGATTATCATTTGCTTAAGAAGTTCAGATTTACCAACGCCGGTTTTTCCAATAATGTACATGTGCCTTCTCCTATCGTCATCCTGAATATAAACTGGCTTACCAATTCCTCTAAATGTACTCATTCCCAAATAAAGTCCGCTTGATGGAATTTGCGATGGAGCCGGAGCCCTTTTTGCATTAATCCATTCAATATGTGGAGTTGTTACGCTTTTATTTGGAAAATGGAATATTCCTGCCAACTCCTCGCTATTTAAAACAGATAAATTTCCATTTGAAGGAAAATACCTATAAACAAAATCTGAAATAAATCCTCCCTTTAGCCAATGTTTATTTTTACTTAAGGAGTTGCTTCCGTCAAACTGGCTAAAAGAAGTTAAAATATTTTCAAGATGGGCTGTTGCCGCTTCGCTTGATGAAGAAGAGACTACAATTCTAATGACTGCATAAAACCCAGGTTTTGAAATTTTATTCTCAATCGCTTCCAACTCTTTAGGATCCGATGAATACTTTGCAGTTTCCGGGTTTGACTCATTTTTCTTGGTTGTTGCAATAAAACTTCGCCCAGCCTTACTCCATTTACTATCTGCTCCTGATATTAAAATTTGAATTGCCGCACCTTCACCTTGACTCATTTTTGCAAGAACAGAAGTAATTGAAGCAAGCGGGTCAACTGCAAAGTCCTTATATAATTTTAAGGATTTAAAATTAGAATCCTTTAGCTTAAGCGATGCAAAAGCAACTTTACCTTCCTTGCTAAAAATATTATATTCGTTGCCAATGATATACCCTTCTTTTGATCCCTTTTCCTCAACAACTCTAATTTCTGCATCCGGGTACGAAGCATTAATTTGTTTTTCAACTAAATCTTTATATTTGTTAGGTGTATAGATATAAAATCTTATATCTTCGGGCATTCCAACAATTTCAAATGAGATATGCGGAGGATTTTTTAAAAAAGAGAACATTCCGTGAGCTTTAATTCCGGCAAAACTTGCAAACATTTGTTCGGCTGCATCTATTTTTATTTCATTATCCCTTGGAAGAGAGATTTGAAGAAGTGTAGAATCTAAAGACTGCTTTTCCCTATCCCTGTTTTTATACCAAATCATCAAAACGTAAGTAACAGCAAAAATTCCAACAATAATAATCGCCAACAAAACAAGGACTACGAAAACTGCAATTATCACATTAAACATGTTTGATAAAGAAAAGGCTTGAATCATAAATTATGCCTTCCTGCCGAATAATTTTTTATGCATCTCTTTAATAATTTTATTAAGAAGTGTTGCTAAAAACGGTTTAGAGTCCTCTGTATATTCTCCCGCAAATTCACCAACATTTTCATGTAGGTTAAATTTTGTTTGTTTAGTTTTTAATGTTTCATTTATTTCATCTTCGCTCATCGGTAAAACAATTGTACTAGATGGCGAACTTGGAACCGGCGCGTTTTCTTGTGAATGTTTAACCCCAATTTGTTCATGGATCTCATCAAGGTTTGGCTTGTCCGAGTTTGCAGCAACACCAACATCTTTTAATTCTTGTTCAACTTTAACTTCTTCCTCCGAAGGTTTTATTACCTCCGATAAAGGGACTCCACCAACTCTTTCCTTGTTTGCTGAAGGTGTTGGAGAAAATTGTCCTTGTCCTGTAAGAATTTTATCATCCGGTTTTGCTTGCTGCACCTGAGGAGCAGATGAACTCTGTAAGTTTTGATCTGATGGTTGCGCTTTTTGATTTTGAGCAGTGTTATCCATACAATTATAATAACATTATTGAGAATAAACGACAATTAAACCGGTAGGTTAAATTAACATCTGACGTTTTTTCCACAATCCGGATTTTGACAATTTTCTATTAATTGGTTTTCCGGTCGTAAATTTTTCCAACCACAATGCGGACAATCAAAAGTTCTGTCTCCAAATCTATCTTTTAATTTCCCAAACTCCGAAACACTAAACGGGGCTTTACCTGGCTCCATAAAACTTCCCAAACTAAATCCTTCCGAAGTTCCGGGACATGGGCCTTGAGCCTTACGGACATTTTTTGTTCCCATAGCCCAGGAAATATCTTCGGCATAATTTGGGTCAAATGCATATCTGTAATACAAGCTGTCCAAAAATTTAGAATCTCCGTTTTTAATTGCATCCAGAACCATATCTGATTGGTTTAGAATTGCATTGTATTTAAGTCTGTGGATAAAATGATCGTTTGGTAAACCAACTAAAGAATTTATATAGCTTGTAATAAGAGGTGCGTTTATTTTATTGATTTTATCCATCTCGTCTTTTTCCAAAGCCTTTATACCGCCGTTTAGATATTTTTGGAGTTCTCCTGAATTATCGAATCCTGTTACTTTTATCGGGTCTTTTAGAAAATCCTCAGCTTTTGGCAAATTTTCGAAAACTTTAAAAGGTGCTACTCTTTGTCTATATTCATCTGCTGTAAGGTTTGATAAGAAACGTCTGTGTTCTACATATCTTCCTTTTTCATCCTCCTGAACCGAAAATGTATCAAAAAAATTGTTTGTATAATCCGACCCTGCAATACCCGGAAGCGACACCACCAAGAAAGTAGTTCCGGGAGGGATGTCTTCGTTAACCAGTTCAGGCTGCATTAGCTTAACTCCGGCAAGTTCTGCATCTTCCCTTTCAAAATCAATAGGATTCCCGTGCTCTCTTCTAAAATTAATTCCATTTATCATCATGTCCTCAAGCGATTGTCCCATTGAGGCGGAAAAAATTTTACCCTCAACAATGTCATAACGCGTAACAGATTCTGCAACCTGCACCCTTTCACCCATATACGTCTCAAGTTGTCTTTGAGTATATTCTTTTAACCTTTGTTGCTCTTTAAGAGATAGTTCGGAAAAATTTTCATAATCCCTCTCATCAAACGAAGGATTATATGCAAGTTTTGCCTCTTCCTGTCTATTTGGTATGTAATTTAGTCCTTCTCTTTCCATAAAAAAACTCCTCTTTTCTTTTCGAGGAGTCTTATAAAAAGCACTTTTTGCTCGAAAAGATTTTAAGGGGATCTGGCTTTACAGTTGCGGCACAGCGTCGGAATTACACCGACTTTCACCCTAAGAATCATCTGGATAACCAAATAATTTCTTTTTTGTTTTGTTTCTTATTTATAAATCTAGCATACATAAAAAGCAAGTCCGAAAGCCTATTCATGTAAATTAAAATTTCATTGCCAACCTTTTCTTTTTCGGAAAGTTCAACAACCCTTCTCTCCGCACGGCGTACTAATGTTCGCGCAAAATGTAAACTTGCCCCTACTTCCGAACCTCCCGGAAAAATAAAATTTCTTAAAACCGGCAATTTTTTTGTTAATCCGTCTATTTCTTTTTCAAATAATTTAACTTGTTCTATCAGATGTTTTTCCAACGCCTGATTATTTAATTTGCTTGGGTTTGCTAAATAAGCGCCGATTTGAAATAAATCGTTTTGAATAACTTCTAAATTTTTTTTAATATTTTTGTTTTTATTCTTGGAAAGTATGACACCAAGATAACTATTTAGCTCATCAAGCGATCCATAGGTATTAACACGAAGCGAAGCCTTAGAAACTACCTTTCCTGCAAAAAGAGAAGTCTTGCCTTTATCACCAAATTTAGTATAAATGGACATAAAATTTACTTAACACTCGGAATATCCACAGGAGTAGCATTTCTTACATCCTTCTTCATATGCAAGGCTTGCTGCACCACAATCAGGGCAGATATCATAAAGTCCTGTTGCAGTTCCTTCTGTTGTGGACAAACTTCCGGAATGAGATTGCAGCGTTAATTGCTCAAGTTTTACAATTTCCTCCTTTGGCTGAGCGTCTGCGGCTATTGGAGCGTGTGTTAAGGCAATATTAACATTGGTTGTTCCATTTGAATTTACAATTCTGGGTTTATCTTCGACAACACCGTTTACTTTAAATTCGAAGTGTTTTGATAGAACCTTAGCAACTGCGTCGGGAAGAGATAATACTTTGTTTGCACCAAATCCTACAGACCTCGCACCACCAATACCAATTAGCTGCGCGACAATTTGCCTAATTCTTTCCCTTGGCGCCAAGCTTCCGTTAAGCCTTAAATTAAGAGAAATCATTCTACCCAAAGCGTCTGCCATTGCTGTGACATCCGAACCCGATTTACCAATTGTTATAAACACTTCAAAAGGCTCCTTATATTCGTTATGATTGATCGTTATGAATGTTTTACCAACCGGCGTTTCCGACTGATATGTGACGCCTTCAACCATCATTGGTCTTGGCATTACCGGAAGAGTTGTTTGCATTTGGAGTTTTTCTACTTCTTCTTTTTTATCGTCTGTCCTTGATAAAACTCCCTCTCTTGATCCGTCTCTCATGTAAGTTATTCCCTTAAGACCCATATCATGTGCCATTTCATATAGTTTCTTAACATCTTCTACTGTATGTCCCTTAGGCGCATTCACTGTTTTAGAAATAGACGAATCAATATATTCTTGGGCAACAGACTGTACTTTTACGTGTTCCTCGGGCGTTAGGTCGTTTGCGGAAACAAAGTATTCTGGTCTCTGTTTGCTTGGATTTTCGCTTCTCCACTGCTCAAAAAGCGGGTGATACATCTTATGTTCTCCCAGTCTATCCCTTCGTATAAATTCAAATTCATAAACCGGTTCTATTCCCGATGAAGCACCGGCCAAAAGCCCTGTTGAACCGGTTGGCGCAATTGTTAAAAGTACCGCATTTCTTATTCCCTGTTTGGCAATCTTTTTTCTAATTTCCTCCGGAAGTCTTTTAATAAACCAGCCGTTTAGGTATTTTTCTTTATTAAATTTAGGGAAAGAACCTTTCTCGGCTGCAATATCGGATGAAGATATATAGGCATTATCTCTTAATGTTTTAAATATTTTTTCAATTATTTTTAAGGATTCCTCAGAGCCATATTTTACTTCCATCTTTATTAATGCGTCTGCCAAACCCATGATTCCCAAACCTTGTCTTCTAATGTCTTTAGCTACTTTTTCATTTTCTTTTATAAAATAATGGGTATCATCAATTACATCATCTAAAAACCTGACTGCCGTTTGAACATCTTTACCCAAATTTACATAATCAAATTTTTTGTTCTTTACGTAAGCGGACAGGTTCATTGCTCCTAAATTACAAACCGCATAACCGGATAACGGCTGTTCTCCGCATGGATTTGTAGCGATTAACCTTTCAAAATACCAGGTATTAGAGCGTTTATTGCTTCTATCTAAGAAGTGAAGTCCTGGCTCTGCACTACGCCAAGCTGCCGTACAAATTAAATCCCAAAGTTGTTTTGCTTTAACGGTTTTTTTAACTTCTACCTTACCACCCAACTTCTTCCATTCTTCGATATCTCCTGTCCATTTTTTATCATATTTTTTATCCGCAAGGTCAGGATAAACCAAATCCCAATTTCCGTCCTTTTTAACAGCCTCCATAAAAGCATCGGATACGCAAACCGAAAGGTTTGCACCATTTAATTTAGTTAAATCTTGCTTGGTCGTTATAAATTCCTCTACGTCAGGATGCCAATCATGAAGCATAAGCATTAAAGCCCCCCTTCTTGACCCACCCTGCTGGACAATATCAATTGTTGAGGTTGAATAAAGCTGTGCCCAATTAAGCGGACCGGATGAAAACCCGTTGACTTTTTTAACCCTTGATCCTCTTGGTCTTAAGGAAGACAAATTAACCCCAACTCCGCCGCCATGAGCCATAATTTCAATCATTTGGGTTAAATTTTGCATTATTCCGCCTCTTGAATCCGGAGGATTAGGGATTACGAAACAATTATAGTAAGTTACATCAAATCCTGTTCCTGCACCTGCTAAAATTCTTCCTCCAGGTAAGAATTTAAAATCAGACATTACTTCAAAGAATTTTTTTTCCCATTTTTTGCGGTCTTTTGGTTTTTCTACATTGGCAATACCCTTAGCAACTCTTTTCCACATTTCCTCCGGGGTTTTTTCTAGTGGATTACCTTTGGCATCTTTTAACGAATACCTATCTAAAAATACTTTTTGTCTTACTCCATCTAATTTCATAATATTTATTTAATTAACCTTTTTACCTCTTTTTCGAAATCCTCAATATCTACAAACCTTTTAAATACACTACTAAACCTTATGTATGCCACCTTGTCCTTCGTTTTTAGTCTGGCCGAAACTAATTGCCCAATTTTTTTACTTTCAACCTCAACCGAATCTGCGCCCCTTAACTCTCTTTCTATTTCCGTTACTATCTTTTCAATGTCTTCAAGAGATACTGTTGTCTTTTCGCAGGATCTTATAATTCCCGCTTTTAATTTGTCCCTGTCAAATTGCTCTCTCTTACCGTCCTTTTTTATTACTATTAAGTTAACGTTCTCTATTCTTTCGTATGTCGTAAACCTTTTATTACACTTTAAACATTCTCGTCTTCTTCTTATTGTCTCTAGGTCTTCGCTATCTCTGGTTTCTACGACCTCCGAGTCTTTATTACCGCAATATGGACACTTCATAGCTATTTTCTGGCGCTGTATGCGTTAAAAACGCTAGATATAGTGCCAAAAAAATCATATGACACTATCCCTACTGCGTCAACTATTAATATCTATATCAAAACAGGTCAGTATTTTTTTTAGCTTCAGTATTTTTGAAAATAAAAACTTTCAAAAAAAAAGAATAAAAAAAATATTCTTCAATCTATTCTCAGCTTAAATCCAAGATATAATTTATGTTCTTTAGAGGCAGTTTATCTTTTTATTGAAACCTAATTACATCGACAGTATCTTGAAAATTCTTCGCTCTTACCTGTAGAAGCTCTAATTGGTACTTAGTTTGCTTATCTGCTTTAAGAGACATCTGATAGATTACTTGCTGATGTTTTTGCGCCGCTAAATACATTTTATTTAGAAACTCTTTTACGCTAGTTCGTTGACCTTTAACCTGTTGGATTAATTGAATAGATTGATCAAAATAATTGCCCGATTTGGATAAGGTGGTAATTGCAAGAGGATAGTTCTTTTTGTCAATTAATGCACTGGCACTTACCAATCTTTTGTCCGCCATAAGTAAATCGTAATTAGCCTTTTTAAAAGGATCTGTAATAAATAAGTTTATTACGTTATCTCTTAACGCCTTTAAAAAATATAACGGGTTGTCAGGTAAAATTCCCGGGTATGGTAAATCATATGAAACATTAATAAATCTCGCATCGTTAGTTGCGCTTGGTTCTGTTTGGGCAAAAACCTTTGTAGAAAAAGCAGAGAACAGAAATAAAAAAATAAACAAAAATGAAACTACGCTTCTCATGGATGTATTATACTACTACTTTGCAACAACAATTAGGCTTTACCAAGAAGATGGTTTAACACAAAATCCAATGCCTCCTTTTGATTTAAAGAATAAGTATTTACGATAAGATTAAAATATTTAGGGTCCCAATAGACCCAATTTTGATCATTATTAACATATAGCCTTCTAAATTTATTAACCAAACTCTCTTCTCTTTGTTTCGCGTCTGCTTTTGCATCCTCTGAACCTATTAAATCCCTATTCATAATCCTATCTATTCTTATGTCTAAATCGTCCATACCATTCTTTTCACAAACAACCAGTATTTTAAAAACATGCTTAATGTCTCTTGCCATATATCCGGCAAGATGACTTTGAACAACATTATTATACCCATTTTCTAAAGTCTCAAGTGTTTTATCTTCATAAGCTCTATCTAATGTTTCGGGAATTTTATCGGTATGTTTTATATTGAAGTCTTGATCTTTTGCAATTTTTCTAAAAACCTTACCGGCATCTATAAGATGCCAGTTTAGTGCTTCAGCAATATGAATAGCCAGGGTTGACTTACCTGTTCCAATCCTTCCGGAAATAGCAATATTATTAATACCAGGCAGTTCTACTGGTTTTTTTATGTTTGTTTTCATTGCGTTACTTGGGGGTTAGAATTTTCCGACGGTTGTGGTAAGGGTTGCTGCGGATCCTGTTGTTGTGGTTGATCATTTTGTTGTTGTTTTCTTCCTAACATTAATACTTCTTCGATAAGTCTATTGGCATATCCATACTCATTATCGTACCAAGCGATTACTTTTACCAAATTTCCCATAACTTGCGTAAGTGATAAATCGGCAATCGATGAATAAGGGCTTCCAATAATATCAGTTGAAACTAACGGTTCGTCTGTTACTGCTAAAATTCCGTTAAAAATTGGGTCTTGCGCAGCCTTTTTAAGCACCTCATTTACTTCTTCTTTTGTAGTTTCACGTTTTAGAATAAAAGTAAAATCCGCTAAAGACCCTGTTATAACCGGGACTCTTACAGAAAGTCCTGCAAAAAGACCTTTAAGCTCAGGGATTACTTCTCCGGCCGCAATGGTTGCACCGGTTGAAGTTGGAACTATATTTTGAGCCGCCGCTCTTGCCCTTCTGTAATCTTTATGGCCGCCATCTTGAAGCTCTTGATCGGATGTATATCCGTGTATTGTTGTCATCATCGCTTTTTCGACACCAAATGTATTTACAATTACTCTGGCAATGGGGGTTATACAGTTTGTAGTACAAGAAGCGTTGTTAATTACGTTTTCCCCATTATAGTTTTTAGAATTAACTCCCATTACAAAGGTTGGCACATTACCCTCTTTGGCGGGAGCTGATAAAACAATTGATTTTGCACCTGCCTGCAAGTGTTTTTTTAATCCCTCTTCATTTGTAAAATGACCTGTTGATTCGATAACAACGTCTACATTAAGATCTTTCCAAGGGAGAAGGGTTGGATCTTTTTGACTAAAAACCGGAATTTTTTTCTGGTCAATTAAAATATAGCCTATTAAATCCTGATAAGGAGAATTTTCTTCCTTTTCCTGATAGGCTACGTCCATTGAGTAAATAGGTCCGTACGATGTGTCGTATTTTAATAAATACATCCATCCCTTTATATCTGTTGATTTTCCGGCATTTATAGCAACCACGTCTAGTTCTTGGAGATATTTTTCTAAAATTACGCGGTGTGCTACTCTTCCGATTCTTCCGTATCCGTTAATTGCAACTCTTGTCATAATTTTTCTGCCATTTGAAGTTTTAAACTATTTCGAAGTTATTACTAGGGCAGTAAAACCAGTTTACAGGAATTTTTTTACTTAGACAAGGGGCTATCTTTTTGAGGGTCAACAACTTTGTAATCTGCAACCTCCAAAGAATAATTTATATTAACGGTGCTTTTTATTCCTGTTATAAAATTTAACACATAAAACTCTTCTTTAACCAAATCAAATTTTTGCCCCCTGCTAATTAGTGGGAGTGTGGATATTACACAATTTAAACTTTTACTTTTATCGCTAATAATATCTTGTGAACTCTCTTTCTTTACGCCAAAACCAAGCCTTTCCGCGTCTAAATACCTACATGCAATAATATCCATAACTGAGGCAATTTTTTGCGTCTTACTTTGGGCAACAATCCAAAACGAGCTACTGCTTTCAATATCTTCTGTTTCGATTAAATCTCCGACAATGTCGATACTTGGCAGTATACTGATCAAATCTACACCATAAAGATTAAAAAAAGAAATTCTATCAAATCCTTTTTCCAATGTTAAACGGAATTTATCGCCAATTTACTCAAGATCCCTAGAAACTACTACAAGATTTTCAAATAATTCGGTTTTCGGCCTTTGTATTGGATCAAAATCTGGATTAATCATTAGGGAATGATAACACTATAAGCCTAAAATATCGAGCTATTTATATCCTCTTGCCTGAAGTTCAAAAAGTTCTGCATAAAGACCTTTTTTGTCCATTAGCTTTTCGTGGTTTCCCTCTTCAATAATTTTCCCTTCATCTAAAACCAAAATTCTGTCTGCATTTCTAACTGTTGAAAATCTATGGGAAATGATAATTACGGTTTTATCTTTTTGTAATTTTTGCACGTTTTCAAAAATCTCATACTCTGCTTTTGCGTCAATTGCGCTAGTTGGCTCATCCAAAATTAAAATAGGAGAATTTCTAAAAAATGCCCTCGCGAGCGCCAGTTTTTGCCACTGTCCACCGGATAAATCAATTCCTCCGTCAAACATTTTTCCAACGACCTGATTTATTCCATCCGGTAAATCCGAAACATACTTATCTGCTCCTGATTTAAAAATTGCATCTTTAAGAAGTTTTTCATTATCTTTTTCATTTAAATTGCCGAAATATACATTTTCCTTAAAAGTAAATTGATATTTAATAAAATCCTGAAAAAGCGCACCCACCATCTTATGCCACTGATCCAAATTTAGATCTTTAATATTTATATCATTAACTAGAATTTCCCCTTCTGTAGCATCGTAAAATCTTAAAAGTAATTTTATGATTGTAGTTTTGCCCGCTCCATTTTCTCCGACCAAAGCAATTTTTTCTCCCGGATTTATTTTAAAATTAAAGTCTTTAAGAATGAATCTTTCCGTTTTTGGATATTTAAACGATACATT
>JAJXYH010000023.1 GCA_021780675.1 bacterium
TGTTTTTGATTCGCTTTATAAGACTTCTAAGATTGATTTAAAAAAAGTTACCC
The DNA here is from genome assembly GCA_021780675.1 of bacterium. Taxonomy (GTDB): domain Bacteria; phylum Patescibacteriota; class Microgenomatia; order Levybacterales; family UBA12049; genus DAHWUP01. Next base: position 54 of record JAJXYH010000023.1, read on the forward strand.
CCTTTGATGGAATAGCAGGAGTATTAAACGGCAACTATAAAATGTTTGTTAGCACAATGGGCTTAAATGAAAAACAGCAAAATTTTGTTAACAAAAATAAAATTGGACTGAATATTTTTAAGTTTTGCTATAACGCAATTGCCGTTATAGCACCTAAGAATAGTAGCATCCAGAATATAAGAATAGACGAAATACAAAGTATATTGTCTGGAGAATCAAGCAACATTAGAGTTGTAATACCACAAACCAATACAGGAACCTATCAATATATTTCAGAAAAGATTTTAAAAGGAAAAATTCCTAAAAATGTTGAAATAGTCCCAAGCGACAGCGCAGTGTTTGCGGTTGTAAAAAATAGTTCTGATAAAATCGGATTACTAAGTTTTAATACTGTCCAGGATTCTTCAAGAATAAAATTTCTCAAAGTTGGAGAGTTTAATCAAAATAAATTGGATGATAATTATTATGAACCTCATCCTGGATTAGTATATAAAGATTATTATCCATTCAAGGAAACCATTTTTATCTATTTAAATGAAAAGGGAAGAAGTGTTGCGTCAGGCTTTACTACATTTTTGACAAGTTATATTGGGCAGAAAATTGCTCTCGGTCAGAATTTGGCTCCCGCAGCTGTTCCTGTAAAAATTAATCAAAATCAATAACATGGATTAAAAGATGAAAGCAATAACCTTCGTTACACTTTTTGTAGTCATAACAAGCATTACCTTTGCACAGCAAAAATATGATGAGGCATCAAAATTTATTCGGAATAAGGAATATAGTAAAGCCTTAACGATAGCTCAAGATTATCTTAATCATGACTCGACTGATATAGCAATAAAAATCTTGGTTGACTTATCTACCAACAATCAAAATAATCCTAAAGTTTATGAAGCGTTAGGCGATGCTTATAATAAAATGGGAGTTTTAGAGCTTTCGATAAGTGATTATCAAAAAGCGGAAAAGCTTGATTCACTTAGCACTATAATAAAATTTAAATTAGCCAAGTCATTTGAAAAACAAAAAAGTTATACTGATGCTGCAAATAAATATCTTCAGGTAATATCTCTTGATTCAACTTATTCCCAAGCGTATTACGACTTAGGCACATTGCTTTATTATGCAAAGCAATATCCCAATGCTTCGTTTTATCTTGAAAAATATCTTACCTTCGATAATAAGAAATATGACGCCTACTTTTTTGCAGCAAGATCTTTGTTTCTAATGCAAAATTTTCCCCAGGCTATTGAGATTACCCAAAAAGGATTAAGTGTATTTCCCAACGATGTAAAGTTGGAAAGAATAGAAGCCTTATCTTTAGCTTATAACAAAAACTTTTCGGAAGCTTTGAAGGTTTTTGCCGTTGTCCCTGATTCACTATTTTCTGCTACTGATTTTTCTACTTTTGGAAGTGAGTTGCAAGCCGCAAAGCAAGATTCGGTTGCAATCATTTATTTGACCAAAGCTTTGGCAAAAGATTCTTCACTAACGGAATTAAATCAAGAAATAGCAAATATGTATTTGAGCACCGGGAAATATGAACAAGCAATTGTTTATTATGATCGTAGAATAAAATCAGATTCAACCTCGGTAAGTTCTTATGTAAATAAATCTCTTTGCTACCTCCAAATGCAAAATTATGATAGCGCAAAGACTGCATTAGAACAAGCGATTAACATTAAAAGTGATTACATGCCTGCTTTAACTTGGCTGGCAAGAACGGACCAATATATGCGGAATGATGCTGCTGCTGCCGATGTTTACACAAAGATTTTAAAAATTACTGCTGGCAAGGAAGATCAATTCAAAAACGAAGTTGGCGAGGCTAATGGATTTTTTGGTTATACCAATCTTGTAAAGAAAAAGTATAAGGACGCAATAGAAAGTTTAAAAACAGCTTTAAGCTATACCCCAAATAGCGCGCAATATCATCTATGGCTTGCGCAGGCATATGCTTTTAGCGGAAATAAAGCTGAGGCTGCAAAAGAATATCGTGTAGTGCTTTCTATTGACCCAACTAATGCTGACGCAAAAAAAGGCTTGAAGCTTCTTAGTTTATAAATAAAGGAGTTAGATGATTAAAATATACAACCTCAGAAGTTTTCTTGCTTCAACGTGGATTAAAGTATTGGTTTGGATCGTGGTAATATTCGGCGGTTTATTTTTAATTGCTGCATTAGCCAATTATTTAACTGTTGCGGTATTTCATCTTTAATTGTATCTGAAATTTAGTTTTTTATTGAAGCGGGAGAGCAAATTAAAATAAAATGCTCTCCCGCTTTTTTAATTTTAAGCTTAGGCTTAGTATCTTCACAAAAATTTTTGTGCTATTTTTAAATGATATTATCAGCAACATTAAGATTCGAAAGAATTTTTCTTATCTTTGCTTAAATTAAAATCAACACACTTTTTCGGATCGAAATGAATTATTTTAACTCAGAATATTTCACTTACAATAACAATGAATTATTTTGCGAAAATATTTCCTTAAAAGATATCCTTAAGGATTCCGGCACACCTGTCTATATATACAGTAAGAAATATTTTATCGATAGGTTTAATGAGCTGGATTCGGCTTTTAAAGAAATTGACCACACAATTTTCTACGCAGTTAAATCAAATTTTAACCTGAGCGTAATAAAAATATTTGCAGACATGGGAAGCGGCTTAGACGTAAATTCTGAAGGGGAATTACTTCGTGCATTAAAAGTTGGTGTGAGTACTGATAAAATTATTTTTTCAGGTGTAGGAAAAACCTCCTCTGAAATAAAATTAGCTGTTGAAAATGATTTACTTATGATAAAAGCAGAATCGGAAGAAGAGCTGATTTTAATTAATGAAATTGCTTTCTCATTAAATATGACAGCGCGTGTCGGGATAAGAGTAAACCCTGATGTAGACCCCAAAACACATCCGTATATTTCTACCGGATTAGCGGAAAACAAATTTGGGATTGATGTAGCCTCTGCCATCAAACTTTATAGCCAAAAAGATAGATTTAAAAATATTGAATATACCGGAATTGACATGCATATTGGTTCCCAAATAACTACTGTTGAACCTTTTGTCTCCGCAGTAGAAAAACTATCTAAAGTTTTTTTTATGCTTAAATCGGAAGGAATAAATCTAAAGCATTTTGATTTGGGAGGAGGAATAGGAGTTGAATATCACAATGAAAAAACCTTTTCAGCACATGAATTTGCAGAAGCGCTTATTCCGGTATTAAAAAAGTTAGATTGTAAGGTTTTTTTTGAACCAGGAAGATACCTGTCTGCTAACGCAGGTATTCTAGTAGCACAAGTTCTTTACACAAAATTAAATAACAAAAAAAATTTTATTATAGTTGATGCCGCAATGAATGACTTAATTAGACCTAGCATTTATGGTGCTTATCACCATATTCAACCGGTGCAAATAAATTATAATAGTAAAGATATTACCGCGGATGTAGTCGGTCCTGTATGCGAAAGTGGGGATTTTCTTGCTAAGAATAGGAATATCCAAGAAAGTAAGCGTGGAGATTATTTAGCAGTAATGTCTGCAGGAGCGTATGGAATGGTAATGGCATCAAATTATAATACTAGGAGACGCCCACCAGAAATTTTAGTTGAGGGCTTTAATTAGATCGGA
>JAJXYH010000044.1 GCA_021780675.1 bacterium
AAATTGTTACAAATCCTGAAATAAATGCAAAGAAAAACAGTATTATCATAATTAAACTTTTACTAATTATGACTATAAATTAAATAACAAACTGTAGTACAAATCACAGATCATGACAGCATTATTGTTTGGGGTATTTTGAAATTTGTAAATCTAAAGGTTTGTTATTCATTATAGAATTATATATTCCCGGTAAACTGGGATTAGTTTTATCGTTTACATAACTTTGGATAATTGCCTTTTTTGCTAAATCCGTATAATTGTTCTGATAAGCAATTATTGCCAAATACATCCATAGTTTTGCATCTTTGGGAAATTTACTAAGTCCGTATGCGATAAATTTCATGTTCGCCTCGGGACTACCGTAAACGAGTGAAAGACCTGCCAAATCCTCATACACTATATAATAATCACCAAATTTTAAAGAATTTAAATAAGCTTTTTGTGCGTTTTTATATTCTCCAAGACCTACATAAATTTCGCCCAAGTTATCATAGTTTGAAAAATATGGATATAGTTCAATAGATTTTTCAACATGTATTTTTGCTTCTTGCAGTTTATTTAACTTCATAAGTTCCAAGCCTAACACGTTTTGTAAAGAGAATGAATCTGGTGACACTTTTACATCGTGCGTGTATAAAGTTAAGCTATCATGCCAATCAAAACTCCTTATAATTGTTCTTGCCGATAACAATGTTAATACTAAAAGCAATATTACTAGAATCCACTTTTTATTAAAAGAGAAATTTAAGTTTTCAAAAATAATTGCAATTAATCCCAATAACCCGACAATCGGAAAATAAAACCACCTATCGGCGACTGTTTGATCAAGAGGAAAAATTTGTAAATGAAGAAGCAGTCCAACTAAAAACCAATAGGCGAAAAACAGATAAGTCGTGAAATAATTTTTTTTATTTTTCTTAAATAAGAAAACTCCAAATGCAGCTATAACACCGAAAAGAAAAAGATCAACAATAAGAGGCAAAAAGAAGTGGTTAAATATAAAGCTCGTATATACCCACTGATACGTTAATGCAAAATTAAATGGAAAAAAGAAATTACGAAAATAAAAAAGTACTATTTCAGGTGCATTTAAAAGTCTTAATGGTAAACTTAATTTGTCTATCGGAGAGCTGGTTGCAATAGTAAAAAGTCCTATTGAATAAATTCTTAATGCCAAATATAAAGAAAAGATAAATACCGACCCTGCAAAAAATTTTAATAAAATTTTGCGGTTAAAAAATAAAACATACATAAGCGAGACTCCCATAAATAATATCCCGGTTTCTTTGGAAAAAAGTGACAACAGAAGAAGTAAAAACACAATTATTAATTGTTTAAGTTTAGTAATCCTAATTAAAACATTCATTGCTATAATTCCAAAAAAGAAAAAAAGAGTATCCTGCAAAGCGGAAACATAAAAAACCGCTTCACTTAAAAAGGGGTGCACCAGAAAAATTAGAGAAAGATAGAATGAATGGGTTCTTTTAAAAAACTTGTTTAAAAATAAAAATAATAGACTTGCATTCAATATATGCATCAAAATTTGCACCAAATGGAACATAAAAGCGTTGGGACCAAAAAATGTATAAATTGCGGCAAAAAAAGAAGTTAACATTGGTTTGTAATAAACTCCCATTAACTTTGAGGAACCATTGTAAAAAGTGCTGGATGCAAAAAATTGTGGAATATTAAAAATCGAATGAACATTCAAATTTTTAACTATTTGAACATCATCATCTCCTACAAACCCATTGAATAAACCGTTAAAAAAAACAATTATTCCAATTAAAAAAATAAATGTTATTGCCTTTTTATTGGTAAATGGTAAAAATAAACCTTTAAAGGTTACATCTTCTTCCTTTTTCATAAAATTACAAAGGACTTATATAACTAACTCGTCCGTTTTTCACTTTTAATTGTAACGGCATATTGTTAGTAATTACTTTATACACAAAACTTGTTACATCGCCTTTATCAAGCAGATATGCATTAGTTATAGACATTTTAGCATCTTTTATCATATTGTTTTTATACTCAAGAACTGCCAAATAAAACCATAATTTAGAATCGTACGGATATCGTGTCAGAGCCTGGTTTTTTATAAAATTTATGTCTGTCTTTGCGTTTCCATAAATAATAGAAAGGCCTGCCAGGTTTTCGTAAGTTGCATAATATTGTCCGTACTTTAAGGCGTTAAGATTAGCTTTTTTAGCATCTTTATAGTCGCCCAAACAAAAAAGCGCGCCGCCTAAATTAGTATAATTGAACATATTGGGAAAAAGTTTAATCGACTTTTCTGCGTGGATTTTTGCCTGTTCATAGTTTCCTAATTCAAAATAAGAAGCACCCAAACCACTTTCCAAATTAAAAGCTTTGGGTGAAACTGTTAAATCATGACGAGCAAGAGTAAGTGGATCCTTCCAATCAAAACTTCTAATATAAGTGCGTAGCGATAATAAAGATATTATTAAAATTATAAGTAAGACCACATAATTACTCTTTAGATTGATGCGAAATTGTTCGGCTAGCACCGCTATCATCCCCAAAAGTCCAACTATTGGAAAATAAAACCATCTGTCGGCGACTGTTGCATCCAGAGGAATGATTTGCAAATGAAATGCTAACCCTAACAGAAACCAAAATGTAAAAAAACTGAATAAAATAAAGTTCTTGTGTGTTGTTCTCTTATAAAAATAAGACGTAATTACTGTTAATACTAAAAGAAAAATTAAATCAATAAAAAGCGGCAAAACAAAATGCAAAAAATCAGGAGTTATATAAAACCAATGATAAGAAACAGCCAAATTAAGTGGAAAAAAAAATGTTTTTATATAAAATAGAAACATTTCCGGAATGTTAAAAATCCTTTCAATTAAATTGAGTTTTTGGATTGGTGCACTAAATGTATTTGTAAATAAACCTACCGCATGAACTCTAAGTACAAGATACAATACAAATGACAAAGACAAATATGTAGTTAGACTTTTAAACTTATCTTTATAATATAAAAATACAAAAACTAGGCCCGTGATAAAAAATAAAATTCCGGTCTCTTTAGAAAGAAGAGATAAAAGCAAAAGAAAGCTTGAAAATAGAACTGCTTGTTGAGAATTATATCTTTGTAATATTAAAATCGCACTAAAGCCGAAAAAGAAAAATAATGCGTCTTGTAAATTTGAAACATAAAAAGCCACTTCGCTGTTAATCGGGTGGACAAGAAAAATAATTGATAATATAAAAGATAAATTTTTACTAAAAAGGCGTTTAAAAAAGACAAATAGAAGAGATGCGTTTATAATATGCAGAAAAATTTCAAGGCTGTGGTATGCTAAAGTACTATTTCCAAATAAGTTGTAAATTAAAGCATAAGAAATAGAAAGAACCGGTTTATAATAAACCCCAAATAACACTTCCCTACCGCCGCTATAAAATGTACTGCCTGAAAAAAATGTTACGATATTACTAATAGAGTGTACGTTTATGTTATCTGTTATTTGAGATACATCATCGCCGACAAATCCATTGAAAAACCCGTTAAAAAAAATTAAAAACCCAATAATAAAAATAAATACAATTGCTTTTTTGGTGGTAAGGGGAAAAAATAAGCCTTTAAAAGTTACATCATCATCACTTTTCATTCACCCATATTAACATCGTAATATTATAGATTCAATAATAAAAATTAAGAGGATATTTAAATTTAAAATTTTTTATCACGTCACTGTCCATCTATACCTAGCATGCACCATAAACTCAAATTTGTAAATATTTTAGCTTAATTTAACTTAAGTTAAGATTTACCCTCTAATATTTTCTTCAGCCTATCAATATATGCATGCTGCCAAAATATCAAGGCAGGTTTACCAATCAGCAACCTAGAAAAAAAGCTTTAAGAAATTATTTTTAATTATTACTTCATTTCGATAATTTATCTTTATGCCCCAAAGACACTTCATCCATTAAAAAAATTTCATCTTCTATAGCTAGAAAAGACTCGTTAATCGATTTAAAACCTTTAAAAGGTAATAAATCCGTTTCCATTTTTACTTTAAAAGGAATACCAAATGTTTTGGTTACTGCTTGAATTGAAAGATGATTACCATTTCTATTTATTATCCTTAATGATCTTGCTACTACAAGAAAATATACTGGAGTTTTTCAAAATTTGTAACTATCTCGTAAACACTTTCAATTGAAGATTTAATAACCCACGATCATGTTAATGAGACTGGCTTCATAAGTTAATGATATATCTTTCAAAATCCATAGAATAGTTAAATTATAAAAATAACCTTCTACAGACTAGCTTAAAGTCTTATAAAAGTTTAAGTGTTAAGGTTCTTCAATAATCTATAGACTAAACTAAAATTTATATATATGCTTTATAAATTTTTGAGTTCGGGTATTACAGTTTTTCCAAGATTTTTTATTAATTCTTGTTGATGAGAAATAGAAGTAGTCTGAATAACTACCATATCTGCATTAAGTTTTGTAATAAGCGTGGAATAATCTTTTATGTAATCTTCAATCTTATTAATTACAGTAAATCGTTCAACAATATCTTGCCGGTTGAGATTATCTGCAGCCAGCTGCAAATTTGCAGGATCATTAGCAAGGTCTCTGTCCGGAGCCCTAAGTCCTCTCCATGGTTTAAGTGCTTTATATGCCTCATCTGTGTTTTTCGCAAAAACACTCCAACGTGTTGCAATAATTTTTGCTTTCTGTTTATTTTTAACTTTTGCTTCTACTTTAAAAGGATTAACTACTCTTTGTAGACTTTCTTCTTCGTTTTTAACACTAACAATAATTCCATCCGAGTACTGAGCGGCAATTGAAGCGGATTTTGGCCCATTAGCGGAAATAAATATTGGTACTTTAGTTACGGGAGGGCTGTAGAGTTTTACATTTTCGGATCTATAATATTTTCCTTTATAATTTATTTTTTCTCCATTTAAAAGTTTCTCAATTATTTCAACCGCTTCTATTAATCTTTCGGATCGTTCTTTATATGCAGGAAAATTAAACCCCAAGGGCGTTTCGTTAATCGACTCCCCTGTTCCAATACCAAGCGTAAATCTTCCATTAGATAGTCTGTCTATTGTTGCTGCGGCTTGAGCAATTACTGCCGGATGATATCTGAACAAAGGCGAAATTACACCTGTCATTAGTTTAATTTTTTTAGTTCGTGCAGCAATTGCACCCAAAGTGGTTAAGGCAAAACCCGAAGCTCCCATATCAGCAACCCAAGGATTAAAATGTTCGGACACAAAGAGACCGTCAAAACCTACCTTTTCGGCAACAATTGCGTCTTCCAAAAGTTGTTCCGGTTGAAACTGTTCATGCCCTAAAAAATAATATATTTCGGCTTGTTTTTTCATTTTTTTACTCTTGACAAAGTTTAGTGAGAAAGACTATAAATGTCAATGTAACATTATGAAAATAGGACTTCAAATCAACAATTTTTCTTTTCCAGGCGGAGATAAAAAAATAGAGCCTACGCTTTATGAAATAGCCAAAGCCGCGGACAAAAATGGCTTTTATAGCGTTTGGGTGATGGATCATTTTTTTCAAATCGGGCATATCGGAAAACCCGAAGAGCCAATGCTTGAAGCATATACCACTTTAGGTTTTCTTGCAGGAATTACCGAAAAAGTTAAACTGGGAACAATGGTTACGGGAGTAATTTACAGACAACCTGCACTTTTAGTTAAGGCAGTTACCGCACTTGATGTCTTAAGTAAGGGCCGTGCATATTTGGGTATTGGTGCAGCCTGGAACGAAGAAGAATCAAAAGCGCTTGGATTTGATTTCCCCCCTTTAAAAGACCGTTTTGAAATGCTTGAAGAAACTTTAAAAATTACAAAGCAGATGTTTAAGGACGAGCAAAAACCTTTTAAAGGAAAACACTTTAAAATGGGAAGGCCAATGAACCATCCAAACGTAACTTCCAAACCGTACCCGCCAATTTTAATAGGAGGCGGCGGAGAGAAAAAAACCTTAAAACTTGTGGCAAAATACGCCGATTCGTGTAATCTATTTGCCCAGGGAGGAGAAGAAATGCTCATCCACAAGCTCGAAGTATTAAAAAAGCACTGTAAAAATGAAAAAAGAAATTATAATGAGATTGAAAAAACAGTATTATCTTTTGTTGATGGAGATAATCTAAATCCTGAAGAAATTATTAAAGAATGTAAACATTTAAGTGAACTCGGTATAGATCAGGTTATTTATAGTATTGGTAATGTTTATAAAATAAAACCGCTTGAAGTTTTTGGTAAAAAAATAATTAACCAAGTTACAAAATTTTAAACTACTAATTTCTTTTAAATAAAAACACTTTAAATAATAGTATCGTTTAAAAATCTTAGTTAATCTAAAAATTAGCTTCAAATTTACTCTTGACTTAAAGTACTTTAAGTTGTCATACTTACTCACATGAACAAGCAACAAACTCCTTTTGTAAAACTTAGTAACGGAATTAAGATGCCAGCAACTGGATTTGGAGTATTTCAAATTCCAATAGAACAGACGGAACAAGCTGTTTTGAATACTCTTTCCGTAGGATATCGCTTGCTTGATACCGCCGCTTCTTATCAAAATGAAGAAGCCGTCGGCAATGCAATTAAGAAAAGCGGTATTTCAAGAGAAGAGTTATTTATAACCACTAAATTATGGGTAAAAGATGTAAATTACGAAGGTGCTAAAAAAGCATTCCAAAGGTCTTTAGATAAATTGCAACTTGATTACATTGACCTTTATTTAATTCACCAGCCCTACAATGATGTCTTCGGTGCTTGGAAGGCGATGGAAGAACTTTATGAAGAAGGTAAGATTAAAGCAATTGGAGTTGCTAATTTTACTCCTGCAAAGCTAGTAGATTTTATCTTGAATAATAAAACTTCTCCTATGGTTAATCAAATTGAAACACATCCCTTTAATCAACAAATCGAAGCTCATAAGCTAATGCAGGAATATAAAGTTCAACATGAAGGATGGGCGCCATTTGCCGAGGGCAGGCATGATTTATTTACAAATGAGACTCTTTCGGAAATTGCAAAACAATACGGAAAAACTGTAGGGCAAGTAGTCCTTAGATGGAATGTGCAAAGAGGAGTCGTTGTAATACCAAAATCAACACATAAAGAAAGAATGCAAGAAAATATTGATATTTTTGACTTTGAGCTTACAGAAAAGGATATGGATAAAATAAAAACATTAGACGAAAGTAAAGGTTTATTTGTTAACCATGAAGACCCAGAATTTGTAAAGTATTTATACGCCCGCAATAAAAACGATGAGTGATATTCACCATTACACCATTCAAGAAACTGCTAAATTATCAGGACTTCCAGAAAGCACCCTTCGCTATTATGAAACAATAGAGCTAATTCATCCAATTCGTCGTGATGAAAGCAGTAAACATAGAGTATATAGTAAAGACGTTGTAAATCATGTAATCGCTTTTGCTTGTCTTAATGCAATTGGAATGTCTATTGAAAACATGCGTTTATAAAGAATCAAAAGCTTGGGCAAGAAGCCTCTGCTGAACAAGTTAAATTACTAAATAATCAAAAAAGGCAAATAACTCAAGAAGCAATTAACTTAGGACTAAGAAAAAGATATGTTGATGCAAAAATTGCTTTTTGAAAAGCGGTTTTTAATCTAAAGACCTGATTTGGTTTAGCCGAATTATTTAAAATAACTACATCTACTTTTTTTCTTTAATGATTTCAATAACTTCACTTACTTTCCCTTTACCGATATAGGTTGCTTTATCTGGATTATCTAATCTTTGGACAACTCTATCTACAATATTTCCACCTAAGGTATTAATTAAAGACTCTAATTCTTCTCCAACATCTACAGATTTTTCCTTATTCGCCCTTGGATTTATTACGTGGATTGGTAAAAAACGAAGTATTGTATTATTTTCATTCATGGTACATAAATTATACACTAGAAGGTTAAGCGTAACGCGAAGCGCAAGTTCTAGAAACGATTGCCATCCCCTCAAGGTTTAATTATGTACAATTCACTTTCTGAGATGTGGGAGAAGGTGAATTATGAAACATAAGAAATTTACGGATACGAAGCGGAAGTTATTAAGCCGATGGGTAAAAGAGGCGGTGGCAAAGAAAAAACAGATCAAACAAGAAAAGGTCAGTTATTGGTAATGGACGGGAGAAAAAGGAAGACAAAAACAGCAATTACTGTTACCGATGTATCTCAAGCCTGCTCAACTACTCAACTGAAGCTAAATAATTGAGCATACTGGTCTAGACCTGTTTAATAGTTATAACTTATCTAATTCTCAATAAGCTTATCAAAAATTATTAAAAGCAGTATAATAAATACAAGAAAATGTAATTATTTTAAATAAATTACGTTTATATTTTATAACCTGATTATTTCGTAAAATAATGAAAGGAGGTGAAATATGAAAAAAATATTAATTTTGTCGATACTTTTTCTATTTGGTTTTGCTTTGCCATCATATGCAGTAGAAGTAAATACTCAAAATAAACTTGGTAGCGATAAGGAAATCATTACTCCAACCGCAGATCAGATTCAAAACAGAAATAAAATAACAACCGAAAATAAAGGAGAGGATCAACAGCTTAAAGTTCAAAATCAAGAGCAAGAAAACTTAGCTAATTCTACGGTAAGTGGAGAGCAAAATAGAAATGAGACAACGTCGGAGCATATGAATGTTGTTGCTCAAAAAGTACATACTCTTTTGCAATTGGGAGACAGCGGTTTTGGTCAGCAAGTTAGAGAAGTTGCAATGGAGCAAAATCAGGCTCAAAATCAGATTAGATCGCAACTCGATAAGGTAAGTTCACGAAGCGGTTTATTAAAGTTTTTAATCGGCCCAGATTATAATTCTTTAAATAATCTACAGCAACAAATTGCTCAAAACAAATTAAGGATCGAAAAACTTACGCAGTTTGAATTACAGCTTACGAATCAGTCGGATAAAGATGCAGTAGCACAGGCAATTCAGGCTTTAACTCAATTAAACACGTCTTTGCAGCAAAAAATCAATACGGAAGACAACTCTGTAAGCTTGTTTGGCTGGTTATTTAAACTGCTTGCCAAGTAATTTTATCAATATAAAAGATATTATATTGCATGAATATCTACTTTTTATGAAAAAGAAGATATAATAGGTTATTGTGCAAAAAAAGATTTCTTTATCTATTCTACTTTTTTCCCGAATTTCAAGAAGTTTTGCAGCGGGAATGCTGGCAATATCGTTTCCTTATTTTGTATTAAATAATTTACATTTAAGTACATTTCTGTTAGGTACACTGTTTGCAGTAGCAACTGTATTTACGGCGTTTTTTGGATTATTCTTCGGGATTATTACGGATATTTGGGGCAGGAAAAAGACTTTATTAGTAGCAACTTTAATGCTGCCTCTTGCTTGTTTTATGTTATGGTATTCTGATTCGGTACAAATATTATTTATAGCGTCAATTTTAGGTGGATTTTCAGCAACCGGTTCGCTTGCAGGAGGTGGGATTGGCGGAAGCGTCCAGCCAATACAAAACGCAATTTTAGCAGACCTTATCCCCGCAGATAAAAGAACTTTCTTTTATTCCACATTTGCGTTTTTAAACGGTGTAGCAGCTGCAATCGGAACTATTTTTATAAGGTTTTTAAATGAAAAGGAAATTTTTATAACTGCAGGAATTATTTCGCTATTGGGAACTATAATATTAATTTTCTTAAGAGTACCTTCGCTAAAGGGACAACTACGAAAATTAAGCGGAAAAATTACAATCGGAAAATTTACCTTAACCGGTTTTCTTAACGGTGTCTCTCAGGGATTAGTTACGCCGTTTATGATTCCATTTTTTATTATCGTATATAAACTTTCGGAAAATACAATGTCAACTTACGCATTCATAAGCGGGACAATTGCGGCATTTGCATTACTAGCAGCACCTTATCTAGATAAGAAATTTGGTTTTGTTAAAAGTATAGTTTATTCAAGAGGTTTAAGTGCTTTGTTAATACTTTTGTTGCCGATTTTTAAATTTTTGCCAATATCATTATTTATATATCTAGTTACTCCTGCTTTAAGAGTGGTTTCTGTTCCAATTCAACAAACTGCGCTGACAAGCTTAGTCAGCGAAGAAGAAAGAGGCAGAGCTTTAGGAATAAATCAGGTAGTTAGATTAGCAGGTTCATCAGTTGCTACGGAAGTTGCCGGAAGTTTATTTTATTCAAATCTTATAGCACTACCCTTTTATTTATATTTTATGACTATGGGGGCAAATATATATTTATATAAAATATTTTTTAAAAAAGAAGAAAAACTCAGGACACTTTAATTTACATCTTGCTTTTGTACTTTCATAAGACAGGTATTCATAATTACATTTAAACCTTTAGATTTTGCAAGGTTTTATACTTCCATTTTTTTTATTTTTCTTCAGGCATAGCATAATGACCGCTATTTATTCTCCATTCGTAATGGTATTTCCTGGAACGCCATTTGCAATCACAATTTATATTACACCCCTTTAAATAAGCATCTGTTTTTATATCGGCTGGGACCAAAAAAAATCTTCCTAACTTCGTTTGAATTACACTTTGGACATGTTTTGCACTCATAAAATTAATTATTCGTAATACCATGAATCACTAGGATTTTCCACTTCTACTATTTTAGCTTTTAGCATTTTATAAACTCCATCTTCTTTAACTGTCTGCCATGTTTCTTCATATGCATGGTCTTCAACTTCCCCATTCACCCAATTTTTTGTCATAAATTTAACAAACGCTATATCATCTGTATTTTCGAATCTTTTTCGCCAATCGTTCCCTAGTTTCTTTTTGATCAGTATTCATAGGAATATTATTGATAGCTTAAAGAACCAAAACCACTAACTAAAAGCAAGCAAATTACCATTTTTTCTCGTTCGAATCCGCATTTCTCGGTTAACTTAAACATATAGTAAACATAGCCTCGCTATTCAGATACCAAGGGTGTTTCACGGTTCGAGAGTTTGGCTAGAAAAATTAGGAATTAGCCAAGCCTTAACAAGCTAAATAGAGACCACGGTCAGTGTAGGATGCACGTGCTTGCTGGCGAAGTTACCCGTACGTGGCACCGAATTCTTCCTAGTCTTTTAACTACTTTTGAAAAACTAAAAGCTCTTGGTTTCACATACTACAATGGCAACGTCTTTGTAATTGTACCAGAAAAGGAGAATGTTTAATTCCACACTATTTGATGAAAAGATTTTCTACCAAGCCTTTCTAAGAGACCTAGAAGGCTGTAAAAGCGAAGTTATTATCGAAAGTCCATATATTACCAGTAAAAGAACTGAATTATTAATACCAATTTTTAGGGGTCTACTACTTAAGGGTGTAAAAATCTTTGTTATGACAAGAGATCCGAAAGAACATAATGAGTCAATGGAATATCAATCTGAAGATGCAATCTCATATTTTGAAAGAATGGGAGTCCAAGTTTTGATTTGTATTGGAAATTATCATCGAAAACTAGCAATCTTAGACAGAATAATAATCTATGAAGGAAGTTTAAATATCTTATCTCAAGCAAATAGTCGAGAAATAATGAGAAGAATAGAAAATGAGAAAATAGCTTTGGAAATTTTTAATTTCCTTAAGCTTTACAAATTTATATGACGAATATATACTACGGCTATGAGTTACAAAATTAACGAAAAAGATATAGAAAGCGTAATTAATTTTCTAAAACAAACAGATCCGGAAAATGCCAATCCGGAAATGGCAATTCAAATTTTAGAGCGTCTGCAAAAATCTTTTCACGATTTATCACATACTAATCCAGAACAACTACTTAAAATTTACGAAGAGCTAAAAAATTCCAAGAAATCAAAAAATTAAACAGAAAGAATCTCCGAAGATCTTATACCAATTGCCTTACATATTTTTGTTATAGTCACTACTGAAGGTTTTGCTTCTCCTCGCTCTACTTTTGCATAATAGTTGGTATTTAAACCAGCTTTTTCTGCAACATCACTTTGCTTTAAATTGTTTTTTAATCTACTTAATTTAATTTTGGAAGCAATCTCTAAGGTTAATTTTTTATCATCAGATATACTCATAGGGATAGTATAACATTGAAGATTTTCAATTACAATTTCTATATTAGTTGTACTTAATATCACGAAGCATTTCTATTGATTTTTTTAATTCCTCACTGGAAAAAGGTTAATTTGGCATTAGAAGATGCTATAATATCCACAATGAAACGAAAATATATTTATATATTATTAGCATTAGTAATGGTTGCAATAATAATCGGTGGAGGCAACCTCATGCTTAGGGGAAATAGTAGTAAGCCTGCTAAAATTGCACCTAAAACGACCAATTTACTTCCTAAAGAAATAACCATAACTCTTGATAAAAATGGCTTTAAACCCAATACAGTAACCGTAGATATGGGTACTGCAGTTAGATGGGTAAATAAGAGTGGAGATAAGCAAACTGTTAACTCAGATAACTATCCTACTAACCAACTTCATAAAGAACTAAATTTTGGTATATTTAATGATGGGTCATCTGTAGTTTATATCTTTAAAACTCCCGGTACTTACGGGTACCACAATCAACTTAACCCCAAACAGATCGGAAAAATAATAGTTAAATAATTGCTTCTAGTGGATAGTAACACTACCTTTAGTTACAACTGTTGTAGGATTACTATAATCTCCTTGACCAGGTTGAGAATCATACACTACATTACTTGAAGGATCTTTGATTTGATATCTAAGGTAATCTGTAGCTTGTCCATTACCGTTATCTATTGCTGAAATTAGGATTGTATATCCTGATTGGCCGTTATATACCCCTGATCCAGCAAGAAACATTTCTGATCCGTTTACGATAAGGTAGGAATACGTTTCAGCGGTAAAGTTAATATTGGTGTTTCCGCTTGTAAACGTTAGATATGCCCACTTACCTCCAACAGGATCCAATGAGCCATTAGAATATTTTGCAGTAAAGCCAAATTCTGCTTGGCCTGCGGCACTTGGATCGGCTGTTACAGCTCCCGTCGGAGAATCATAATATTTGCTTCCTGTAACCCAACCGGCTGTAGGATCGTAGATCGTAACGTATTGAATTGATGAAGATGTAATAGCGCCATCTTTATCTTTAACAATTACTATTACTTGATAAACACCGGCCTGTGCATAACTATGGGTATCAGTAGTACTTCCTGAACCGTTGGATTCGGTTATTGAAGGATTATTGTCGCTTTGTCCATCTCCCCAAACCCAAGTAACTGTATGTGTGTCCAAGATACCGGGGTCAGTAAATGTATCAGAGAAAGACACTGGTGAATTTACTGCAGTTGGCGCAGATGGAGTAATAACTATAGTTCCAACACTTGGCGCAATATTGTTAACCGTGACTACTGCTGATGAAGTTGCACAAGCATTAAAAGGATCACAAACCTGAAGACCTACGGTATGTGTACTTGGTCCGTCAATTCCCGCAAATTGAACATTTTGGCCAACAGTTTCATAAGTTCCATTATTATCTAAGTCCCATGCGTATGTAAGAGCTTGTCCTTCAGGATCTGTACCGGTACCATTTAAGACCACACTGCTTCCTTCATCAACTATATATGGACCACCTGCGTTAGCAGTAGGGGGTTTATTAACATTAATTGTCGTTGTAGATTGAGATGATCCACCATCTTTATCAGTTACAGTCACCGTAATTGTATATGTTCCGCCTGTTGTGTATGAATGAGAAACAGATACCGATCCTGATCCGTTTGTCTCAGTTACTGTACCACTTGAAGTAGAGTTATCTCCCCAGTCCCAGACAGCTTTATGAGTATCCAAAATTCCTGGATCAGTAAAGTTAACACTAAAGTTTTCAGGGGTATTTGTTGGAATTAAATTTGCTGGTATATTAATAGTACCAACAGTTGGTACTACATTATTCACCGTAATTGTTGTTGTTTTTGTTTTGCATATATTGTATTGATCACAAACTTGAAGTCCAACCATATGCGCACTGGGTCCGTCAATTCCTGCAAAAGGAACACTTTGACCACTTGTTTCGTAAGTCCCATTGTTATCTAAATCCCATGAATAGGTTAGTACTCCGCCAATTTCTGTTCCAGAAGCATTTAGAGCTACACTACTTCCTTCATCAACTGTATATGGACCTCCTGTACTTATAGTTAATTGCGGGTATATTCCAAAATTTACTGTAGTATCTTGATTTAAGGTAATATCTACGGGGTTAGTCGTTGTAGCATTGAAGCCGGACGGAAGTGTTAATGAAACTGTATATGAACCTTGCGGAATTGAGTTAAAAGTATAATTACCACTTGAATCTGTTGTTGTAACTTGACTTGTGCTTTGTGTATTTAATGCTACTTCTGCATTGGCATAATTAATCTCACCAGAATCCTGAAATCCATTCTGGTTCGCATCTACATATACTGTTCCGGTTAAATTATATTTTGGTAAGATTATAAATGTTTTGGTATTTGGAGCCTCTGGTACTCCCGAGCTATCAACCGACCAATAATTAATATTATGACTTCCGGCTCCCGAAATCGTAAAAGGCGAGGAATAAGTCTGTTGTGCTCCGCCGTCAATTGTGTAATAAGTATTTGCAATCGTATATCCCGTCGCTGCAGTTGCAGATAAAGTTACTGTTGATGGATCTGGATAATTTCCTTGACTGTCTAGGTTTGGTGAAAGAGTAGCGATTGTAATTGGTGTTGCATGGTTATATTGAAGTGAAATTAATTCTGTTAAATCACCATTAACTTGAACGTCAACAGTTGTAGTGGTATATGGACTTCCGCTTGGAGGTATTAATCTAATACTGTAACTAGTATTGGGAAAAAGCCATAA
>JAJXYH010000031.1 GCA_021780675.1 bacterium
ATGGTGGAGTAGCGCTGGCTGCTCCGGTTGGAACAGTATCGGTAAAGCCGTTTTGTATCATGTCTCCGCTAACTGATTGAAACCACGGTTTAGTTGAATTGGTTATTGCAAAATCAATACCGGTTGCCGATGGCGCAAGTGTTGCTGTTCTCGGGTTAGATGAGACCAGTGTATAGCCGGAAGGAATTGTCAGGTTAACATTATATGTTCCACCTGCAAGACTTGTAAAACTATAGCTTCCATCTGCCAGTGAAGTGGTAGTGCCAACAGTTGTTGCTCCTTGCGTAAGAGTAAGTGTTGCACCCGAATAACCCGGTTCAGGTGAGCTTCCTGGACAACTGGGGTAAGGAGTTACCGACTGAATAACGCAATCCCTGGTTCCGTCATGATTTAGATCATTAAATAGAGTACCTGAGATAGAGTATGTGGGTGGAGGTGCTGATTTTAGACCGATATTAATTCCCGATACAGGTGATGACACGACTGTAGCTGTTTGTGGATAAGGAGTAGTGTTTACGATAAAGCCTGAAGGAGGAGTGGGAATAGTAATAGTATAAACACCAGCTGGAAGTGGTGAATAGTTATAATTGGGGGCAAGACTCGAAACATTAAAAGTTTTTGATGTATAATTTTTAACACCATCTGAAATATTTACTATTATATTATTAGGAGCTAAAGGTTCAAAATAATTACCCGCACCAGGACAGGATGGTATATTCATAGTTCCATCAAAACAATCCCGTTTATTATCTCCATTTGCATCTATATATATTTTGCCGGAAATTCCTGGTGGGGGAGGTGGAGCGCAAGTTCCGCAATCACTCGGACAGGTTGAGCAGGTTTCGCCTCCTTCGCAAATACTATTCCCGCAAATAGGGGGAGGGGGAGGAGGGGGTGCTCCACAACTGGTTGTATCACTTGGTCCAGTGCAATTATTAGTTCCGCAGCCACTAAAAGTTGTGCATGTGGTACCACTGCATTGATAATGCGGACTTGTTTGTCCCGAGGAACAGCCGGATGCAACGCAAGTTGATCCGTTCCAGGTGTAACCCGCAGAACAACAACCTCCACAATTACTTACTGCAACACCTATATTGCAAGCAGATATACATGAACTTCCTGAGCACCGGTAGGTATAATCACAACAAGTTCCACCGCTAGTAGATAGAGCAGTGCACTGATATGAAGCATGTCCTCCGCACGATGAAGATGTACTTCCGGTCCCTGCAGTGCAGGTAGGTCCTATCGGACATTTTCCGGCTAAACTACCAAAATTACAAGCGCTGGTATTTGAAGCAATCAGAGTACCTGTAGATAGGCATGAATTACCTGTGCATGCAGCTCTATATTCATTACAACTAGAATTGCAAAAAATTGCGCAGTTACTGGAATTGCATGTGGGTGCCGGTATTGGTGTGGGAGTGGGACAAGCTTTACAACTGCTCTGAAGTTGATAACAAGCACCACCCGATATGTTAACATAGGCACATTGACATGTTCCTCCACACTTACATGAGCATGTTGTACCGGCTGTACAGGTATTTTTTCTCGGATCACATGGGACAATTATTCCTGCAAAGGCGCTATTTATTTGTGGTATATAAATTAAATAGGCAGGCAAAAGAATTAATATTAAAAAAAACAAGTTGATTAACAAACGTTTCATCCTACTTTAAGATTAGTTTAGTAGGAAACAGTTGTCAAGTTAATTATTGTAGTTATTTTAACAGGAAATTTGAAGATATAAAAATATTAAGTTTTTATAGAAAAGGGAAACGGCTTTATATCTACTAACAGGTTAATTACTTTCAGCAGAACCTTGCACATCTATTTTATAAAAACATTCAACTTGATTTGGTTTTGGTGTTGGTGTTGGATTTTTCCAAACAACTAATTCAATTGCATCAGTATTTGCACCAGCAGGTTTAATAGATGATCTTGGTGCTTCCCAGGGTGCTTGATATCCGGGAGGGCAAGCTCCAACAACTATTTCAGTGTGTGTTGAGGGTGTGGATGATGGTGTTGTGTTATTTTCTACCACGTTAGACCCACTACAGGCAGCTACAGTTGCACCGGCGAGAGTTAAAGTTGCTAATCTTTTTTCAATACTATTCATAATGTGGATATAATATCATATCCTATAGCATTTGTCAAGTCCACTTTTTATAGCAAATTATCCAAGATTTTCAATAATTACATCCGCTTAGAAATAAAAAATTAATTTTTAAAGTAATGATGATTTGCTATAACGAAAAAGAATTTGAAGGATTATACATTATTTGTTTAGCCAACGAATTTTTATCCGAGAATACACTTACAAATTTGTTTACTTTAGCTTCAATTGCGAATTGAATAGCGGTATAAGTTTTTTGAAGACCTAAGGTATTAGAATTTGGAGCAGATTCTAATAAGCTAATTTGAGTATTTTTATCTATATTAAAGGTTTGAAGTCCTTTCTGTGTGGCAATTGTAATTTGTTTATCTGTAAGTTTATAAATTAAACCATTACTTACAGTTTGTCCTAATTGAGAGTTATAACTTGGTTTATCTAACTTAGTTTTAGTGTAATTTAGTAGTTTTTGAGTATTACTATCATAAGTAAGCATTCTAAAATTGCTTGGTAGAATATTAAAATTGAATAAAATTGCAACAGATGCAACAACAATAAAAATTACCAGTATTAATATTAAAGCTATATTCCTAAACCTGGGTTTATTAGAAGATTTAGAATCAGAATAAGTATATCCTGATGCTTGGGGATTAATTTCAGAATTTTTTAATGTATCCATAGTTAAATAGTAGATTAGATTTTATAAAAATACAAGTTATGAGTTAATATAAGATTTATTAATTTACGGATTTACTTCCTGCCAGATTCTTCTTTGGGTTTTGAAAAAGTTTGGAGAGTAAAGTACAAAGTCTGCTCTTTCTGTTACAGAGAAGGTAGGGTAGGTAGCACCAGCAGAACATAAGTCTCTATTTAAGTTAAGAGTTCCTCCTATTCCACTTGCGTTTATAACTAATGATCCTCCAAGGTTAAACCTAAGGTCAGGATTTATCCCACAATTCTTTGTGCCGTTTAAATCAAAGCTTTTATCGGTAGAGTAGTAGCCTTCAATCGTACATCCTCCATCTCCTGAATATACACCGTCCCATGGAACTCTACAGTAATCAGTTGCAGCTTCTCCCAGTGATTTATCTACAACTATATTTCCTGAAGTGGTAATAAACAGTGTTGACCCAACAGCTACATGGATTTTTTCATTAATATTAAGAGTTCCGTCTATTAAGATAATTACGTTTTTATTGCCGCTAAGAGTAAAACCTGCACTTGTACCGCTAAAATCATTAAAATTAACGGTACCTCCTCCTGTGTATTGATAAATACCGTCGGCAATTGAGCTAAGATTACAATCACCCGGATTACAAACACTAGTTAGCGGAGTAGCAGTTTTACCGTATTTTGCAAGTAAAGCGTTAACATTATTGTAGGAAGTTTCCAAGGGAGTATTACCTGAAACAAATGGTTCCGGATAACTGCTGTTTCCGGCAACCCAGCCGGGATTGGACGCTGATCCCAAACCAAAATCAGGATCCAATGACCCGCTATAGATTATTCCGGGTGTTTGTCCTATACCCCAAACTGAAGCATATGATCCTCCTCCATTATATGGTGGAGTAGCGCTGGCTGCTCCGGTTGGAACAGTATCGGTAAAGCCGTTTTGTATCATGTCTCCGCTAACTGATTGAAACCACGGTTTAGTTGAATTGGTTATTGCAAAATCTATACCGGTTGCCGATGGGGGAAGTGGTACTATTCTCGGGTTAGATGAGACCAGTGTATAGCCGGAAGGAATTGTTAAGTTAACATTATATGTTCCACCTGCAAGGCCTGTAAAACTATAGCCGCCACTTGCCAGTGAAACAGTAGTCCCAAGAGTTGTTGCTCCCTGCGAGAGAGTAAGTGTTGCTCCAGAATAAGCCGGTTCTGGATAACTTCCCGGACAGGAAGGTAAATTATTAGTTCCATCTATGCAATCAAACTTTCCGTCATGGTTCAAATCGTTAAATACAGTACCCGAGATAGAGTAGGTAGGTTTAATTTCCGAGCATGAAGGACTTGTCCCTCCACCAGATCCCGCACAGGTCCAAGTCCAGGATGTTGCGCCATTGACATTATTTGTTGATGTTCCTGCTGTGCAGCTATAATGAGTTGCCGGGGATGAGCAAACGCCGTTAACTACAGGAGTAATAGATTGCGAGCATGAAGGACTTGTCCCTCCACCAGATCCCGCACAGGTCCAAGTCCAGGATGTTGCACCTGTAACATTATTTGTTGAAGTACCGCTTGCACAATTAAAATGAGTTGCCGGAGATGAGCAGGCGCCGTTGACAAGCGTTGCAGTTACACAACTGGAGCCATTCCATGTAGTGCCGGAGGGACACACACACGAGCTGTTACTGCATGAACGTCCTCCTGAACAACAGAGGCTTTGAGATTGTCCGCTTGCATGGGCCCCGCTTTGACAACTTAAAGGAGAACCTGTGCATCTGTAAGTGTATTGTTCACAATTACTTCCTGTTCCTGTACATTGATATCCGGAAACTCCACCACAACTAGCATTTGTGCTTCCTGTTCCTGCAGTACATGTAGATGTTGAGCAGCTTGATCCACATGAGCTGCTAAACACAGAAGAATTGTAATGGCAAGTTCGTACAGTTGTGCCACAGCTTACACCACTATCATAATAACAACCATTACAAATTGTTGTAGAACAAGACCAGTTTATCGGGCATTGGCTTCCGTTAACAGCACACTGGCAAGTGTACGTACCCGTAGTAGCGTTATATGAGCAAGGTGCGGTATGTGCTCCTAGTACGCATTTTTGACATCCTGCCGAAGAACACGCATTACCAGCCCTAGTGCAGGCATTATTATTCGTTTTATTAGATCCTGACCACGTACCAATATAAATTCCAGATCCGGAATAAGAAGTGCAACTTAATGCAGCAAATGTTGATGTGCTTTTTAAAGAACCTATAAAGCTAAATGAAAAAAAGATTATTAGGAATAAAAAGAATTTAAAGAAAAATCTCGACATACTACATACCATTAGAATATAAGAAAATTAGGTATTATGTCAAATTTAAGTCTTGCAATTATAACTATTGTTGAGTTACTCCTATGCCGGATGCGTAGAAGGAAAATCCTTTATATGTTCTAGGGAAGCTTTTTCCAATATTGTCATTAATTTTTGCCCAATCTGTTAGGTTCATGGTTAAAAGCGAGCCTTTAGCATTGCTATTGGGTTCATTTGTAAGGCCGATTTGTATAGCAGGAATTTCTTTGCCAACCGTTATATATGGCAAAGCCGAGTTAACACCTTGATTAATCAGTTGTTGAGCTATCACATCATAAGTTCGCGAGTCTTTATTTAACATAAACCATAGAGTAAGCCCTTTATAACTACAGAAGTCAACCGGTACGCTTTTACCTTTTCCGTAATTTTGATCTATCCAATCGCTTGCGACATTTTCCCAGCCGCAATTCTGTTTTGTTATTTTATTACCGGGTAAAGTAACTGCAAACCAGAGATCTCCATTAGTTTCTTTTTCTACATCGACCACCGTTGCACCACTTACTAATACCGAATAAAATGGTGGTCTAACATAAGCTTTCATATCCATTTCGGCAAATTTATTAATAGTAACGTTTTCTATATTAGGTACTTGTGTTGTTTCTGGAGATGGGATGGGAGTAACCTCGGGAATAGATGGTATCGGACTGGTGGTGGGTGATGGCGTAAATATAATGGTTTCTGTTGGAGATGGCCATGGTGTAGTGGACTCGTTTGGAGTTTGGGTCGCAACAATTACACCCGGGTTACTATCTTTAGGATGGTAATTTAAAGCAACACCTACCGCTGCCCCAGCAACTGCAACAGCTAATACTGCTTCTGTCGCATGGATAATATTGGAATGATGGTTTTTACGCTCGTTTGCTGTAACTGCCATATATCCTATAGCATATCATTTTTTTTTAAAAAGTCAAGTTATTAGTTACTTTATTAAATTAATGCTTTTTACTGTTTGGGTTGCGGCTGATGTTAATAAAAGTTGAATAATTTTTCCAAAACTGGAGGTATTAAAAAAGTCAGAATTGTTAATTGGTGTTGCTACTAAAGTAACTACATCTTTATTTGCCGATTGAGTAGCAGGTTTGTACGTAAATACAGTCACATTTTTTTCTAAATTGTAGGTAGAATAACCGCCGGAATTAACAATTTGGATGCTGTTTTGACCGAAACCAGTAAAAATTCCATAAATTTCATTTTTATCGCTTTGGTTATTTTGTGGCAAGTTTTTATCATCCACAATCTGAAGATAATTTTGAAAATTAGTTTTGTTTGCCTGGTTTTGGATTTTGGGTATATTAGTAAGCCTTGGATCATTAGCTTGCACGGTGTGTCTTTCTTGTAAATTAGGTAAAATTTGAGATTTATTTAAGTAGAGTATTGCTGTAATTGTAAGTAGAATAATTACAAATATCAATATTATTATAATTATATTGCGTTTACTGGTTTTATGGGTCGTAGAATCAGAATAATTATTATTTATTGTTTGAGGTAAAGGATTGACTTGAGAATTTTCTAATGTTTCCATAATTAAATATTAATAAAGATTTTATAAAAATACAAGTTTTATTCTGCAGACTTTGTAGATGTAAGGTTTATTATTCTAAAATCAAATAAACCATTAATACTTGTTTTTAGCACAGACTGCGAAATTCCATCTGCAGAAACTTCACTTTTGGGAAGTAATGTTACAGACGTTGTTGCGTTTTTCTGTGTTTCTGTAAACATTAATTTAGCTACTATTCCTTGCCCGATTTGCCCTGTGTTTCCGTCCTGAACGCCAATGGCAAAACTTATTCTTCCATTAATTGGGTCGATATTTTTTAAAAGTATTTGTGGGTTAGAAAAAAAAGATCCCGTAGTTACGTCTACTTTACTTAAAATTTTTGGGTCGTAGGAAAGTTCGAGCTGGACTTTATTTACCATATCTTGTCCGGTATTTATTATTATGTCGGTTGAATATGCGGAAGGAGTAGAGAGTTTAATCGGAGTAGAAGAAACGGTTAGAGATGTCTGAATGGGGTTTGGTATAGGAGTAGCAGTTGGAATTTGAGTTACAACTTGTGATTGTAATTGTGGTTTTAATATTGCATATCCGGCAAGGCCAAATGCTGCAACAGCCAGCAATATTATAAGTAGAAAAGTTTTAATTGATATACCTTTCGACTTTGTTTTTTGTTCACGTTCCATAGGTTGTTGATTAGTTTCAGTTGTAATATTATTTACTTGTTTTTGTTGTTCTTCCATGGCAGTAACTTATCTTATTTTTAAAAACATTACTTGTCAAGAGAAACTATATATATTATAATAGTACATATTACACACATCCGGACATATGTTCCTGAAGCTTAAAAGCCTCGTCTGGATGGAGGAATAAGGAACATAAATTCTATATGAAACAAATTACACTTGAAGAACTTCTTGAGGCCGGATGTCATTTTGGCCATCAGGTAACTAGATCTAACCCTAAAGCCAGGGATTTTGTTTTCGAGGCAAGGGATAATATTCAAATAATTGACCTTGCAAAAACAAAAGAAGGCTTAGATGAGGCGGGAGAGTTTGCCAGAACACTAGGTCAAAATGGCGGAAGTCTTTTGGTAGTTGGTACAAAAAGGCAAGCAAGGGAAATTATTCAACAGGAAGTAGCCCGGGTAAAAGATTTACTCAAAGAAACCAATAAAGTCCATAATAACAGCCTATATTATATTACCCAAAGATGGATTGGCGGAATTTTAACTAATTTTTCTGAAGTTTCCAAAAACTTTAAAAAGTTACAAGATTTAAAAGAAAAAACCACCAACCCGGAAGAAAAATCTAAATATACAAAAAAAGAATTAGGTCTTTTTGAAAAAGAAATTCAAAGGTTAGAATCATTTTATAGTGGAATTTCCGAAATGAAAGATAAACCGCAAGCTTTATTTATTATAGATTCCCGTATGGAAAATTTAGCGGTGAGAGAGGCTGCTAATATGGATGTTAAAACAATTGCAATCGTTGATACAAATGCAGATCCATTTTTAATAGATCATCCAATTCCGGCAAATGATGATGCTGTCGGGTCGATTAAATTAATTGTTTCACATATTTTAGATGCTTGGGTAGAAGGAGTTAAAGCTCAAAAAGTACCAAAGGAAGAAAAACCAAAAGAAGAAAAGAAAGAAGACAAAAAAGAAACCGCAACTAAAGATAAAGAAAAGCCCGCTGCAAAAGAAAAAAAGGAATCTAAAAAGAAATAATATGGTAGATATAAATGCATTAAAAAAATTAAGACTGGAAACCGGAATTTCTATAGCCGAGTGCCGAAAAGCTTTGGAGGAAACTAAAGGCGATATCGATAAAGCAAAGGCTTGGCTAAAAAAACAAGGAATTGAAAAAGCGGAGAAAAAAGCAGACAGAGAGACAAGCCAGGGTTTGGTTGAAAGCTATACGCATTTAAACGGAAAAGTAGGAAGCATGGTAGTAGTTTTGTGCGAAACTGATTTCGTAGCAAGAACAGAAGATTTTAAGCATCTTTGCCATGAAGTCGCAATGCAAGTTGCCGCGATGAACCCTAAAGATGTTGACACATTGCTAAAACAAGAATATATTAGAGATGGATCTTTGACCATTAACGATTTAGTTAAACAAACAGTCGCAAAGTTAGGTGAAAATATCGTCGTTAAAGAATTTAAAAGATTCGAAATTTAAATGGACGAACTTCTAAATACCGCTAAACAACAGATGCAAAAAGTTATTGAAGTGCTTAAAGTAGATCTTTCTTCTGTTAGGGCAGGTAAAGCAACTCCGGCATTGGTTGAAAATATTGTGGTTAATGCATATGGCGGGACAACAAAACTAAAAGTTATCGAACTTGCACAAGTTCATGCGCAAGATTCGCAGACATTAATAATTACTCCGTTTGACGCAACAGTTTTGGGTGAAATTAATAAAGCAATTCAGGAATCCAATACCGGGTTTACACCCGTAATTGATGCCGGAATTATAAGGATTTCTATTCCACCTCTTTCCGAAGAAAGAAGACAGCAATTAGTCGCGCTTGTCCATCAAAAACTGGAAGGCGGAAAAGTTCAAGTTAGACAACAAAGGCATGAAGCAATGAATAATGTTAAGAAACAGTTTAACGATAAAGCAATTTCCGAGGACGATATGATCCGTTTGGAAAAGGAAATACAAAAAGATGTTGATGATACAATTTCGGCAATTGATACGCTCGGCAAACAAAAACAGGAAGAATTGATGTCGTTATAAGACATAGCAACCTCTCTTTAGACCTTTTATCATTCAAAATATTTTGCTATACTTTTTAAGCCTTATGATTGTAACAATTATTTCATTTGTAATTATCCTCTCGGTTTTAGTCTTAGTTCATGAAGCAGGGCATTTCTTGGTTGCAAAACTTCTTAAAATTAAAGTTGAAGAATTTGGTTTTGGACTTCCTCCAAGAATTGGGGGAATAAAATTTGGAGAAACATTATATTCCATAAATTGGCTTCCAATCGGGGGTTTTGTAAAACTTTATGGAGAAGATGAAGCGGGGTCGGGAAGTGTTAGTTTAAAAAAATTACATGTCAGTAAAAAAGATGCGGACAGGGCTTATTTTTCAAGACCAAAATGGCAAAAAGCATTGGTAGTATCGGCCGGTGTAATAATGAATTTTCTTTTGGCGGCAGTTTTAATATCCTTCCTTTATGCATACGTTGGAGTTCCGGTTCCTAATAAAAAAGTTGTAATTGCAGCGGTTGTAAAAGGTTCACCTGCAGAAATTGCCGGACTTAAGGTCGGGGATGTAGTGGAAAAAGTATCGGGAAATACGATAACAGATACTACACAGTTAATTAATATTGCACATAAAAATGAAGGAAAAGAAATTACGATTACTGTTTATTCCACAGAAAAGAAAGTATCGGTTATAAAAATTACACCAAGAGTTAATTTTCCCAAAAACGAAGGACCAATGGGAATTGCAATTTCTCCCGGTACGGACATAAAAAAATATTCATGGCTTGAAGCACCAATTGTAGGAACAAAAGAAGCGATAAAGGAAACGGGAATGATCGCTTCGGGTCTTGTTAGTCTTTTAATGCAACTTATTACAAAAGGAGCAGTGCCGTCGGATGTTGCCGGACCTGTTGGGATTGCTCAACTTACCGGACAGGTAGTTAGTATTGGATTTTATGCTGTTTTATCTTTTGTTTCGCTTTTATCCCTTAATTTAGCAATTATAAATATTTTGCCATTTCCGGCTCTTGACGGGGGAAGGCTTTTGTTTATTGTAATAGAAGCGGTAACGCGCAAAAAAGTTAATCCGGTGATTGAAGGATATGCTCACACAATTGGTATGGCAATACTTTTGGCATTGATTGCTTTAATAACCCTGCATGATATCTTAAGGGTAATATCTGGTCAGCCTTTACTTCCTAAATAAAAAATGGAGTTAGTCTTTTACTCCATGCCTCTTCTCTTTTAGCTTGCATTTCGTCTTCGGTTAGCTCTTTTAATCCCGATCTTAATTTTAATGAATAAGCAACCGGTATATTAAACCCCGTAAGAAGAGATTTAAGTCTTGATACTCTATTGGTAGCAGTTAAAATTGCACGAAGGTTCATCTCTGCCAGATGTTTTTCGGAGTAACCGTCTTTTATAGGATCTATTTCAACTTTACCGTCAGGATAGTTTTCAGAGTAATTTATTAATGCAATTCCATTTTTATTTACCGCAAAGCTCATTTGAGTTGCAAGTAAGTAATAATCAACGTTTTCAGGCGTTGCGTTATATCCCGAATAAGTTTTTGCAATTTCTGCAACAGAAACGCTAATTTGTTTTGGAAATCGATGTCTTGCAAGGTTTGCAAATTCTTCGATATTTTTTGCCGAAACATTTTTATTCATTCTAAATATTTCGGGTAATTCGGGCCGTGTCATTCTGGTTAATCTGTCTTGCATGAGAACAAAATATTAGCAAAAGTAAAGGTTTATGTCAAAGCTAGTTTAATAATATACTTCTCGCATTTGCTTAAAAAAGTACTGCGAAACTATTTAAGTATCTTGTTAAGAGCAACAAGATAAGAGGCTTCTTTTAAATTGGTTTTTTGATTTACGGATTCTTGCCAAACAGCTTCAAATGCGGCTTGCATCATTTTTTCCAATCTTTCCAAAACATTTTTTAACTTATAGGTTTTGTTTTCCATATTTTGCTCCCACTCAATAAAACTTCCCGCAACTCCTCCCGAATTTGCCAAAATATCGGGAACAATTGTAACACCCTTATCGCTTAAGTGGTGGTAAGCACTTGGCGTTACGGGGCCGTTTGCCATTTCTATAATTATCTTTGCCTTTACGTTTTGCATGTTGTTTTCGTTTATTACGTCTTCAAGTGCAGCCGGTACTAAAATATCAACCGGAAGAGCAAGAAGGTCCTCGTTGGTAATTAACTCTCCGCCGTGTGTGTCGCAAACGCCGCCTGCGCAATAGCAGCCGTTTAAGCTTCCTTTTTCGTTTTTGCATTCAAAAACAAGCGGTATATCAAGAGGAATAAAATTTCCTTTTTCATCCTTTTTAATAATTCCACCTTTTGAGTCGGAAACAGAAACTACTTTAAATCCGGCCTTACTTGCAAGATCGGCAAAGAAATAACCGACATTTCCAAATCCCATTACCGCAACGGTTGTTTTTGTAGGATCTAATTTTAATTTTTTGGCAAGTTCCTTTAAAACAGTAACTCCGCCAAATCCGGTTGCCTCTTTTCTTCCGGCTAAACCATTTTTAGCTTTTCCTGTAAAACTGGCATAAAGTTTGTTTTCGTCAAATCCCAATTTTTTTTCCTTGGCTATTTTTATATATTCATTTACCATCCAATCGATTATTTTGGGATTAGTATTAACATCAGGGGCGGGGACGTCTTTGTCAAAACCGATAACATCAAAAACTCTTCTTGCATATTCTCGGGATAAGTTTTCAAGTTGTTTTTCGTTTAAGGCTTTTGGATCTACCGAAACTCCGCCTTTTCCTCCTCCCAACGGAACTCCAACAACTGCCGTTTTTAAACTCATCCATAAGGAAAGTGCCATTACTTCATCTTTGGTAACATTTTGATGAAATCTTAAGCCTCCTTTATAAGGTCCAAGTTTATTGCTATGCTGACTTCGAAAACCCTTAAAAATCACGGTGTTTCCGTCTATTTCTACTGGGATTTTTAATTCAACAATTCGATTGGGTTCTAAAAATTCTTCTACTTCATCTTGAGGTAAATTGTATTTTTTGGCAATTTCTAAAATTTCTTCCTTGGATTTTATGTAAACACTTTGGTCATTCATATGGTAGACAAAGATAAAGTATACAACTATTAAATTAAAAAATCTAGCTTAAAATTTGTGCTATTTTTTAGCTTTCTTCTTTAAAATCACAGTAAAGAAGACTATAATTTTAAAAATGGAAAATAAGTATTCTAATAAACCGTTTGTAATGGTAATATTTGGTGCAACCGGCGATTTGGCACACCATAAACTAATCCCTGCTCTTTTTTCACTGTTTAAACAGGGGAAACTTCCTAAAAAATTTATAATTGTCGGTTTTGCAAGAAGAGAGATGTCGCAGTTTGAATACCGTGAATCATTTGAGCAGTTTTACGGTAAAGAGCATTGGGACGAATTTTCATCGCATCTTTATTATTTGCGGGGAGATTTTTCCAACATTGAATATTATCATGAGCTTTTGGATATTTTAAACGGGTTTGATAAAGAAACTAAAATTTTTACTCCCAAGTTTTTATATCTTGCAACACCTCCGCAAAATTATAATGACATTTTAGATAATATTGAAAAATCTAATTTACCAATTCAGGGAGGAGAGGAAAACAAAAAAAAAGTTAGAGTTGTTGTTGAAAAACCTTTTGGAAAAGATTTAAAAACTGCAGGTGATTTAGAAAAACGTTTAAGCCACATTTTTGAGGAAGAACAGATTTTTAGGGTGGATCATTATTTGGCAAAAGAAACTGTTCAGAACATGATTACTTTTAGATTTGCAAACGGAATTTTTGAACCGGTTTGGAATAAAAATTACATAGACCATGTACAAATTACTTTTTCCGAAAAACAGGGAATTGGAACAAGGGGAAAATTTTTCGATGGTGTAGGAATTTTAAGAGACGTTGGGCAAAACCATATTATGCAATTAATAGCAGCTGTTGCGATGGATCAGCCAAAAAGTTTTGAAAAGGAAGCAATAAGGGATGAAAGATTTAAAGTAATTGATTCATTAAGACCGATTAAGCCGGCTGAAGTATCTAAATTTACGGTTAGAGGACAATACGAAGGATATTTAAACGAAGCAGACGTTGATAAAAAATCAAATACGGGAACTTTTAATGCGCTCAAACTTTTTGTTGATACAGACAGGTTTAAAGGTGTTCCATTTTACGTAAGAGCCGGTAAGCACATGCCAAGCAGTACGGTTTATATTTCAATTGTTTTTATTCAAACCTGTCACATTTTATTTAAAGAGTTTGGCTGTCCTGAAATAGGAAATGTATTAACGATTAAAATTCAGCCGGATGAGGGAATAAGTATGCGGGTTATTGCAAAAAAGCCTGGGGATAAAGTAACACTTGGCAATGTAAATATGAAATTTACTTACGAGGAGGAGTTTGGAGAAAAGCTTAGGAATGCCTACGAAAAAATTTTGTTGGATATATTTTCAGGTGATCAATTATTGTTCAACAGAACCGATGAACTGCATAGTTCCTGGGAATTTATTACGAAAATATTAAAGGGTTGGGAAATTCAAAGCGCATCGGGAAAATGGAAAATGCCCAAATATAAAAAAGAAACATGGGGACCTAAAGAAAGTTTTGATTTAATTGAAAATGATGGACGAAAGTGGCTGGACTATTAACTTTTTTTATGTTTTAGTATTGCCTCAGCAATTTCCTGCGCAAGATCTTTTTCGAAAATATCGGGAATAATATTGTGTTCGTTTGGGTTTTTAACAAGACTTGCCAGTTTTTTTGCCGCTGCGTCTTTCATTTCTTGAGTAATTTTAGTAAGTCTTCCTTTGGTTATTGCTAAAAACACGGCAGGGAAGGCAAGTGCGTTATTAATTTGGTTTGGATAATCGCTTCTACCGCTGGCAACCACTTTTGCACCTGCTTCTAAGGCGTCTTCGGGCATAATTTCGGGGATTGGGTTTGCCATTGCAAAAACAATCGCATCTTTTGCCATACTGCGTACCATCTGCTTGGTAATTGTTTTTGGACCGGAAACGCCAATAACAGCATCGGCACCTTTAATTACTTCTTCTAAGTTTCCCTGCTTTCTTTCCTTGTTTGAAATTCCCGCAAGTGCCTGTTTATAAATATTTTGATGATCGCGTCCCAGTAAAAGGGCTCCGTTTTTATCTACCACTATTACATCCGAAACTCTTGAGTGACCAGGAATAATTTCACATTTGTCCGATGAGCAATTAAGTCCTAAAAGCATTCTTGCAGTTGCCAAGCCTGCCGCGCCCGCTCCGACAATTACAACTTTTAAACTTTCATAGGGTTTGTTAACTACTTTTGCAGCGTTTTTTAGAGCAGCT
>JAJXYH010000025.1 GCA_021780675.1 bacterium
AGAGTAACATCGAAATTATTAAAGTCTTTGCTATCTGAAATTCCGGGAATATTAATATCCCAAACATTCAATTGATTTTGAGCAATTTGGTTGGTATCAAAACTAATTTCAAACGGAAGAGTCTTATCAACACCCACTACTCTTTCATTAAAATTTATAGATAATAAGCTGTTTCTGTCGCTTTTAGTAACTGAGGGTACAATTTTTCCTTTGCTATCTGTTACTTCAAGGTTTGTTATATCTGTAAATCCGAGTTCCAGATTATATTTGGAAACAAAAAAATTTTTAGTTAAATTTTTAAGACTGATATCATACTTAACATGAGTGGTGGCATTATCAGATACGGTATATTCGGCTTTAAAATCTGTCGAAAAATTTAAATTTGCATAAGCCTTTACAGGATCAATGCAGATTAGTAGTATTAAAAATAAAAAAGCCGAAAAAGCTTTTTTCATAAAATTAATAATTTACTTAATGTTCAATCTTTTTTTTAAGAAATGGCCAGTGTAGGAATTAGTATTTTGGGATACTTCAAGTGGACTTCCGGTTACAACTAACTGTCCGCCTTTTTCTCCACCCTCCGGTCCTAAATCAATAATATAATCTGCATTTTTAATAACATCTAAATTATGCTCTATAACTATTACCGTATTGCCCTTGTCCACAAGCTGTCTTAATACATTTAATAACTTTTCAAGGTCGGCAAAATGAAGACCGGTAGTGGGTTCATCTAGCAAATATAAGGAATTTGCACCTTTTTTAGAAAGCTCTGCCGCTAATTTTACCCTTTGCGCTTCTCCTCCCGAAAGAGTAGGAGCAGATTGTCCAAGCTTTATGTAAGATAAACCTACGTCATTTAATGTTTGCAGTTTGTGATTTAGTCCCGGTACATATGCAAAAAAATCAAGTGCTTCGGCAACGCTCATTCTTAGAACATCAGCAATACTTTTCCCGTTATATAAAACCTCCAAAGCTTCTTTGTTATATTGAAGTCCATTACAAACTTCACAGGTAACATATACGTCGGGTAAAAATTGCATCTCAATTTTTATTTTTCCTTCGCCCTCACATGCTTCGCACCTTCCACCTCTTACGTTAAAAGAGAATCTGCCTGGTCCGTAACCTTTTATTTTTGCATCTTTAGTGTTTGCAAAGAGATCTCTTATAAAGCCAAACGCACCGATATAAGTTGCAGGATTACTTCTTGGTGTTCTTCCAATTGGAGACTGATCAATCATATATATATTTTTTATGTCCTCAAATCCCGATATTAATTTGTGTTTTCCGGGCTTTTGCCTGTGATAGGGATTATTTTTTTGCATTAAAGCATGAAATAAAATATCATTAATTAAAGTTGATTTACCGCTGCCTGAAACTCCTGTAACAACAATTAAATTACCCAAAGGAAAATCAACATCCAGGTTTTTTAAATTATGCTCGCTTGCTCCGATTATACTTAGGACTTTGTTGCTGAATCTTGGCTCCAGATTTTCGGTTGTTTGTTTTATAATTTTTAACGCTTTTTTTCTCGACAAATACTGTCCGGTTAATGACTTAGGGTCATTTTTAACATGCGCTATGTTTCCTCTAGAGACAATGTGCCCACCTTGTTCTCCTGCACCGGGTCCAAAGTCTACCAAAAAGTCCGATTGCTCCATAGTTTCTTCGTCATGTTCAACCACTAATACTGTATTTCCCAAATCTCTAAGTTTTTTTAAAGTGTCAATAAGTTTTTGGTTATCCCTTTGATGCAGTCCAATTGAAGGTTCGTCTAAAACATATAATACTCCTGTTAATCCGCTGCCGATTTGTGAAGCAAGTCTTATCCTTTGCGCTTCCCCGCCTGCCAAAGTATTTGCTCCCCTTGAAAGCGTTAAGTATTCAAGCCCAACATCAATTAAAAACGACAGTCTTTGTTTAATTTCCTTAAGTACCAGCTTGGATATCTCTTTTTCCCGCTCGGATAAATTTTGAGGTAAAGTATTAATAAATTCATAAGCCTTAGATATCGCAGAATCCGAAACATCTACAATAGATTTATTATTAACTGTAATAGACAAAGCTTCTTTTTTAAGCCTTGCTCCATTACATTCATTGCAAATTTCATAGCGCATATATTTTTCTATTTGCGATTTTAAGAACATTGATTCTGTAGATTGGTATTTCTGCCTGAGATCACCCAAAATCCCCTTAAATGGTTCCTGGATTGCGGTCTCCCTTCCCCACCTGTTCTCTCCTTCTACCAAATAAACTCTTTCTCCCGTACCATTTAGTAATAATTCTTTTTTATTTTCCGAAATATTGCTAAGTCTAACATCAAGAGGTATAGCATTTTCTATGCAAAAAGTCTTAAAAGTCCTGGAAAACCAGGTATCATGTGACATCAGATTTGAATATGGCATTATTCCACCTTCACCGATTGTTAGATTGTCGTTAAAAATAAGATCTTTATCTACAGTTAATATGGTGCCTAATCCGTCGCAGGTTGGACATGCTCCGTGAGGAGTATTAAATGAAAAGATTCTTGGCTCAACTTCGGAAAGGAAAATTTTATCAACCGGACAGGCAAATTTTTCGGAAAAAAGTGTGTCTTCCATTTTTTTAGGCTTTTGGGGCATTTCAAATCCGGTATCTTTAATAATGGAAATTATTACCTCACCGTTTCCAAGTGCCAAGCCTTGTTCAATATCCGAAGCAATTCTTGTCCTGTCGGTAGTTTTAATTAGAACAATTTGATCGATAACGGCTTCTATTGTATGTTTATTGGTTTTAATTAAAACAAAATCTTCATCAAAATCATAAATAAACCCATCAATTCTTCCCCTTTTGTACCCTCTTTTTTTAAGATCCGAAAATAATTCCAAATATTCACCTTTTCGGTCCTTTACAATCGGAGCAAGTATCATAATCTTAAGATTTTTAGAGGTTTGACTATTAAGAAGTTCAAATACCGAATTGGTAATTTGCTCTTTAGTCATTTTGGTGATTTCTCTGCCGCACTTAGGACAATGCGGGTGTCCAATTCTTGCAAATAAAAGTCTTAAATAGTCGTAGATTTCGGTTACTGTTCCAACTGTTGATCTTGGATTATGACTGGTTGATTTTTGATCAATGGAAATTGCCGGAGATAATCCTTCGATTAAATCTACATCGGGTTTTTTCATGATCCCTAAAAATTGTCTTGCATAAGAAGATAAACTTTCAACATATCTTCTTTGCCCCTCGGCATAAATTGTGTCAAAAGCAAGCGATGATTTTCCGCTTCCCGAAAGTCCTGTAAATACTATCAGTTTATTTTTGGGTATCTCAAGATCGATATTTTTTAAATTGTGCTCCCTTGCACCTTTGATAGTTATTTTGTCCATAATTTGTGACTTAATATTATAATCTTATTTTCAAGTACAAACAAGGGATATAAACACAATTTTTAGTAGAGTTGACAAGTGCCGGTTAAACGACTAATATTTTTAAGGGAAACAAATTTTGCCCCATGCGTCTTAATTATTGGGGCGATTTTTATTTTTTGGATGTCAAAAACATTTTACAAGGGACTTGGTAAAAATGAAGAATGGCCCGATATAACAGGCATAAATCCTGTATCTTTAACCTACGATGACGTA
>JAJXYH010000055.1 GCA_021780675.1 bacterium
AATGGATGTGCAGACTTGGGAAGTTCAACAATTTCAACTAAATTCTCCCTTATGCTTCTTGCGCTTATAATGAGACCTTTTTTCTCAAAATCGGATGCAAATTTATCGTTAAATTCATACCTGTGCCTGTGTCTTTCGCTGGTAAGTCCTGTTTTATCGTTTTTAAACCCACCGTATTTTTGATAAATCTCGAATGCTCTTGTACCTTTTTTAACAATAGCGTCCCAACCACCCAGACGCATTGTTCCTCCATATGACCTTTTTTCAATTAATTGTTTTTGAGCCGGAATAAAATGAATTACTTTGTGTTTACTCTGTTTATTATTTTCCTCGGTATTTGCATCCTTGTATCCTAAAACGTCTCTGGCATACGCAACAACCGCAAGTTGCATTCCATAACAAAGACCCAAATATGGTATTTTATTATTTCTAGCGTATGATGCCGCTTTAATCATCCCTTCGGCACCTCTTTCACCCCAACCAATTGGAACAATTATTCCGTTTGGTTTTCCAATTAATTTTTCTATTCCCTCTGATTCAATTTTTTCAGCATCAACCCAACGGGTTTTTAATTTTACACCCAGTTTCCACGAAGCATGATCCAAAGCATCAAAAAGAGCAGCGTATGAATCCCGAAGTTGATAATCTCCTGTTCCAAAATATTTTCCAACTATTGCAATATCCACTTCTTTTGTTTGTTTTTTTGTACTTTTGACAAAATTAATCCATTCATTTAGTTTTGGTGGTTTTATTTTTAGGTTTAATTTCTTAAGAATTTTCTCATCTAGCTTTTGCTCCTGCAGAACAAGTGGAATTTCGTAAACACTTGGTAAATCAGGGCTTGAAATAATATCATCTTTATTCATGTTGCAAAAAAGTGCCAATCGGTCTTTTCGTCTTTGATCTAAAGGTTTTTCACCTCTGGCAATAATAAAGTCGGGTTGAATACCCATTGAGTTTAATGTTTTAACAGAAAGTTGCGTGGGTTTTGTTTTTGGTTCTCCTAAATGGCCGGGTGTTGGAACATAACTCACATGTATATGCAAAACTTGACCGGGATGTTTAAGAGTTAACATTCTGGATGCTTCGTAATAAAACATGTTTTGATATTCGCCTGCTGTTCCTCCAAGTTCTATCATTACAATATCTGCTTGTTTTCTCTTTCCTAAATTAATAATTCTGGAAATTATTTCATCTGTAATATACGGTATCGCTTCAACATCTTCACCGTCATACTCAAACCTTCTTTCTCTATCAATTACTGTTTGGTAAATATTTCCCATTGTTACAAAATTATCTTTACCCATTTCCTGATTTAAAAATTTTTCGTAAGTGCCAATATCCATATCGGTTTCCGTTCCGTCCTCGCAAAGAAAAGGATCACCGTGTTCTATTGGATTAATTGTTCCTGCGTCTAAATTTAAATAGTTTTCAAATTTAATAGGAGCAATTTTGTAACCTGAAAGTTTAAGAAGAAGTGCAATTGATGCGGACGTTGTACCCTTTCCGATTCCGGAAATAACTCCACCAGACACAAAAATATATTTTGTAGAATTTATAGCGGGCACGATTTATATTATCAAATCAATGTCTTTTCGTCAACGATTTTTTTAGGTTGACAACCTATTAAAAAAGGAGTAAAACAGTTTTAAAAGGAGGGTGGAGTATGAACCGCTACTTCATGAAGTAAAGCTGGGCTAACACCCAGTTTTTTATTGAGCGGCAGACCGGACTCGGACCGGCGACCTTCTCCTTGGGAAGGAGACATTCTACCACTGAACTACTGCCGCATAAATCAGATTATACAGCAATTTCAACTTTTGAAGCTATATATATTATCTTGGCAATACGAATACGTTTCCCGGGTAAATTAGATCTGGATGAGTTAAATTATTTGCTTTTGCAATTTGAACCCATTTATATCCGTCCCCATATGCTCTTATTGCAATATTCCAAAGACAATCACCTTTTACAACAGTATAAGTTTTTTCGGTAATTGTCGGCTGAGTCGTTGCAACATTATTTTGCACAACGGTTCTTGTCTTTACATCAGGAACTTTTAATGTACTTCCAACATTTAAAACATTTGGATTTTGTAATTTATTTGCTGTTGCTAGATCTATCCAATTGTATCCCGATCCATAAAGATTTTTAGCAATAGACCACAAATCATCCCCCTGTTTAACTACATATGTTGACTGTCTGGTGTTTGTTTGAACTTGAGTAGAACTTGATCCAGCTTCTTGATTCATACTATTCCTCGCTTTAAGAAATGAGAAAAGTAGAATTAACCCAATAATTACAACCACTGCTCCTAAGAATAAACTGGTATAAGACTCACCCCATTTAATTTGAGATAGAAACCCTTGTGATTTTTTTACATTTGCTTTAGTTCTTGGCATTTACATCCTCCTTTCCAGGCAGAAAATCCGGGGCAGAAACTTGGTTTATTTAAGCGGGGTGGACGGGACTCGAACCCGCGACCTCTTCCGTGACAGGGAAGCGCTCTAACCAAACTGAGCTACCACCCCACCGCTTCCTCGTATCCTAACAAATTCTTTGAACCTAGTCAATAATAATCTTGTATAAACAAAGCTAAAATGTTATGCTTTTTTTGCCATGAGTAACCAGGAAATTGCAAAGCTTTTAAAGAATGTGGCTGACAGTTACATTATTAAAGATGAAGCAAAATTCAGGTTCCAAATTATTGCTTACCAGAAAGCCTCCGATACTATCGCAAACCTCTCAACAGAACTTAGAGATTATTACTTGGACAATAAACTGGATAAACTTCCCGGTATTGGAAAAACTTTAAAAGAGCATCTAATTGAACTATTCAAAACGGGCAAATCCTCTCAATTTGATTGGGCAGTAAAAGATATTCCTCCTTCGGTTTTTGTTTTAACTGAAATACCGACATTTGGTCCCAAAAGAGCTTATAAATTAGTTAAAGAACTTAAACTTACTAGCGAAAAGACTGTCATTGACGACCTTGAAACTTCTGCAAAAGATAATAAGATCTCCGTACTTGACGGATTTGGAGAAAAATCCCAATCAGACATTATACGGGCAATTGCGGAATTTAGGCTCGGAAAAGGCAAAACCACCAGAATGACGCTTCCCTATGCTTTTGAAATTGC
This sequence comes from bacterium, assembly GCA_021780675.1. GTDB lineage: Bacteria > Patescibacteriota > Microgenomatia > Levybacterales > UBA12049 > DAHWUP01. Next base: position 3,141 of record JAJXYH010000055.1, read on the forward strand.
CCAAAAGTTAATTTCCTACCTTAGAGAATCCCCGGATGCTCTGCAAGTGGACGTTTTAGGAAGCTTAAGAAGAAGAGCTCCAACGGTTGGTGATATTGATATCTCAGTAGCTTCAAAAAATCCTAAAAAAATAATCGAACATTTTGTTAAATACCCTTCAATTGAAAGAATAATCGAAAAAGGTGATATTTCATCGTCTATTCTTGTCTCAGGCGGAAGACAAGTTGACTTACTTATTCAACCAGTTGAACACTACGGGTCACTCTTACAGCACTTTACAGGAAGCAAGAATCATAATGTACATTTAAGAGAAGTCGCTTTAAAAAAGGGCTTATCGCTATCGGAACATGGTATAAAAATTGGTAAGTCCAAAACCCTAAAAGCTTATTCCGATGAAAAGGAATTTTATAAAGCAGTCGGGCTTTCATGGATTCCTCCGGAGCTTCGAGAAGATAAAGGCGAAATTGAGCTGGCTCTAAAAAATAAACTTCCCAAGATAATAGAACTTTCGGATCTTAAAGGAGATTTGCATATTCATTCAAATTTTCCCATCGAACCAAGTCATGATCTTGGAGAAAACACTATTCAGGAGATGTTAGATAAAGCAAGATCTTTAAATTACGAATACTTGGGATTTTCAGAACACAATCCTAGCCAAAATAAACATAATAATAGTCAAATTTATAACCTAATTTCAGAGCGAAATGAAGAAATTGAACAATTAAAATCAGTCAATAAAAGTATTCGAATATTTAAATTACTCGAAATTGACATTTTACCCAATGGAAATTTATCAATCGATAATAAGTCTCTTGACCTTTTAGACGCGAGTATTGTTTCTATTCACAGTGTATTTTCGATGAATAAGGATGATATGACTAAAAGAATAATAAATGGTTTATCTCACCCTAAAGCGAAAATTTTAGCTCACCCTACTGGAAGAATGTTAAATACTAGACCGGGTTATGAAATTGATTGGGAAAAATTATTTGAATTCTGCAAAAAAAATAATAAAGCTTTAGAAATAAACAGCTGGCCGGGAAGATTAGATCTAACCGATAACATGATTAAACTTGCAATCGAAAACAAGATAAAACTAATAATTGATTCCGATAGTCACTCAACTTCCCAAATGGACATGCAAAAATATGGTGTATTTATGGCAAGGCGAGGATGGGCTACAAAGCATGACATCTTAAATACATTAGGGTATAATGAGTTCTTAGCATGGTTATCTTCATAAAGAAAGGGGGTGTAAGGTAAATTGATTATTTTTGTAATAATTTTAGTAATAGTAGTTGCATTTCTGTGGATGCTTTACAACAGCATCATAGTTTCAAAGATGCATGTCTCCGAAGCATTTTCTCAAATTGATGTTCAACTTAAACGAAGGACAGACTTAATCCCAAATTTGGTTGAAACAGTAAAAGGATATGCAAAACACGAAAAAGAAATCTTTGAAAAAGTAGCCGAACAAAGACAAAATTTGGTATCTGCAAAAGGAGTTGAGGAAAAAGCAAAAGTTAACAATCAATTAAGTGAAACATTAAAATCCATAATGGCAATTGCCGAGAATTATCCTGATCTTAAAGCAAGCCAAAATTTTATGGAACTTCAGGAGGAGATTTCCGATACAGAAAACAAAATTGCATATGCTAGACAGTTTTATAATTCAACTGTTATGGATTACAACACGAAACTGAAAGTATTCCCAAATGTATTTTTTGCAAAACTTTTTAATTTTAAAGAAGCAGAATTTTTTGCAGCAAACGAAGCGGAAAAACAACCGGTTAAAGTTCAATTTTAATCCATATGAATATTTATTCTGCCATTTCGGCAAATAAAAATAAAACTTGGGCGATAATGTTATTGTTTGTTTTGGTTATTACGACCGTTGTTTTTGTATTTAGTAAAGCACTAGGCTATGGCTGGGGATTTGCCGGCATTGCGCTAATTTTAGCGGGAATTACCAGTATTGGAAGTTATTACTATTCCGATAAGTTAGTCCTTGCAACAAGTGGTGCAAAACAAATTCAAAAAAAAGACAATCCTGAACTATTTAGAATTGTTGAAAATTTATGTATAGGAGACGGTTTACCTACGCCAAGAATTTATATTATTAACGATCCCGCACCAAATGCGTTTGCAACGGGAAGAGACCCAAAACATTCCGTAGTTTGCGTAACCAGTGGAATTTTGCAAATCTTAGACAAGTCGGAATTGGAAGGCGTAATCGCACATGAACTTTCACACGTAAAAAACTATGACATACGGCTTATGGGAATAGTTGCTATACTTGTTGGATTTATTGCAATTGCTTCTAATCTTTTTACAAATCAATTATGGTTTGGCGGAGTAAGAAACGATAGGGAGGATAGAGGAAATGCGCAATCTTTATTTCTAATTATTGGAATAGTTTTGGCAATTCTATCACCTATTGCGGCAACTCTTATTCAGCTTGCAGTATCAAGAAAAAGAGAATTCTTAGCCGATGCATCAGGCGCCCTTTTAACCAGATATCCACAAGAGCTTGCAAATGCTTTAGAAAAATTATCCAAAAGCCCGTATTCAGTAAAAACTGCAAATAACGCTACCGCACATCTTTTTATCGTAAACCCATTTAAAGGCAAAAATACCAAACAAATGTTTACCTCGCTTTTTGATACTCACCCACCTATCGAAGAACGTATAAAAATTCTTCGCTCAATGTAAAATGAATTTCCTGTTAATTATTTTAGGAAAAACTATTTCTTATATTAGTAAGATTTTAAATTTAGGCCACGGATCAACATGGCCCGGTCATATTGCTCTAAAATTAAACAATAATTTTATAAATCAGTTTTTGAGTACAAATAGCTTAAAAGTAATTTTTGTCGTAGGAACAAATGGAAAAACAACCACATCCAAGCTAATTACAACAGTTCTTAACAAAGAAAACAAAAAAACACTTAGAAATGTATCCGGAGCAAATTTACTGAACGGAGTTGTGTCATCTATAATTTTAAATTCAAATCTACAGGGAAAATTAGATAAAGATTATGCTGTTTTTGAAATAGACGAAAATGCTCTTTCTCAAATTTCAGAATATATAGAGCCTGACTACTTAATAATTTTAAATTTGTTTAGAGATCAATTGGACCGATACGGAGAAATAAACACTATTGCCAAAAGATGGACAGAAACTATTTCTAACTTTAAAAAAACTATATTAATCTTAAATGCAGATGATCCGCAGGTTGCATATATCGGTATAAATTCGAAATTAAAATCTTATTATTTTGGTCTAAATGAGGAAACTAATAGGGACACAGCAAACCAAAGCGTAGATTCAATCTATTGCCCTAAATGCAATAAAAGACTTAATTTCGAAAAAGTTTATTTTTCGCATCTAGGTATTTGGAGCTGCGGCAACTGTAAGCTTATGCGTCCTAAACTTTCAATTTCTAAATTTAGGTTTTTACCTCTTGCGGGCACTTATGCCATTTACGATACGCTTGCCTGTGTATTACTCTGTCAAAAGCTTGGGTTAACCGAAAAAGGAATAATTAGTGGTCTAAAAACTTTTAAACCCGCTTTCGGAAGACAAGAAGATCTTAAATACGAAAATACAAACGTAAAAATATTTCTTTCTAAAAATCCCATCAGTTTCAACGAATCATTGGATACAGTAAAAAAACTTGGTGGTAAAACCTTAATTTTAGCCTTAAATGATAGGATTCCTGACGGTCTAGACGTCTCATGGATCTGGGACATTGATTTTGAAACTCTTATAAATAAAGACATGACTATATTCGTAACCGGAGACAGAAAGTTTGATATGTCTCTAAGACTTAAATATGCCGATAAATTTAACCAGGTTATAGACAACTTTAGCAAAGACTTAGACAAAATTATAGAAAACTTAGACAAAAATGAGACGTTGTACATTTTACCCAATTATTCGGCAATGCTTGATATAAGAAAATCATTGACCGGAAAGAAAATATTATGAAAAATTATTCATTAAACATAGGCTGGCTATACCCTGAACTTATGAGTACATATGGTGATAAGGGGAATATTATTACATTAGTTAAAAGATGTGAGTGGCGCGGTATTAAAACAGAAATCAAGAAAATAAATGAAATATCCAGCGATAAAGACTTACTTTCCTGCGACTTGCTGGTTATGGGAGGCGCACAAGACACGGAGCAAGAAATCGTAGCTGAAGACTTGAAAAAGAAAAAGAAAACTATTAGCGGTATGATCGAAAACAAAATCCCGGGACTTTATATCTGCGGAGGATTCCAATACATGGGCAAGTTTTATAAAACTGCAGATGGCAATAAATTACCACAGCTTGATATTTTGGATATGCATACTGAAAATCCGGGTGGTAAAAGGCTTATTGGAAATATTATTGCTCAAAGCTGGCTCTTTGACAATAAAAAAATAATCGGATTCGAAAACCACGGCGGAAGAACCATTTTAGGTAAAAATATAAAACCTTTGGGAATAGTTATAAAAGGTTTTGGCAGTAACAATTTGGCTAAAGAAGAAGGTGCAATTTATAAAAACTCTATCGGAACTTATTTTCATGGACCAATTTTACCCAAGAACCCATTTGTTGCAGATTTCTTAATTAAAACCGCATTGGAATTAAAATATAAACAAAAAATTGACTTGGAAGAATTAGACGATTCCTTGGAAGAAAAAGCCAGAATACAGGTTGCCAAAAAGCTTTCCGTTACCATATAATAACTGAGATGAAAATTAACGTGCCTCATGTTGCAAAACTTGCTAATTTAACACTTTCCGATCAGGAGCTTAAAAAATTCGAATCTCAACTCCAGGAAACCGTAGACTACGTAGAAGAATTAAATGAAGTAGACACAAAAGGAGTCGAGTCAACCAGTCAGGTAACAGGCCTCGAAAATGTACTAAGAGAAGATATTGCAAAACCATCACTTTCTCAGGAAGAGGCCTTATCTAATGCAAAAGATACTTATAACGGATTTTTTAAGGTTGATGCAATTTTAGAAGATGAATAATTTAAATTTAAAACAAGCAAAAGAAGCACTTAAAAACAAAAAAATTAGCTCATACGAACTTACAAAACTATGTCTTGAAACAATAGAAAAAACAGATAAAAAACTAAATGCTTTTGTAACCGTAACCAACGAACTTGCCCTAAAATCTGCAAAAAACGCAGATAATTCAATTAAAAACGGAGTTGAACTTCCGCTTCTTGGGATACCGATTGCAATTAAAGACAATTTTTCTGCTAAAAATGTTAGGACTACGGCATCAAGCAAGGTTTTAGACGATTATATTTCTCCTTTTGATTCAACTGTTGTTAAAAAATTAAAAGATGCCGGCGCTGTAATTTTAGGTAAAACAAATATGGATGCCTGGGCACATGGATCTTCAACAGAAACTTCAGACTATGGACCTACTAGAAATCCCTGGAATACAAATTACCTTCCCGGAGGCTCATCCGGAGGTTCCGCAGCTTCGGTTGCCGCAAATCAGTGCATAGCAGCAATAGGATCGGAAACCGCAGGTTCTATTAGGCAGCCTGCAAGCTGGTGTGGAGTTGTGGGGCTTAAGCCTACTTATGGAAGAGTCAGTAGATATGGCGTGGTTGCAATGGGATCTTCACTTGATTCACCCGGACCAATTACAAAGACAGTTGAAGACAGTGCTCAAATTTTAAATGTTTTAGCCGGAGTCGATGAAATGGATGCAACTACTTCCCCACTCCCCGTAAGAAATTACACTCACGAACTTAATAAATCGATACAGGGACTTAAAATAGGAATTTCCGATGAATATTTTATAAAAGGAATCGACAAAGAGGTTGAAGAAAAAGTTAAACAGGCAATTAAAAAATTAGAGTTACTAGGCGCAAAAATCGAAAAAATTAAGTTATTTGATCCTAAATACGCAATTGACGTTTATACCATTATCCAGAGAAGTGAAGTATCATCTAATTTAGCAAGATACGATGGCATAAGATTCGGCAACGACAGAAGTTCTTTCGCCGAAGAAGCCAAAAGAAGAATCATGTTTGGTACATACGCGCTGTCAAGCGGATATTATGATCAGTATTACAATAAAGCACAGCAAGTTAGAACATTAATAATAGAAGACTTTAATAAAGCCTTTAAAAAAGTAGACGTTATAATTGCACCTACTTCCCCTTCGCTTGCTTTACCGGTTGGAGCAACTAAAGGTGAATCAATGTTTGGAGAACTTGCAGACGTTTTGGTTGAACCTTCATCTATTGCCGGACTAGCAGGCATTAACATTCCCGTAGGTTTTGCAAAAAATGATCTTCCTGTCGGCATGCAAATAATCGGTCCTCAATTTAGCGAAAGTCTGGTTTTAAACGTTGCAAATCAATACGAAATTAATACACAAGATGAGAAATGGAGGAATTTAACACCAAGCTTATGAAATATTCACCGGTTATAGGACTTGAAGTACATGTGGAATTAAAAACTAACAGTAAAATGTTTTGTAGCTGTTCTGCCGATTACTTTGGCCAAAAACCCAACACCCATACCTGTCCTGTTTGCTTAGGTCTTCCCGGCGCACTACCCTTCCCCAATAAAAAAGCTATTGAGTGGTGCATTATGATAGGTATGAGCTTAAACTGCGAAATACCGTTATTTAGCAAATTCGATAGAAAAAATTACTTTTATCCGGATCTTTCTAAGGGTTATCAGATCTCCCAGTACGACAAACCGTTTTGCATAAATGGTCATATTACGCTTTCCAGTGGCAAAAAAATTGGAGTAACCCGCGTGCATATGGAAGAAGATACCGGTAAGCTAATTCATGAAAACATAAACGGCAAAGGTGTAAGTTTAATTGATTTTAATAGATCAGGCGTTCCACTGGTAGAGATTGTTACCGAACCTGACTTTGAAACAGCAGAAGATGTAAAAGAATACTTACAAAAGTTGCAGCAAATTGTAAGATACCTCCAGGTATCGAATGCAGACATGGAAAAGGGCAATATGCGTCTTGAACCGAATATTTCTCTTAAAAAGCCAGGTGAAAAAGGTTTGCCAAAATACAAAGTTGAAGTAAAAAACATTAATTCTTTTTCATTCGTTGGAAAAGCAATTGAATTTGAACTTAAAAGACAGGCAGAAATTTTAGATAAAGGTAAACTTCCGGTTCAGGAAACCAGAGGATTTGTCGAAAAATCGTCTTCAACAGTTTCGCAGCGCGTTAAAGAAGAAGCATCCGATTATAGGTATTTTCCGGAACCAGACATCCCTCCAATAAGATGGACAAAAGAAAAAATTAACGAGTTAAAAAAACAAATTCCGGAACTTCCTAATGAAAAAGCAAAAAGATTATCCGAGGAATTTAAAATTAGATTAACCGATGCAATAATTGCAACTGATGATATAAGTTTAGCTAATTCGTTTGAAGAAACCCTTAAACTTGGACAAAAACATAATTTGGACTCGCAAAAATTAGCCAATTTTATAATAAACAGAAAAATTAATCTTTTAGAAGAATTACCTGCTAAAATTGTTGAGAATTTTATTAAAGCAAATGTTAATACAGACCTTTCGGATAATGAACTTAACAAAATTATCGAGCAAGTTATAAAAGACAATACTAAAGCGGTTGAAGACTACAAAAAAGGAAAAGAAACAGTTATAATGTTTTTAGTAGGTCAGGTTATGCGCCAATTTAAACAAAAAATTGACGCGAACAAAGTTAAGGCGAGTTTACTCGCGAAATTAAAATGAGCGAAATTACTGAAATTCAAGAAATACCAACCAAAGGAGAGATAAGAACATCTCAACCAAGGAAACCACTTTCTAGAAGAAGTCTAAAGAAACAACTCAACGAAGCAAGAGAACATGCAACTCATGACCCTTTAACTGGGCTTCTTAATAGAGCAGGTTTTAATGAACTGTTTGAGCGTGAAATATCCAGAATAAAAAGATCTTTATTTGATTCCGAGACACACCACCACCCTGCTAGAAAAGAGTCTAAGGCTGTAATTTTTTATTTTGATTTGAACGAATTCAAACAGGTTAATGAATCTCTTGGACATGCTGGCGGAGATGAAAAGTTAAAAGAAGTAGCAAAGATACTATCAGGAAAAACCCGACCGACAGATATCGTTGCCAGAATGGGTGGAGATGAATTTGTAATGGTTTTATCCGGAAATGATTTAGAATCTGTAAAGAACTACTGGGAAACTGACCTTCTTCCTGCTCTTAACGCCGGTGGCATATCTATAAGTGCAGGCGTTGCCGAAGTTAACCCACAATCTTCAATCGATGAAAATGTGAAACTTGCAGATACTATTCAAACTAAAGCAAAAACGATTTCCAGGGGAAATGGACATAGTACTCAAGTAGTATTTAGAGAAACTTAATATGGCGGATTTTATACATCTTCATAATCATGGTGAATTTTCACTTTTAGACGGACTTTCAAAAACAAAAGACATGGTTAGGCGTGCAAAAGAGCTAAATCAAAAAGCAATTGCCCTAACCGATCATGGAAATATGTATGGCACAATCCAGTTTTATAAAACTTGCATGGAAGAAGGCATAAAACCGATAATCGGTGCGGAAATTTATATTGCCAATAAATCCAGATTCGATAGACAAGCAGGCGCAGGTTCAGACTCTGCACATTTAATTCTTCTTGCCAAAAATCTTCAGGGATATAAAAACTTAATGAAGATTATCTCGGTTGCCGGAATAGAAGGATACTATTACAAACCACGAACCGACCTTGAACTTTTGGAACAGTATCATGAAGGTTTAATTTGTCTCACAGCCTGTCTTGGAGGTTTTATCTCGGAACCATTGATGCAAAATCAACAAGCATTGGCAGAAGAAAGAGCAAAGAAACTTAGCAAAATTTTTGGCGAAGGAAATTTTTATCTGGAACTTCAAAAACACCCAAACATTAAGCAGCAGGATTTACTAAACGAAAGACTGATTGAACTTTCAAAAAAAATGGGACTTCCTCTTGTTGCAACCAATGATAATCACTATGTAAAAGCAGACGATGCTGAAGCTCAAGAAGCATTACTTTGTATCCAAACCCAAACTTTTTTAACAGATAAAAACAGAAAGTTATCTATGATAGATTCCCCCGATTTCTATATTAAATCTTCCGAAGAAATGACAGGACTTTTTATACAGAATCCGGAAGCTATAGAAAATACCGTAAAAATTGCAGACATGTGTAACGTAGAAATTCCGTTAGGCAAATGGATAATGCCGATTTTTGATGTTCCCGGCGGAATAATTCCGGCAGAATATATGAAACAAAAAGTAGAAGAAGGATTAATTAATAGATATAAAAAAATCACACCGGAAATAAAAGAAAGAACAGATTATGAACTTTCCATTATTTTAAAGAAAGGCTACGAAACTTACATTCTAATCGTAGCCGATTTTGTTAATTGGGCAAAAGCTAACGGAATTACTGTTGGACCAGGAAGGGGTTCTAACGCAGGATCAATCGTTTCTTATGCCTTAAATATTTCTGATATCGATCCTTTATTTTTTAAACTGCCCTTTGAAAGATTTTTAAATCCAATGCGTCCTTCCCCTCCCGACATTGACCTTGATTTTGCAGACAACAGGCGCGATGAAGTAATAGAATACGTAACTGAAAAATACGGAAAAAATAAAGTTGCACAAATAATCACTTTTGGAACCATGGAGGCAAGAGGATCCGTAAGGGATATTGGACGCGTGTTGGGTTTTCCATATGCTGCTCCGGATAGAATATCCAAAATGATTCCACCGGGCTGGCAAGGGCATGGTATGACAATTGATAAAGCCTTGGAGCAAAGCCCGGAGCTTAAAATTGCCTACACAACAGAAGATGACACCCGAAGAATGCTCGACTTAGCAAGAAAAGTTGAAGGTGTTGCAAGACATGCATCGATTCACGCAGCTGGCGTAGTAATCGCCGATAAAGATTTAACCGAATATACCCCGCTTCAAAAAGAGACAAATGGAGATAAAATTGTGACTCAATACGACATGTATTCAATTGGTGAAGACGGAGTAGGACTATTAAAAATTGACTTTTTGGGACTAAGAAACTTAACAATTATCCAGGAAGCTTTAAGGTTTATTAAAGAAAATCAAAATATAGAAGTTGATTTTTCAAAAATTTCCTTTGAAGATGAAAAAACTTATAAGTTATTGGCATCAGGAGAAACAACCGGAATATTCCAGCTAGAGTCCGCAGGGATGAGAAGATATATTAAAGAACTTAAACCCACTACAATCTTCGATTTACAAGCAATGGTTGCTTTATACAGACCAGGACCAATGGCGAATATCCCAGAATTTATAAAAAGAAAACATAATCCAAAGCTGATTAAATACCCTGACGACAGGCTAAAAGATGTTCTGAAAGAATCTTACGGAATCATAACCTTCCAGGATGATCTTTTATTAACCGCTATTAACGTTGCCGGTTACTCATGGCTTGAGGCAGATAAGTTAAGAAAAGCCGTTGGTAAAAAAATTCCGGCCGAAATGAAAAAAGAACATGACCACTTTGTACAAGGTTGTGTCACAAACGGAATGGCAAAGTCAAATGCCGAAAGCTTATGGATTTTATTTGAACCATTTGCCGGATACGGTTTTGGCAAGGCCCATGCTGCATGCTACGCAACCATTGCCTTTAGAACTGCATACCTTAAGGCAAATTATCCGGTGGAGTTTATGACTGCACTTCTAACCGCAGAGTCTAGGGGTACAACAGGACCAACTAAAAACGAAAAGATATCCCAAGCTGTTGCCGAATGTAAGAGATTAAACATCAATGTCCTTCCCCCTGACGTAAACAGATCGGGTAACGAGTTTACAATTGAAGACAAAACCAAGATCAGATTCGGACTATCCGCAGTAAAAAACGTTGGTGATTCGGCGATTAAAAATATATTAGAGCAAAAACAAAACGGTGAATTTAAATCTTTTGAGGGTTTTTGCAGTAGGGTTAATCTTTCCGTAATCAATAAAAAAACTATGGAAAGTTTGATAAAAGCCGGCGCCATGGATATGTTCGGCCAGGACGTGGACGGCGAGATGTTCGACCGGTCCGGCACGCCGTGGCCCGAGGCGGACATCACCATCGTGGACCTGGCCACCTTCGCGCGCGAGGGCTACAACGCCCAACTCTCGATTGCCTACATCTCGCTCATCAACACCGTCAACAACATCGCCGAGCGCGACCAGTTCCTGGGCCGCCCGATCATCAACGTCACGGACGAAGGCCACATCATCACGAAGAACCCGCTGCTCGCGCCCTACGTGGTCAAGATCACCAAGATGTGGCGCAAGCTCGGCGCCTGGTTCTGGCTCGCTACGCAGAACCTGGACGACCTGCCAAAAGCGGCCGAGCCCATGCTCAACATGATCGAGTGGTGGATCTGC
>JAJXYH010000026.1 GCA_021780675.1 bacterium
GTAACCGTATTTTCCCCGGGTGTTGTGTTTGTAGGAGTAGTTTCTTGTGAATTACCGGTTGCTTTTAATGTCCCTGCTACCATTGGCATTGCAATCGGACTTGAACTTTCTATTACATTTACAACTGTGCCAAGTCTTATTCCGGCAGCATTGGCTAAATCCGAAGCTTTTTGTTTTGCTTCGCTTACGGCTTGAACTCTTGCTTTTTCTTCCAAAGACTTTTGTAAAGTATCTGAAAAAGTAAAATTTATGCCACCAACTAAATTTGCACCATTTGCCGTTGCCGTATCAATTACCTTATTTACTTTATCAATTGGTTTTACTTTTATTTCCAAGTTCTGTGATACCGTATATCCTGTAATCTGGTCTCCTCCGCCGCGGTTTGGAATCATTAGCAACGGTTGCGGTGTATTATTCCCATAGTTGGGAGTAACAGAATAATTAGTAGTTTTAATGTATTTGTCTGTAATTCCCAAAGCTTTTATTGTCGCAATTATCTTATCTGCTTTTTTATTGGCACTGTTTTGAGCATCTGAAACTGTTGCTGCGTTTTCGGTAACTCCAAGATAAACAGTTGCCTGATCGGGAACCGCTGATACTTCACCCTGCCCGCTTGCTGTAAAAAGGTCGGTTTTTGTAGTTGTAATGCTATTTACGGAGAATGGAATTGGTCCGGCAATAGCTGTGTATAAGAATAAGGCAATAAAAATTACTAAAATTGTAACAATCGGTGTTTTAAATTCATTAAAAAAATTCTTCACAGATATATCCTATTTAAAAATTCCGAAAGTGTCAAGAACGTACTATTTGCAGCAAACTCCGTTATATGTATTTGTTCCGGACGTACCACAAAGCGGAGTTGTGGATTGGACGATACTGGTTCCTATGGGACAGGCAAATACAGTTGTATAGTTGTAATAGCACGTTCCTCCAAGTGATGCGCAGGTTATTCCGGAAGAAGGTGGAGTTGGCGTTACAATTGGAACTGCTGTCGGGGTTGGTGTAGGTGGGCAAAATAATGTAGGTGTGCAGGTAGGACATGGCTGTCCTTGTCGGCAGGCAATCTCAGGACATGTTGTTGTATAGTAACAACCCTTAGGAGGCGTTGGTGTTGGGGTAACATTTTTATTATGACCTTTTCCATTACCTCCTTGTGCGGCAAATTGTTGTGTTTGAGTAGAAACATTATTTAAAGACCAAATTGTTAATGGTATGGCGATAGCAACAGCTATTACTAAAAAAATTCCTGCAAGCGGAAATCTTTCTGAAAATGAAATTTTTCTAGCCATAATATATTATTAAGTTAATTTTAAGAAAATGTCAATAAATATTTTATCTACAGCAAATACCTCCATAGTTATTCGTTCCTGGTATGCCACAAAGTGGGGTTGTAGATTGGATTACGCTGGTTCCTAACGGACAAGCAAACGTATTGTAGCAACTTCCGCCAAGTGATGTGCAGGTTATGCCAGGAGCGGGTGTTGGCGTTAGTGTTGGAGTTGTAATTGCAGTTGGCGTTGGTGTTGGGGTAACATTTTTATTATGACCTTTTCCATTACCTCCTTGTGCGGCAAATTGTTGTGTTTGAGTAGAAACATTATTTAAAGACCAAGTTGTTAATGGTATGGCGATAGCAACAGCTATTACTAAAAAAATTCCTGCAAGCGGAAATCTTTCTGAAAATGAAATTTTTCTAGCCATCAATTAAATTATTAGCTTAAACTTTTAGATTGTCAAGAGTTTAGCTATTTACAATTAACGGAAACAGAAATAATATTGCTTTCAGCTCCTGAAATTTTATAAGTAGAATTATTTGCTAAAACATAAAAATTAACAGAAGTAACCTTTTTGGGAATAGGCAGATTAAGATTAAAAGTATTATTTGGAGAATCGAATGGACCAAGTTTTACATTTGCAACGCTATAATTTGCTACATCCTGGTAAATTGCATATATTTTATAATTGTTGGAATAATTAACTTTATCCCAAGAAAGGTTAAAATTAGCTTCATTTGGGCCGTTTGAAGAAAGTTTACAGCTGGAATCAACATTTAAGTTTTTAGGAGCATCAAGTGCTGCTAATTTACATTCTCCCCCAAGTGATGGATTTTTCGAATTAAATTCACATTGGTAGTTCTTAGGACATGTATTATTGTTACTGGTCCCGCATGTAATGTTTTGGGCAAATTGAGTCGTAAGAGTAGATACGTTATTTACAGCCCACACCGTAAAACTCACCGCCGCGATGAGTACTATTATTATTAACACTCCAAAATGAGGAAACTGATCCGCAAAGTCTTTTGATCTTGCCATATATCTTAATTTTTGACTTATTTTTATGATTTGTCAAGAAAGCTTTATTGACATAACTCTTAATTAATTATTTAATAGGTCTTGTGAATCTTATAAGGAAATATTTTCCAATTATATTTTTTGTATTCTCGTTTTTAATATTTTTAAAAACGTTTTTTTTACAAACTTATCCTGATTTTTTAGTGCATTATTATTCACCCATTGCGCTTTTAACGGGACATAGTCCTTATTATTCATATAACAATATACCTTTTTTTCCCGACGTTTACCCCCCTGTTACAATTTTATTTTTCTTTCCATCAGTTTTGTTCTCACTCTTCTTATCAGAAAAAATTTGGTTTGTAATTTCATTAGTAAGTTTATTTTTGTCGGTATATTTTAGTTTTAAAATATTTAATAAGAATTTATTTTCATGGCTTGGATTTATAATATTAGGACTTATATTCTTATCCTTTCCGGTTAAGTTTTCATTCGGAATGGGTCAAGTTAACGCACTTATTTTATTCTTAACTACATTTTCAATATTTCTATATACCAAAAAGAAGACTGTTACCTCTTCGCTAGTTTTATGTTTATCAATTGCTATGAAATTCTTTCCCATATTTTTTCCTTTATATTTTTTACTTATCAAAAAATGGAAATATTTTTTTTCTTTTCTTTTGTTATTTTTATTTATCCATTTATTGATTTTTATTATTTATCCATCTTTAGTTATTGATTTTTATACCAAAATAATTTTTAGTTTAATTGGTGGTTGGAAAACAGATTATTATAACCAATCTTTGACAGGGTTTATCGGAAGAATAACTTTAAATCAGCCTTTTCGGGAAAGTTTAAGAATAGCTACATCTTTATTTTTCGTATTGGTAACTTTTTTTGCAATTTTAAAAACTAAGGGAAAAGAAAAATTTTTGCATTTTCATCTGTCCGTTTTAATAACCTTAAATCTTATTGTGAATAGTTTTTCCTGGCAACACCATTTTGTTTTTATGATTTATCCCTTTATTGTATTTTTATTTTATTTTTTGGATAGTAAAAATTATAAGGCACTGATTATATTATTTGTTTCTTATCTTTTAATATCATTTAATTTTAAAAATCCGGAAAATTTTTCACCACTATTAACTTCTAATGTATTATATGGTGCAGTTTTGTTTTGGGGCTTACAGATTTTTATTTTGTTAAGGAGTTCTTTGAAGCTTCAAGTAAATTTACCAAAAGACAAGATACGTTAACGGGTCCTACCCCGCCCGGCGTTGGTGAATAAAATGAAGCTATTTTTTCGATTTCCGCTTCTTCAAAATCACCTTTTAATTTATCGTTTTCCATATGCATTCCAACACCAATTAAGATTGCACTCTTTTTTAAGTTATTGGCATTAACAATTTTTTGTTTTCCGACACATGAAATCACGATATCGGAATCTTTTATTGCATCATTTGCCCTTTCGGTTTTTGAAGAAATAACATTTGGTTTTATTCCTAAATTTTCTAGCGTTTTAATTACCGGATAACCGGCAGTTAAACCTTTTCCAATAACTGTTATGTTATTAGTCTTAAGCCAAGATTCAAAATTATCAGGATGACATGTTCTTAATAATCTAATAACGGCAAGACCAACGGGAATACCAAATTTAGAATCTTTTCTAAACCCGTCGATATCTTTTTGGGAATTTATCGCGTAGGTGATTTTTTCTTCGTTAAATCTTTTGGGAAGCGGTCTTTGTACGATTATTCCATGAACAAGCGGGTCATTGTTAAGTTCATCTATTTTTTTAATTAGTTCTTCTTCGGAAATATCAGGGTTTGAATCATCAATGGTTATTTTTGCGCCTATTTCTTCCGATTTTAATCTTTTTTGCTTTATATAGCTTAAAGTTGATGGGTCATTTATAAGTAAAATAACATAAATGTAAGGAAAAACGTTTTGTTTTTTTAGTCCTACCACTTCAATTTTTAACTTACCAAGTATTTGTTGGGAAAGAAGTCTTCCATCGATTTTCATATATCAATTATACTTCAGTTTCGATGCAGGTTGCAGAGGCAACATGGTCGTTAGCATTTGAAAATCTCATTAAAATAACTCCCTGCGTTGCGCGGGATAATTTTGGAATTGAGTTTATATCCAGTTTTACAATTTGTCCTTTTTGGGATGTAATAATTACTTCTTTAGCCGTTTGTGAAATTATTTGCGAAGATGCAACTTTTCCTGTTTTTACTGTCACTTCGGCCACTTTTACTCCTTGTCCTCCCCTACCCTGGGATTTAAATTGATCAACAGAGGTTTTTTTACCCAATCCATTTTCCATTATTGTTAATACATCTTGCTTACTTCCCTTAGCAACGACGTCCATTTGAATTACCCTATCATCTTTACCGATTAATATTCCCCTGACTCCCATGGTATTTCTTCCCATAGGTCTTACATATTTTCCGTTAAATCTGATTGATTTTCCGTTTCTTGTTACAAGCAAGATATCATCATCGCCCGCTGTTAATTTACTCCAAACCAGTTCGTCGTCTTTATCAAGTTTTATAGCCAAAATTCCGGATTTTCTGATATTCTCAAATTCACTTAAAGCGCTCTTTTTAACTGTACCTTTTTTGGTTGAGAGAAATACATATTTCGCATCAGAGTCTTTTCTATAATTTATAAAGCTTTCGACTTTTTCTCCGGCCTCGATATTTAATAAATTAACGATGGCTGTACCCTTACTGGTTCTTGATGATTCACCAATTTCATAAGCTTTTGTCTGGTAAACCTTTCCTTTATTTGTAAAGAATAGTAAGTTATCGTGGGTTTCCAAGTATTTAATATCGGCAACTCCGTCTTCATCTTTGGTGGTCATACCGATAATACCTTTACCTCCCCTTTGCTGGGTTTTAAAGCTTGTTAAGCTTTGTCTTTTTATGTATCCGGTATTAGTTAGAGTAACTACGGTTGGCTCGTTTGGTATTAAATCTTCTTCGGAAAACTCACCCACTTTACTCTTGAATACTTTTGTTCTTCTTGGGTCTTGGTATCTTTCTTTTAATTTATCCAGCTCACCTTTAATAACTGTTAATATTTTTGCAGGATGAGCCAAAAGATCTTCAAGATAAGCAATTAATTCTTTAACTATTTTATATTCGTCTTCAATTTTTTGTCTTTCTAAAGCAGCTAATCTTCGAAGTTGTAAGTCTAAAATTGCAGTTGCCTGAAGTTCGGATAATTTAAATTTTTTCATTAAGTTGTTTTTTGCATCTTCCTGGGTTTTACTTTCTCTAATGGTTTTAATTACGGCATCAAGGTTTTCAACTGCGATTTTAAGCCCTTCTAAAATGTGTAGCCTTGCTTTGGCTTGTCTTAGTTCAAATTCACTTCTTCTTTTTACAACTAAAAATCTGTGTTTTACGAATTCTTCTAAAATTGTTTTAAGGTTTAAAGTTTGAGGAGTGCCATTAACTAGGGCAACTATATTTGCTGGAAAACTTGTTTGAAGTGCCGTATATTTAAATAAATTATTTAATACTTTTTTGGGCGCTGCATCTCTTTTAAGTTCTACAACTACTCTAATTCCGTGTCTGTCCGATTCGTCTCTTAGATCGGAAATCCCGTCAACCTTTTTCTCCTTTGCCAGTTCTGCAATTCTTGCAACAAGTAAAGCTTTATTAACCTGGTAAGGAAGTTCGGTAATAATAATTGCGGATTTTCCCTGCCCGATATCTTCGATGTCTGCTTTTCCTCTTATTAAGATCTTTCCCTTTCCGGTTGTGTAGACATTTTTAATTTCGGTCCAGTCATAAATTGCGCCGGCAGTCGGAAAATCAGGTCCCTTAATGTATTCCAAAAGTTCATCAATGGTTATATCGGATGTAATATTGAAGGGTTCCGGAGTGATTTTTGCTTTTGAAATTAAGTAGTCTGTTGCATCAATTACTTCACCTAAATTATGCGGTGGAATTTTAGTTGCCATTCCAACTGCGATACCCTCACTACCCATCAATAAAAGGTTTGGTAATAGCGATGGGAGAAACACCGGTTCTTGTTTAGTGCTGTCAAAGTTTGGAGTGTAGTCTACGGTTTCCTTCTCCATATCCAAAAGCATTTCGGCGGCAATTGCTGCCATTCTTGCTTCGGTGTACCTCATTGCGGCCGGTGGGTCTCCATCCATTGAGCCAAAGTTTCCCTGACCGTCAATAAGCGGATAACGCATAGCAAAATCCTGAGCCATTCTTACCAAGGAGTCATAAATTGGGACATCTCCGTGTGGATGGTATTTTCCCATCACTTCTCCAACAACTGTTGCACTTTTTTTGTATTTTGTCTGGTGTGTTAGCCCCATTTCGTGCATTGCAAAAAGGATTCTTCGATGAACAGGTTTAAGGCCGTCTCTTACATCGGGAAGTGCGCGCGAAACTATAACAGACATTGCGTAATCCAAATACGCACGTTTCATTTCTCCGGTGATTTCTGTTTTTTGAAGTTTTCCGATTTCAGCCATGTTAAAAGATTAAACTAAGAAGCCTGCGATTAAAAGCGCAACAATGTTTAGAACCTTAATCATAGGATTAATTGCAGGTCCTGCAGTATCCTTATAAGGGTCTCCAACGGTATCGCCTGTTACCGCAGACTGATGCGCAAAGCTTCCTTTTCCGCCGTATTTTCCTTCTTCGATATATTTTTTAGTGTTATCCCAAGCAGCTCCACCCGTGGTCATGGAAATTCCCAAGAATAGTCCGGTTATAATAGAACCCATAAGTAGTCCTCCTAAAGCTTTTGGACCCAGTAAGAATCCGACTACGATTGGCGCTAAAACGGTTATGACGGTAGGTAAAATCATTTCCCTAATCGCTGCTTTTGTTACGATGTCAACGGCTTTTCCATATTCCGGTTTTGCCTTGCCGCTCATAAGTCCTTTAATCTCTTTAAATTGTCTTCTTACCTCATCAACAATTGCTACACTTGCCTTTCCAACTGCCTCCATTGCCAGGGCTGCAAAAAAGTACGGTAGCGCTCCTCCTATAAAAAGTCCAACCAGGACATGTGGGTCAGCAAGCGAAAATACTCCGGATTTTATTTCTTCGGTGTATGAAGCAAATAGAACTAAGGCGGCAAGACCTGCCGAACCAATTGCATAGGCTTTTGTTACGGCTTTGGTTGTATTACCAACGGCATCCAACGGATCGGTAATATCTCTTACTTTTTTATCAAGCCCGGCCATTTCGGCTATTCCTCCGGCGTTATCGGTGATTGGTCCGAATGCATCTATTGCAACAACTATTCCTGCAAGAGAAAGCATGCTCATTGCCGCAATTGCAATGCCGTAAAGTCCGGCAAGATTATAAGAAACTAATATTGCTGCCGCAATTAAAAGAATTGGCGCCATAGTGGATTTCATTGAAACAGCAAGTCCGGCGATTACATTTGTTCCGTGTCCTGTGGTTGAGGCATTTGCAATTGTTTTGACAGGTCCAAACGATTTAGAGGTAAAATATTCGGTAATGCCAACCAGTCCGATTGTAACTACCAAACCAATTATTGAAGTAAGGAATAAATTAAAAGAACTTATTTTGTCTAGTCCTTGAGGGAAAATTGATCCGGTTAAAAAGTAAAATCCAATAATTGCAACAACTATAGAAACAATCAGTCCTTGGTATAAAGCTCTCATTACTCCGTTTCCAATTATTTTTACAAACCATGTTCCAACGATTGATGCTACAATCGAAATTGCCCCGATTAACATTGGAAAAAATAATACGGATTGATTAAAAGGAAAAGTTAAATGTCCCAAAATCATTGCTGCAACTGCTGTTATTACATAGGTTTCAAAAAGGTCCGCTGCCATTCCGGCATCATCGCCTACGTTATCCCCTACTAAATCTGCAATAACTCCGGGGTTTCTGGGGTCGTCTTCGGGAATTCCTTTTTCAATTTTTCCAACCATATCGGTTCCAACATCTGCCGATTTTGTAAATATTCCTCCGCCAAGCCTTGCAAAAACCGAAATTAAAGATCCCCCAAAACCAAGAGCAATTAAAGGCTGCAAATTTCCCGAGGCGAATCTTTCCAGAAACCAGTAAAACCCGGTAATTGAGGTTAAGGCAAGTCCCGCTACCAAAAGTCCGGTAACAGCACCACCCTTAAATGCCAAATCAAATGCTTGAGAAAGCCCCTTTTTTGCAGCCTGCGCTGTTCTTATATTGCTTCTTACGGCAATAGTCATACCGATTATTCCCGCAACTGCGCTAAATACGGCACCTACCGCAAAACCTATTGCAGTTATTGGTCCAAGCGCTAAATAGAGAATAACAAAAATTAATGCACCGATTGCGGCTATAACCGTGTATTGGCGTTTCATGTATGCTTTTGCTCCCTCGGCAATTGCATCTGCGATATTGTTCATTTTTTTATCGCCTTTTTCGTGGGATAAAACTCGGTAACTTAAAAATAATGCGTAAAGTATTGCAAGAATTCCTCCTGCGAAGGAGATAATCAATTTATGTACAAATAAAAAAGATAAGTCCATAAAAAAAACACGAGTGCTTTAATAAGCACAACTAAAACATTATACGTAAAAGTATTTAGCTTTTCAAGTCTTTTTTTAAAACTTATATATAGATGTTATACTATTAAATTATGGAGTATAAAGGACTTACAAGTAAAGAAGCAGAAGATAAACTTAAGCTGGTCGGATCAAACGAAATTCCGCAAAAAAAACAAAGCTTGTTAGTAAAATTCCTAAAATACTTAATTTCTCCTATTTCTTTAATGCTTTTCTTGGCGTCCATTCTTTCGTTTACTCTAGGTAAAGACTTTGACGGAGACTTCATACTCGTACTGCTATTTTTAAATATAGTTATTACTTTTTGGCAGGAGCAAAAGGCCGATAACGCGATAAAAAAACTTAATGAGAATTTAGAACAAAAAATAAAAGTATTAAGGGATGAAAAATGGAGTTATGTTAGTTCGGTTGAAATTGTTCCGGGTGATGTTACGCAGCTTGCTATTGGAGAGGTTATTCCGGCAGACGGAGAAATTTTGGAAGCCAATAACGTTTCCATAAACGAATCGGCTTTAACGGGAGAATCCATGCCAAAAGATAAAAATAATGGGGATAAGGTATTTTCCGGTTCATTTCTTTCAACAGGGCTTGTAATTGTTAGGATTACCGAAACCGGTGCAAGGACTCAATTTGGGAAAACTCTTTTTTCGGTAGATCGGGTAAAAAAACAAAGTCTTTTGGAAAAAGATATTATCGGAATTTCTAAATTCCTAACGGTAATAAGCCTTATTGCTGTTGCAATTCTTTCGGTAATCTTTTTAATAAATAAAGAGCCGGTTTTAGAACTTATAACCCTTGATTTAAGCTTAGTAATAGCAGGCATTCCAATAAGTTTGCCAACTGTAATGACCTTAATTATTGAATTCGGTGTATTGTCCTTGGCTGCTAAAGACGTTATTGTCAGAAGGCTTTCCGCACTTGAAGATCTTGCGAACGTAAACTTTTTGCTTACCGATAAGACCGGAACATTAACTAAAAATAAAATAACCGTTCAGGATATTTATGCACATGGGGATTTTGACCATAATGATGTTTTGCTTTTTGCATCAATTGTTGCATCGCTTGAATCGGATAATCCGATAGATATGGCAATTCTTGAAAAGCAAACTGAAGCAAAAATTAAGATCGCTGATTATTCTAAAATCAAATTTACTCCGGCAGATTCCGATAGAAAGAGATCGACCGCAGTTGTAAAACTTGATGGGAAAAATATGACCATATCGCTTGGCGCTCCCCAGATTATCGAGAGCCTTTGTAATATAGACGGAGATACAAAGGGTAAATTTAATGAAGAAATAGAAACTCTGGCTAAAAGCGGATACAGAACTTTAGCGGTTGCAACTTCGGACTCAGCAGAGGAAAAAGATATGAAGTTAGTTGGGCTTTTGGCTTTGTCTGACACATTAAGGCCGGATGCAAAGTCGGTAATTGAATTTCTTATACAAAACGGAATCGGGGTTGCCATGGTAACGGGAGATAATAAAGCAATTGCTGCGAATGTAGTTAATCAGCTAAAGTTTATAGGATCAAAAATCATATCAAAGCAAGAACTTGATAAAACAAACTGGGATGAAGTAACCGGACAATATTTTCAAAACGCCGCAGCTTTCGCCGAAATTTTACCGCAGGATAAATTTATGTTAGTTGAAAAGGCCAAAAAATTCTTTGTCGTGGCAGCAAACGGAGACGGGGTTAACGATCTGCCTGCTTTAAAGGCTGCTAATATTGGGATAGCCGTAAAATCCGCTGTAAATGCCCTAAAAGCAACTGCCGATATAGTTTTACTTTCCGATGGAATTGCGGTAATTAGCGATGCAATTTTAGAAAGTAAAAAGATTTTTGAGAAACTTTATACGTATTCATTATATAGGATTTCCGAAAGTCTCAGATTAATAATTACAATTGCGGTTTTAGGTATTTTACTTGGAAGATACCCAATGACTGCCCTTCAAATAATTTTGATCGCGCTTTTAAATGATATTCCGATTATTTCTTTGGCTTTTGACAGGGTTAAAGTTGCCACTAGGCCTTCAAAAATAAATGTTAAATCGCGCTTTATATTAAGTTCCTTATATGGTTTGACAGGGATTTTTAATAGTTTAATCTTATTTTTTATCATGCAAAATTTTCTGCATCTTGATTGGAGAATAACTCAAACGTTATATTTTCTGAAATTAACCGTTTCCGGACATATGTTAATTTATGTTGCCCATACAAAGGAAAGATGGTTTAGGTTTTTACCAAGTAAAGAGGTTATTATTGCAACCAGTATTACACAAGGAATTGCTACCCTACTTGCCCTGAGTGGATTTTTAATGCCTGCTAAGGTGCCTATTATGTGGGTAGTTTTTGTTTGGGTTTGGGCGTTTTTATGGATGCAGATAAGCGAAATTACAAAAGAAATTCACAAACATTTTACTTCTATCCATTAAATTTTTACGCCTTCCGCTTTTAAATCTTGAATTAGCTTTTCTGCAGAAACGAATTGATAAGCTTTTATGCCAAACAAAATTGCATCCGAAACGTTATTAATTTTATCATCCGTAAAAACAATTTCGCTTCTCTTTACTCCGGATTTTTTAACTAGAATTTCGAAAAATTTTGGATCCGGTTTTTTAAGTCCATAATCAGAAGATACAATTATTTCATCAAAAAGATTTTCAATTTTGTGATACTTTAAAAGTCTTAATAAAAGTTCCGAAATAAAATTGGAGAATAAAATAATTTTGTATTCCTTTTTTAAATTTTTAATGATTTTTATTACTTTTGTGTTAAGTCTTGATTTCTCGTAAAATTTTCCCCAGATGTCTTCTGGCTTTATTTCTGTAAACTCTCCTAAAATTTTATAAACTTGTGTTAATTCCATTTCTCCCACATCCCATTTATGTGCATGTTTTCTGTATGCAATTAGTTTTTCTTGATCTTGATGAAGATGTTCCCTAACCCATTTACTCATTGGACCTTCGGCAACTACTTCGGCATAATCAAAAGCAATAACCTTAATCATTTTCCAAACTCCTCCATAAGTACCAGCAGGCTAAACTTCGGTTGGGTTTCCAAGTTTCTGCCAAATTTAAAATATCTTTATCGTTTTCAATTTTATATAAATTCTTAATTGCCCTTCTTAGTCCCGCATCGCCCAAAGAAAATATATCAGGTCTTTTTAGTGTGAAGATTAGTGTCATTTCCGAAGTCCACTGTCCCACTCCTTTAATTTTTGTTAACTCTTTGGTTGCTTCTTCATCGGACATTTTTTTAATTTTTTCGGTTTCAAGATGTTTATTTTCAAAAGCATGGGCAATATTCTTTATATAGTTTGCTTTGGAGTAACTCATTCCGGCAGATCTTAATTTTTCATTATCTGTTTCAAGTAGCTTCTTGGGGCTTGGGTATCTGTTTCCAAACAGTTTTAAAAATCTACTATATATAGTATTGGCAGCTTTTATAGAAAGCTGTTGGGAAATTATGGATTCGATTAATTCTTCGTAAAGCCTATTACTTCTATCTTCGAATATATGCGCACCGTATTTCTTAGCTAATTTGTTAAGTATGGGATCTTTAAACATATTTTTCTATTTTTGAAAGATCACCATTTAGAAAGCGAGGTGTTAATCCGTATATCTCTTCCTTAAAAGATAAATTTTCAGAGATATCATTTAATACAAAAATTGGTTTTTTATAAAAAAAAGCGATCGTCATTTCCATTAGCGTATTTCCGCCAACATATCCCTCTAGATTATTTTTATCAAAATTTGCAACTAAGATTATGTCTCCTTTAATAATTTTTTCGAAATGTTCCTTCATTAGCTTTTGTTTTTTCGAATAATCATTAGGGTTTTTATACCACGTTTTAACACTTTCAACATTAAAATTATTTTGTTTCTTCATGGTATTTGCGGTTTTAGGAAGTACAACTTTAAATTTAAGTTTTTTCAATTCATTTTGAATAGGAAATAATTTTTCATAAAAAGAGGCACTGGAACAAATCACTATAGTTTTTGTTTTCTTCATAGAGCTATTATAACAAACGGTTAGAGGGTTTTTTCGTATACTGCAAAATCTTTGTGTAAAAAGTGGTTTTTAAGCTCCCCTACTCTAATATATCCTTGGGTAATGCAAAAATTTTCAACCGGCCATCCTACTCCAAAAATTATATGTGATTTATGAGCACCACTGTCTTTTCCGAATTTTTCCGCTGCTTCCATAAGCTGTTTACCAACTCCTTTTCTTCTTTTATCCCTTGCAACAATGATGTCTTTAATATCCAATACTCCTTCTTCAACGTGTCCAAAAATTGAGCCAACGATTACACCTTCGTCTTCGGCCTTAAATACAAAGTCGGTCTGAATCCATTCAACAGGAACACCATAATACATAGTATCTGCGTCCATCCATTCCATGGAATTAAAAGGTTTGATTTCTTCTTTTGAGGATTTAGAAATATTTAGCACAAAGTCAATTATAACAGATACGTTTAAAGCTTTGTCAAATTTGACAAATACCTAAAATGTGATAACAATATAAATGTATGGCTAAAAATACCGGATTTAAAAAAAGATTTCCCCATACAACTATTTTTTTTGTTATAGCTATTGCTATTGCAATCCCCCTTACTGTTTGGTCTTTAAATAATGTGTCTACTAATTTAAGCCAGGAAGCAGCAATAGGCGGGAAGCAAAGCGGATCGTCAAGTTTAAGCTTAATGATGGTAAATGATAATAACAGAAATGGCTTGCCAAATTATAGAGATACAATTACTTTTAATGTGATTACCACCCAAACAGATTATCCATATGTAAACGTTGTTTGTTACCAAAATAGTAAATTAGTTTACAGTGCATCGGCAGGATTTTATAATAGCTATCCTTGGCCGGGAACAAGAAATATTCCGCTTTATAGTCCGAATTGGACAAGCGGAGGAGCGGATTGTACGGCTACTTTATATAACGCTTCACAACCTAAAAAACCTTATGTTAATCTTGATTTCTACGTTAGCCCCTAAATTTAAAGAAGAATTAAATATCCAAATTCGCTTGTCTAGCGTTTGATTGGATAAAGTGTTTTCGTGGTGGAACTTCGTCTCCCATAAGCATAGTAAAGGTTGCGTCAGCTTCTTCAGCGTCTTCTATTCCAACTTGTTTTAATATTCTATTGGCAGGATTCATGGTTGTTTCCCAAAGTTGGTCCGGGTTCATTTCTCCCAAACCTTTATATCTTTGGATTGAAGCAACTCTTGCGCCTGTTTTTTCCAATTCTTTTTGTACGGCGTCTTTTTCTTCATCAGAATATGCATAGCGGCTGTCTTTTCCAACAGTTACTTTATAAAGCGGCGGCATGGCGATATAAAGGTATCCTTCTCTTACTACTTCAGGCATATGTCTGTAGAAAAACGTTAAGATTAGGGTTTCGATATGTTCGCCGTCTACATCGGCATCGGTCATGATTATAATTCTGTGGTATCTTAGCTTTTCAAATTTTATTGTCTCCCCTATTCCCAT
>JAJXYH010000045.1 GCA_021780675.1 bacterium
CTAGTGGTAGGCACACCGCTTAACGGATAAAAGCTACCCCGGGGATAACAGGCTGATCGCATCCAAGCGTCCACAGCGACGATGCGGTTTGGCACCTTATGTAATTTACATCGGGGCGCCTAAAGAGAAATCTTTAAGCTTGGTTATTCTAAAAACGCATATAGAGAGTGCGTAGAATAAAAAATTTACTAGTCAAAATCGGTGAACCCCTAATAGGTACTAAAGAAACTTATGGGCAATACCGAGGTTCTAAATTACAGAACGGTTTTAATTAATCCTGTTTTTAGCACCGTATCGACTTCTATGTTTAGTTAATATGGGCATAGGGAGGATTACTCAGTTTGAGTTTATCCTAAAAGACTAGCTCCTCCTAAAATGATGATTGGAGGATGAAGGTATAGTCAGAACCTTCTAGTAATAGAAGGATGCGTTCCAAAAGTTTTGGAATCGCGATGTCGGCTCATCACATCCTGGGGCTGGAGAAGGTCCCAAGGGTCCGGCTGTTCGCCGGTTAAAGTGGTACGCGAGCTGGGTTCAGAGCGTCGTAAGACAGCTCGGTCTCTATCCTGTACAATCGCAAAAGATTTGAGGAGGTTCGTCCCTAGTACGAGAGGACTGGGATGAGGGAATCCCTGGTGTGTCAGTTGTTTCCATTAAAGGAGCATCGCTGAGTAGCTATATTCCCAACCGATAACCGCTGAAAGCATCTAAGTGGGAAGCGGTCTCCAAGATAAGATCTTGTTATGTAGCAATACATATAAAACCCCTGGAAGACTACCAGGTTGATAGGCGGGCGGTGGAAGTACTGTAAAGTATTAAGCCTACCCGTACTAATGGTTTTTTAGTAAATTAAATTTATTTCTCTTCACCTTTTGAAGAACCAACGGTTCTGAAAATCCCAAGACTTTAGTCGAGGGATTAAGGATCAACACGTTCATTAAAAATTTGTGCTAAGGATTTTCGGTCTTTTGTGCGAAGTGGCACCACCTCTTCCCATTCCGAACAGAGAAGTGAAACGCTTCAGCGCCTACGATACTTAAGCATTGGCTTATGGGACAATAGGTCAAGGCCGAGAATCGTTAGCATAAATCAAATAATCCCCTAAAGGGGATTTTTTGTGGCTATTTTTTAGGGAATCCAAGTCTGCAAAGCGCGTAATACAAAGGCAGCTGCCAAAGGAGCCCAACTGCCAAGGAAGATATTACGATTGTTTGTTGTAATGGGCCATTAAGTGAATAATGCTGGAAAGTTACAATACTACTAATATTATTATAAATAGCCAATATAATTTGAATTATAAAAATTATTCTCCAAAAGATCGAAGTTAAAAACTTTTTCTTGAAAACAAATACATATAATCCCGTTAAGGTAATTATGGAAAATATATAAAGCGGTATGGTAATTAATAAATTTGGTGGCGAATAGGGTGGAGTAATATAGTTTTGGTTAGCAAAGATAAATATTAACGAAAATAAGCCGAAGGCAAGTAATAATACATTAGTAAAAAAATAAAACCGCCAGTGCACATATTTAGTATATCTTTTAATTTTTAAAATTCAAACTCCAGGTGGATTTTTTGTGTATATAATCCTATAGTTGAATATTTTAGCCTCATATTGTATAATCCACTTCTATGGAAACGTTAAGAGATGGTCAATTTCCGGTAATTGAAGGGTATTTTGAAGGCGACGATTTGCATAGGCCATTTACTTATTACAGACAAAGTTTGGACGGGCAGTCTAATCGCTGGGTAAGGCTTGCGGATGACTTTGCAATTGATAAATCAAAAATAATTTTAGGACTTATAACAGAGAAAGATATTGTTTGGTCTTTGGATGCTCCAGCACATATGGCTATTGAAAGAGCGTTGGGGATTGATGATTGGGATGCAAAAATAGAAACCTGGTCAGGATCAAGGCCTCATATTGCAATTTATACAAACGATTTATCTTTGCAAACGGCATTTAGAGATTACTTATTAAGAAGTGGGGTCACTCATGGAGAAATTAATGTTGAAGGCTCAACATATAAGGGACAAAGACGAACTTTACTTTAAACCCTCTAAGATCACGTCTTAATATAAAATTTTATCCATATTTTACATGTATTAAGTGCATATTTTGGATAAATAATGTATACGAAATATTTTATTAAGATTGGCCGTGAAAAATTGCCCAATTTCTTGTGAATTTTTGTCGGTTGTTAAACTTTTTGCAACATGTTATACTAGATAAATCTTAAAAAACGAAAGGTAATTTATGCAAAATGGCTTCAAAAACAGCAGGTAAAGCAACCACAATGGCCGATTTAATGAAATCGGTTAACACTAATTTTATTTCTCCGCAAAAAGGTCAGATTTTAGACGGTGTTATCACTAAATTAACTTCTTCGGAAATACTTGTTGATATCGGCGCAAAAACCGAAAGTTTAGTTTTAGAAAAAGATAAAAATATTTTAAGAAGTTTACTAACCGGCCTTAAAGTAGGGGATAAAGTAACAGTTTCCGTTCTTAATCCGGAATCCGATTACGGTAATCCGGTTGTTTCTCTTAGAAGGTTTAACGATGTAAAAGTATGGGAGAAATTAGATAAACTGCAAAAGGAAAAAATTCAGGTTGACGCAATGGTTGATGAAACAACCAAAGGAGGATTTTTGTTATCAACAAGTGACGGGATCTCCGGATTTTTGCCCAATTCTCAAGCTATTTTTACCAGCAATCCGCAGGGTTTGGTCGGATCAACAATTAAAGTGTCTGTAATAGAAATAAATAAAGCCCTAAAAAAAATCATTTTTTCGCAAAAAGCGATGCAAAGCGGGGAAGCTTTTGAAAAAGCGGTTAAATCCCTTAAATTAGGTCAAAAAACCACAACCACTATTTCCAACGTCGCACCTTTTGGTATATTTACTTTGATCAGTGTTTCGGATGATGTTAAGGTGGAAGGATTTATTCATATTTCCGAAGTTTCGTGGGAAAAACTTGCCACAATCCCCGATACTTTTAAGCATGGTGAAGAAATTGAAGTAATGGTCATCGGTTTTGATAAAGATGCAAAAAGAGTTAATTTGTCGATTAAAAAACTAACCCAAAATCCGTTCGAAGAAAAATTAAAATCATATGCAGTAGATCAAAAAATAACCGGAACTGTTGTCAAAGTTTTATCAACTGGAGTAATTGTTAGTTTGGGAGAGGGAATAGAAGGATTTATTAAAAGAGACAAAATTCCACCGACTGTAAGTTATAAAGAAGGGTCTTCGGTAGAAGCCACAGTTGTCGAAGTTGACCAGAAAAAGCAAAGGCTGAGTTTAGTTCCGGTTTTAACCGAAAAGCCTTTGATGTATAGGTAAGGGAGCGAGTTTGCTGTAGCTCGTTTACGAAATTTTTCTGGTACATGCGCGCAAGTTGTCATATTATCAAAAGTGCGCTAATCCGTTCCTCAAAAATTTGTAAACTCGCCACAAACTCTAAATAAAAAATATGGCAAAAGTTAATACTTCTTTCGTCTGCCAGGAATGCGGCTATGAAAGCCCCAAATTTTTAGGTAAATGCCCCGAATGTGGAGAGTGGAATTCTTTACGCGAATTCAAAGTTCAAACTTCAAAATTAAAAAACGAAGCCCCAAGTTATAAATCACAAACTAATATTACTCCCAAAACTCTTTCGCAAATTACTTTGGAAAAAAGCGACAGAATTTTAAGCGGATTTTCAGAAATGGATAGTGTAATGGGAGGAGGGATAGTTTTGGGAAGCGTTACGCTTTTGGCAGGAGATCCCGGGATTGGGAAATCCACCCTCTTACTACAAACAGCCCTTAATATAAGCACTAAAGGAAAAAGGGTGTTATATATTTCTGGCGAAGAGTCGCAACAGCAAATAAAATTAAGAGCTGAAAGACTTGCAAAAACAACAAAAAACGATAATTTATTTCTGGTTTCCCTAGTTGATACCGATGCGATTTGCACACTCATTGCAAATGAGCAGCCGGATTTTGCAATTATCGATTCTGTTCAAACAATGGAGTCGGAAAATTTAACCGGACTCTCAGGAAGTGTAGGGCAAGTGCGTTATGCAGCCGCGGAGTTTATAAAACTTGCCAAAAATTTAAATATTCCCGTTATATTGGTAGGGCATGTTACCAAAGAGGGAATGGTAGCAGGTCCGATGATTTTGTCGCATATGGTAGATACGGTTTTGTTTTTAGAAGGAGAAAAAAACACAGGGACAAGACTTTTAAGGTCTTTAAAAAACCGCTTTGGGCCGGTTGATGAAGTTGGTGTTTTCGAAATGGCGGAGGGAGGAATGAAAGAATTAAAAAATCCGCAGGAATTATTTTTAACTAAGGGCAATAATTCTCCTGGCTCTGTTATGGTTGCCAACATGGAAGGTACACGTTCGTTCTTGGTTGAAGTTCAGGCTTTGGCAGTTTATTCAAAATTACCAATGCCGCGAAGGGTTTCCTCCGGCATCGACTACAAAAGAGTAGAGTTACTTTTAGCGGTTTTACAAAAACACGCAAAATTGCCGGTTGATTCTATGGATATTTTTGTAAACGTTGCAGGAGGAATAAAAATAACCGACCCGGCCTGTGATTTGGGAATTTGCATGGCGGTTTTATCAAGCATTAAAAACATAAATTTATCTAAATACGTCGGCATTGCAGAAGTAGGACTTTTAGGGGAATTAAGACAACCGTCATTTCTTGATAAACGCGTTGCGCAAGCTAAAAAACTAGGAATTACAAAAATAATTACATCAAAAAATTACAAATCAATTGAAGAAGTAGTAAAATTATTTGGGAAGTAATATATGGCAAAAAAAGAAAAACAAGTTAAAGTGATAGATCCTAAAAAAGAAAAACAGGATGTTCCGTCAATTACCCAAACGGATAAGGGGATTCATTTCTCGCCTAGGTTTATCGGGCTTTTGGCAGAAGAAGTTGCAAAAACTGTTGTTAGGACTTTACCCAAAAGACCAAAGGGAAATAAGAAGAAAAAAAACGGTAAACATTTGGAAAACGCGATCTTTTTAGACACATCCGCAATTATTGACGGAAGAATATTTGATGTAATAACCTTAGGCCTGTTTAGGGGCAGTGTGGTTATCTTAGACAGTATTTTATTGGAGTTAAAGCACATTGCCGACTCCAAAGATTTAGTAAAGCGTGAAAGGGGTAGAAAAGGTTTGGAGCTTTTAGAAAAAGTTAAAAAAGTAAAGGGAATAAAATTGGAAGTTCTATCCGAAGAAAAAGAAAAAAATATGGGAATAAGAAAATTGCCCGAAGTAGATGAACGCTTAATTGCTGCTGCAAAAATAAATAAAGCAAGACTTATTACCTGCGATTTTAATTTGGAGAAAAAAGCCAATATTGCAAATATTACCGCGATAAACGTAAACACTTTGGCAAATGTTCTAAAAGTTATTGCGGTTCCGGGAGAATCTCTTCATATTCAAATTCAGCATAAAGGAAAAGATGTTACACAGGGTGTGGGGTATTTAGACGACGGAACAATGATTGTTGTAGAAAATGCAAATTTTGACGTAGGTAAAGAATTGGATGTTGTGGTTTCGCGTGTTATACAAACTTCTGCCGGACGCATTTTATTTGCTAAAAAATTCTTCTAAATTTATACTTTTAAAAAGTTTTTAATGTGATTTTATTGATGTTTCTAAAAAGGTGATACAACAACCTGCCCAATCGTTGTATCACCATTCTAGCTTCCAAATATTGATATAAAAATATCAATCTATATCAATAAAATCGACTAATTTTAGCTTCATCAGTTTTCCTTGACAATCAATTTTATTTTTGATATCAATCACTGATAGGTAATTAGTTTTATTTCCTGCCTAAAGGACTAATTACCCTTTTTCCAAGAGCATTGCTTATCGTACAAGAGCTTATTAATTCAAGTAACGAAAGCGATGCTCTTTTATTTTGTCCGCCAAGCTCGCCCAAGCCTCACGGTTTTTCAGTATTCTATAACAATACAACAGGAATATTTAACCCTTTTTCCAGCAGTTTTTTAAACTGCTCACGTCCTTGTTTTACCAGTAAATCTTGTTTGTAATCTGCAATTGTTTTTACCGCAACCCTTTTGTTTTTTGTTAAAGAAATAAATTTCATGGATTAATTGGATTGTATCATAGCCTGTCAAGTTAGTCAAACCTATAGCAAAAAAATGTCAAAAATTTGCTAGACTTGTAGTAAATTATATGTAATTTAGATTGTTATATCAAGCTAATTATTTTATTAAAAAAAATGTGGATAACTTGTGTAAACTCTACAAAACTTGTTCAATCGGGCAGTTTTCCACATAAATTTATCGAAATAATAAAACTGATTATTCTTGCTTTTTGCGAATTATTTAATTAGATTCAGGGGGTTATATAGACCTTATAAGTGGAGAAAAAAAGGCTCTAAGTGAGGTCTGGTAGTCGTAAAGCTCTCTTGATTTAATCCAAAGTTTAAAAAGGGAAATAATGTTACGTTTAACGTCTGAGAGGTAAATTTTGGGATTATTGCGGTGGTAGTGGAGGAATTGATTGAGGTTAGAAAGCTTGCCGTAGCTTGAAATCTTAATTAAAATATCGCTATAAATAAATGGGTTAGAGCTGATATGGAACCTCAAAACATCTTTTGGAAGGCTCTTTTTATTAATTAGAACAGATTCAAATTGCATGGAAATTCCATGGAGGGGATTTCGATAAATAAGATCGTTTTCGGAAGGAAAGTCGCTTCGGCCGATTTTTTTGCCCTGCTCATCAATAAATGTGCATTGTGCTCCAACAGCGATAACTTCCGGGTTATTAAGCAGAAAATTAAGTTGTTTCTTAAGCCTGTTGGGGCTTAGGAAATCATCAGTATCCATAAAGGTAATAAAATCACCTTTGGCCTTTTTGATCATGCGGTTTAGAGTCACTACAAGGCCATAATTCTTAACATTTCTATATATCCTTAATCTTTTATCCTTTTTCTTTAAATTGCGTAGAATTGAGTACGATTTATCAAAAGAGAAGTCGTCGGTTGCAATAATTTCAATGTTTTTATACGACTGGTTTAAGATACTTGAAACACATCCCCCTAAATTAGAGGCAGAATTACGAACCGGTAGAATAACCGTAATTAATGGTTGTTCTTTCATTTTTAAATACGAAGTATTTAAGTTTCGAGGTTAAATATAGACAGAGTAAATATTAACCTAATAAATTCGATCCTAGTATTTTATCAATTTTAAACCAATTAGTCAATCTTAGGGGAGCTTCCCCGCCTTTTAATTAAGGTTAAAAACAGCCATAAAAACAGCTCGCCTAAGAAAATAAACCCGAAATATTCTAAAAATTGCGGAGTATACATTATAATAATATCCTGTTTCTGCGGGTTAAAGTTTACATTACCGATATACCATCCATTTTCCCAATTGTTGGTTAAGACATGGTTTCCGATTTCGGAACCGAAAATAAAAGGAAAGTTTAGGTAAATTGCTCCTAAAATCCCGTTTGCTTTATTAACTTTGTAAATTTTCCAGCCGTTATTAAACGATTGCGAAAGAATAAGCATTTGCGGTGAAGTTTTCGAATCTACAGAAACTTTATACAAGCTTTCGTTTGGATGGTAAACGCTAAGGTTAGAGCTTTGCGATTTTGAATCTTTCTTGGAGTTTGTCGAGATATACATAGAAGTTAAGAAGTTATAGGGAAGCGAATATATTTTTATTTGGCCCAAGCGGTTTACGGTTTGATCGTTGGCAATAGAAATGTTATCAAAATGGAATGAATAGGCGTTTCCATACTGTTCCTGTGGGGAAAAGATAAAAGTTGAGGTACTAAACTGATTCCAGTTACTTAAAAACGTGTCAATTGGAGCAAATTTTTCATCCTCATTTAGAAGCCAAAAATGTAAAGGCCTTCCCTTAATGTTTTGAGTATCAATAAAGGCTATATAAGAAAGGTCGTGGGTAAAAGTAGTGGTGTAAGTTGCTATGCAGGCAGTTGAATCGTTAGATGATAATTCAATCATTTTTTCGTTATTGGCGTTAACAAGGCTTGCTTTATACGGTCCATTATTAAAATTGTCGCAGTTCTTAACCGACGCTACAGTTTTTTCATCCGGAACAAAGCTAAAATCCTGGTAGTCGTCTTTAATTTTTGGCACGTCTACAATTATGGTTGAGTTGTTGGGAATATTCGGTAAAGTTATTTCTTGGTCTTTTGGCAACAGATTTACCAAGTCATCTTTAGTTAAAACAAAGCTTTGCGCAACTTTTGCGTCCTTGTTGCTAAAAACAAGCACGTTATCCTGGGTGGTAGAGATAAAAGTTGAGCCTAATTGCCCTTCGTATACGGAAGGTTCTGCTTTAAAAGTTTTAATACCGTTTACGTTTATATAAAATCCGTAATTATTTTGTTTAACAAGGAAAATCGGTTTAACCAGGTCTTGACCGAAGATTTTTATCTTTTGCATCTTTCCCGATTTATTCTTGTAAGAAACATAGACTTGAGGGGTTTTAAAAAGTAGGCTAACTACCATACCATCCTTAGTTCTATTTTGTACAACTTGGGCATAAATTATCTTATCCGAAGTAGAAATTGACGGGACAAACAGCTTTGCTCCCTTTGCTACGTTTGCTAATTTTTGGCTGAATTCGTAATAATCTTGCATATTTTTAACATTATATTCCTGGTATTCCTGGTTTTTGGAGGAAAAAAGACTTCTAAAAATATAGAAATGGTCAACATTGGTGGTAGAGATATAGTTTCCCAAGTCGCTGAATGCTTTATCATATTCTCCCCAGTGATATGTGTTTACGGAATCCAGTTTTTTACTGGTCATTACATAAGATTTAGGTTTGTTATCTAAATTAATCTTATAAATGTCTATTTTCCCAAAGCTTGTGTCCTTTTTGATTTCGGGAATCTTTGCGATTAATTGCCTTGTTTGAGGCAAGAAAAGCGCAATTTGGGAAGAATCTTTAGTGATGCTATTATCAACCAGTAAAAAGTTTATCTGATACTTATTTAAAACATTTTTTAAAAGGGCGGGATTTTCCGAATAAATTGCATGGGTTAATTCCCAATAGTAATTTTCCGATGCTCCCGACCAAACGTCAAAGGCGCGGTCTAAAATCGGCTGTTGTATGCCATACCATAAAAAGCCGGATCCACCGTAACCCCAATTATAAAAACTCCACCCCCAAAAAGTGTACTGGGGAAGGTTGGCAATACGTGTATTTGGATCCTGATTTTTAAAGTAATTAAAAACTTTAAAGTAGTCATTTGGAATCGAAAGTTTTATTTTGTAATAGAATAATTGATTGTTAAAAACAGGGAATGTAAATGCAATAAGCATAGCAAAAAAAACAGCACCGGTAATAATTTCAGCAGCCCGCTTTAAGTTAAGGCGTTTTTGTAAAAATTCTAAGATCCAGAGCACCCCTCCTGCAAAAAACACTGTATAAGTTAATAGTAAAATATTTGCAAATTTGGTAAACGGAAAACGGAAAACCTCATTAAAAATAGGCACAACCCTAAGCCCCGCGTCTATCCAGGAAAAGGGCGGGGTATCGGTGCAAAGCATGGTAAACGATACTAAAAAAAGTACGGCAAGAGAGATAAATCCGGGATCACGCGTTTTTGTGAGCCTTAAAATGCCTAAAAATACAATTCCAAAAAGCGCAAAGCCTATTACCGGAACAAAATTGATGTCAAAGTAATTTCGCCAGGGTATCATCATGTAGGCAAATTTAGAATTAATATCCGGGTCTACATTATTAAACCAGAACCCTTTTAAAAGCATAACGTCGGGGATGTCTCCAAAAGCCTTATTTTGCAAAAGTACGTTTTCGGTGGTCATCTGGTTAATTTTGGCGTTTAATGCAACTCCAATATTTGAATACACAAAAAAGAAAAACGGCAGAAACCAAAAAGCGTTAATTACAAAAATAAGACCTAAAGCATTTGTGCTTCTTTTAAATATCGCTTTGGTTTTTTCTTTTAGTATAAAAGTTAATGCGATAATGCCGACAACTATTAAGTACACTAAAAACATGGTTGGAACCTGCGATTGAGGAATTGCTATAAAATTAAGGCCTACAAATATTGCAAGCGCTTTTTTAGTATGATTTTTTAAGTAATAGATAAAGGCAAAGACAAGCCACGGTAAAAAGGCGTAGTGGGCAATCATAGGCTCAAACGGAACAAAGAAGGTTTGTACGGTGACAAGGTTAAGAAGGTAAAAACTTCCCCCCAAGAAGGCAAGCAGTCTACTTTTAGAAGGAATTAAAAATTTTACTAAAGAATAAGCTCCCAGCGTTCCAACTCCAAGCATTAAAAATACATAAAATTGCCTGATTAAGTTAAGCGGCAAGATGATTGAACTAAATATTAGTAAAATCTGCCGTGGTAAGTCCGCAGCATGACCGTTTCCCGCCAAAAGTCCCAAACCCTGGTATTCTTCCCAAACAGAAAAAATTGCACGTTGCAGATTCAGTTTAAAATTAAGTTCGGGAACTAAGTTGTCCCAACCAAGCAGGAAATGTGTGGGGCTAATGTTAGTAGCAACTACAATTAAAATGAGAAAAATTAAAGCTAAAACAGGTAAAGCTTTCCTAAGCATAAATTTTTACTTAGGCGGAGAAGGCAGGCTTGAAAACCAAAGCTAAATTCTTTGTTATTAGCCTTTCATAAATTAAACCCAAGTGATCAAAACTTCTCTCCAAACCTAAGGCTTTACTAAATTTTACCATTTTTTTGTGGGTTTGTGCTTTACTTACATTTTCAATTGTATTAATTAGGCTTTGCGCGTTAAGATCAAAAGTAACATCCGATGGTTTAAGTCCAGCATAATCTAATGATTCACTTACGTCTTTTGAATTTAAAAATCCGGCCAATTTCTCAGACACAATAAATGGTTTGCTATGGGACAAGGCTAAGGATAATGGTCCGGAAGAAGACATAAAAGTCCTATATGGAAAAACTACTAAATCCGACGCATTATAAATAGGTGTAATATCTTTTTCGTCAACAAACCCGGTCATGATTATATTTTTGGATTTTCCGGCCTTTTTATAAACCCTGTTTAAAAACTTTTGATAATGCGCTTTTTTCTCTTGAGTAAAGCTTGGTCCACCGGCAATAACCAACTTAATATTTTTGTTGTTTAAGGTGCTTACTTTGCTTAAAGCATCAATTACAAAATCAACACCTTTATACCAGGTAAGGTAGCCAAAGTACAAAACCACAAAGTCATTTTTGGTAATTCCCAATTTTTTCTCCATCTGCCTTTTTTTATACTCGTTATTATGAATATTAAAGTCAACGCCGTGGGGAATTGCTGTAACTTTTCCTTTGGCGGTTACGCTTTCTAATCTTTGTTTAAACTCGTCTTCAGTTACGACAATGTTTCGGGTAGGTAAAGTCAAAACTTTATAAAACCATTTAAGACCAAAATTCAAAATATAGGTTTTCGAATTCTTGGAAGATACTCCAATGTGTCCTGCAATTTTACTTAAGTCAAATAAAACCTGGTGGACAACCATTGTAATGTCCTTTCCCATAAACCTTAAAGCCCAGGTTAGGGGTGCAATCATACTGGTAGCAATAGTGTTTCCATACGAAGCAAACTCAAATTCAATTACAGTTTCTTTAACTTTATTAAATATAAGCGCGTTTTTAACAATATTTACAAAAGTGAAAGGCTTATTTCTTTCAAAACATCTTACAACAAGCATTCCGTCCTCTTCGTAGACCTCGGGTTTTCCCAAGGTCATAGTGAGAATAATGACTTTTTTGTCAGGGTTATGTGCTTTTATTCCTTCCAAGGTGTTTTTGGTAAAAGAAGACACGGCACAAACACCCTTACTGTAGGTTTGCTTTTTTCTTGGGTAACTGGCTACAACGAGTAGCGAGTTACTGTTATTATACTTATTTATTAATTTATTTTTCATATTTTTATAAATTACTTCTTATATATTTTCTTTCAAAAAAGGGTTCCTGGGATAATCTATTTTGTAAATTTTCCAAGAACCCTTTTTCTTATCCCTAACAAATATTCCTTATGGAATAATTGTTATTTAGTTACCGAGCAATTATATGCTGGTAAAACGGTTACGTCAGGTTGTTGAACAGCTTCCTTAGCAATTACTTGCCCTTGAAGTTGTTGAAAACCACCATCAGCATTTGGGAACATCCAGAATGTACCACCGTCTGATCTCATTTGACCGACGTTAGCATGTACAACGAATGTTAATGCATCTCTACCGTTTGCTCTATTTCCCTTAATCCATGTTTCCAAGGTCGCACCGTTTAGATTAACTAAACTTGCAGTCCCGGTTTCTTTAAGGTGAGCTCCACCGTATTCATTGATATCCCAGTTGGCTGGGTTAGATGAATAGGAGTCTGCTCCGAACAATTGAGCTGCTTGTTCAGCTGAAGCGATCTTTGTAAGAGCTTCGCTTGTTGTATTAACAGGCTGTAAATCTCCACAAAGAGGTACAACTGTGACTCCAGGCTGCTCGACAGGTTCCTTAGCTTCAACTTGTCCTAAGACTTGTTGAAAACCAGCCTTTTCGTTAGCAGGTCCGAAATCCCAAAGTGTTGCACCGTTAACTTCTACCATAGGAACGCTAGAATCAGCGACTAATGTAAGAGCAGAGTTTGCTCCGATCATAGGTGCTTTAAAGTAGCCTTCCAAAACAGCTCCTGCAGTTTTAACTTTAACTGCATTTTCAGTTTCTTTAAGGTGAGCTCCGCCATAATTATTTATCTCCCAGTTGGCTGGGTTAGATGAATAAACGTCTGCTCCAAACCTTTGAGCTGCAGCTTGTGCGCTTTCAATTTTGATTGCGCTTAAAACTGCTGCTGAACTTTCTGCTGATGCAGAAGGTGTAACAGTGTCAGCTGATGCTACAGGTGCTTCCGTTGCCGGAGGCATTGTAACAACTACTCCAGAAGGTAAAGTTGTTGCGTCAGGTGAGTAAGATGGCATTGCGCCACCAGCTGTTAAAGTCCTATTATTTAGTGCTTGATTTAGTGCATTATTCTGTCCTGCTTCATAAGCTCCAAATGTTGCGGTACCAGCTAAAGCTACTCCTCCTACTATCATTGCTCCTTTTTCGAATTTGTTTGCCATTATTTCTCACCTCCTTTTTCGTTTTTGTTTGTTTTCTTTCTTAAAATAAGTCCGCCTAATCCACCAGGGATTAAAGCCATTAAAGGTAACATTTCAGGTCCTGTTGCAGGGGTATTAACTACCACCGGAGTAGAGTACACAGTAGGTGTAGTTGTACCTAAAACTGTTTTTTGAACACAAAATTGTGAAGATGAAGAGTTTGTAACACCATTATTATCTGTTGCCGCAGCTTGGTTAACTAAACAAATTATACCTTGTTCGGTAGGTAAGCTGGTTGCATCTGCAACTTTTGCCGTAATGTAATATGTTTGGCTTTGTCCTGCCCCTAAATTATTAATGGTAAAGTTTACAGTATTATTACTTGAGTTATAACTTCCACCAGATACATAAGTTAAGTACTTGGGAAGTGTATCGGTAACATTAATTGTAGGAATTGTTTGAGAATCCGTATTTGTTACTATAAGTTCAAAGTTTACAGTTTGGCTCGATGCATATTTTGCATCATTAATAGATAAACTATTAACATAATTTCCGCCACCTTTACCAGGAACCTGAACTAACTTTTGGATAGTAAAAGAGTAGGAAGTGCATGTTTGGCCACCACCATAGATTGGTTGGCAATCTGCGTAAGCTTTTGGTGTGAACAAAAGTCCGCCGATTAATGTAGTTGTAATTAATAGTGTACTAAATGTCTTTTTCATATATTTAAATTCAATGTCCTAGAGTGTAACAAATATTATAGGATATGTCAATACCCCAAAATAAGTATAAGAAATATTAACTTATTATTGGAATTTGCAAAGTATAACAAATATTATAGGTCATGTCAATACCCTAAGAATAAATGTGATTTTAGGCTAGGGAGAAATATACAACCATGGTCTTTTAATGTATGTGATTTAAATCACTAAGTCTTAAAAGTCAGTCTTTGGTAAAATTTGCTGCTTGACAAATAACGACCTCTATGGTGTAATTATTTTGCTTTAATATCTTCAAAGCAATTCCCTTGATAAATGTTATCAAATAACTTTTAAGTAAACTTATGCCAATTAAGAAAACTCGTACAACTCGTGCAATAAAATCCAAGGCAGCAGAGGAAACTCCTAAAGCTGTTGAATCTTCCGTAGAGGAGATAATCGGACAACCGGAAGTAGAAAATCAGGCTCCGGTTGAAGTAAAGACGGAAACTATAGAACTGGTAAAAGAGGAGTCTAAAGAAGAGGTAAAAGAGTTTGGGGAAGTCAGATCTCAAGAAGTCAGGGAAGAAAGGCCATATCATCACAGACCAAGATACAACAACGATTATCAAGACAGGTCTTACGAAAGCCAAGTGCCAACAACACCGGTTAAAGGATTTTTGGATATCCAGCCTGAAGGACACGGCTTTTTAAGGCCCAAATTCATACCTTCTCAAAGAGACATTTATATTTCCCAATCCCAGATCCGCAGGTTTATGTTAAGGCCCGGGGATTTGGTAGAAGGTTTAGGTAGGCCGCCGAAAGACACTGAAAGGTATTTCGGGCTTCTTAAAGTAGAATCGGTTAACGGTTTAAATGCCGATGACAGTCTTAATAGGCCATATTTTGACGATCTAACTCCGATTTATCCCAAGAAACAGGTTAAATTAACAACAGGAAAGATTCCTTATTCAACCAGAATTATTGATTTGGTTGCGCCAATCGGCTTTGGGCAAAGGGGAATGATTGTTTCACCTCCAAAGGCGGGAAAGACTACTATATTAAAAGAGCTTGCAACCGGAATTACGGCTAATTTCCCGGACGTTCATCTTATGGCGGCATTAATCGGCGAAAGGCCTGAAGAGGTAACCGATATCAGTTCATCTGTTAAAGGTGAGGTAGTTGCTTCAAACTTTGACGAACCACCGGAAGCGCAGACCAGAGTTGCAGAAATTACACTAGATAGAGCTAAGAGGATGGTTGAGATGGGTAAAGACGTAGTTATTCTTTTAGATTCAATTACAAGGTTAGCACGTGCATATAATTTGTCAGTTGCACCATCAGGTAGAACACTATCCGGAGGTTTTGATCCTGCAGCTTTGTGGCCGGCTAAGAAATTCTTTGGCGCAGCCAGAAATTGCCAAGAAGGTGGTTCGCTAACTATTATCGGTACAGCTTTAGTCGACACGGGTTCAAGAATGGACGATTTAATTTATGAAGAATTTAAAGGAACGGGTAATATGGAGCTTCATTTAGATAGAAAATTGGCGGAAAAACGAATTTATCCATCAATCGATATTGAAAAATCAGGCACAAGACAAGAAGAGCTTATCTTAGATCCGACGCTTCAAGCAAAGCTTATCACGATGAGAAGAGCTCTTTACATGTTAACCGAAGATGAGCGAACAGAGGTTTTAATAGAAAGACTATCTAAATCCGAAACTAACGAGGATTTTCTAAACTCCTTAAAAAACGGTTAGTTTTAGCCCTAAAAAGTTGACAGAAAGCCGCCTTTTTTGATAACATTAATTCTCCTAATGAAGAAATTTAAGCTTATTAATCTTCTTGAACCTTTGCGGAAATTAATCTCAACCTTTCCTGATTTTTTGTCGTTTTTATTTCTATATTCAAAGGGAAGAATTGTCAGT
Organism: bacterium; assembly: GCA_021780675.1. Classification (GTDB taxonomy): domain Bacteria; phylum Patescibacteriota; class Microgenomatia; order Levybacterales; family UBA12049; genus DAHWUP01. The sequence continues at coordinate 15,730 of JAJXYH010000045.1, forward strand.
TTTAGCGAGATTTTTGAAACAAATAAGAACATTATTGTTAAATTTTTTATGATGAAAAGAGGCCGATACAATCGGCCTTTTTTACATTTTGCTACCATGGGAGCTTTAACAATCGGTGTAATTGTTGCGCCATTTTTAGCCAATACTTATCCTGTTTTTTCGCAAAATTCTACCGATTCGGCTAAAATCGACGCTTCCAAAGACCAATCAATAGTAGTGGGTGAAAATGTATTTCAAACCCAGGTTTCGCAAAAGCCAAGAGATAAGGTCATAAACTATACTGTTCAAAAAGGAGATACTGTTTCAACAATTGCCCAAAAGTTTGGCATTTCCGATAATACGGTAAGGTGGGAAAATGATTTAGTAGGAGATGATATTAACGTTGGTGATACTCTGCAGATTTTGCCGGTAACAGGCATTTCTTATAAAGTTCAAAGCGGAGATACCGTTTATACAATTGCCAAAAAGTTTGCAACCGATCCGCAAAAGATTGTCGATTTTCCCTTTAATGATTTTGCTAATCCTGAGACTTTTTCTTTAGTTACAGGGCAAATTTTAATGGTTCCGGATGGAATTAAACCTTCGGAACAGCCATATATTCAACAGCATGTTTATTATGCACAGGGTCCAAGCACATCCACTTTTTCAGGTTCAGGTTACACATGGCCTGTACACGGTGTGATTACCCAGTTTGCTTCGTGGTATCATATGGCTTTGGATATTGCTGCTCCGTATGGAACTCCGATTGTGGCAGCTAAGTCAGGAACAGTAATTGAGGCTAATACGGGAGGATGGAATTATGGTTACGGAAACGACGTTGTTATTGATCATGGTAATGGATATAGATCATTATATGCCCATATGGAGGCTGTAAATGTAAGCGTTGGGCAGCAGGTAACTGGTGGCTCAACAGTTGTAGGCTGGATTGGATTAACCGGAAGAACAACCGGTCCTCATGTCCACTTTGAAATCAGATTAAACGATGTAACACAAAACCCCTTGCCGTACTTGCAATAAACTCTGGTAAATGCATCCGCAGTTTTAGTATAATATACAAAGCTTATGGGCTCGTAGTTAAGTGGTAAAACGATGCATTCGTAGCCTGTTTGCTTGCATTGCGGGCTTATAGGTAAATGGTATACCGGTGCATTCGCATTGCGCAGTTCCGAGTTCGATTCTCGGTAAGTCCACTTAAATTGCGACACAAGGGCCGGTGGCTCAATGGTAGAGTACCTCCATGGCATGGAGGGGGTTGAGAGTTCGAGTCTCTTCCGGTCCACAACATCTCAAGGTAAGTTGAGGGGGTTAGAGTTCCTGCGCTTCGCTTGGCTTTGCACTGCGCTACACTTGTCCGGTTCACAAAATGCTATCTAGTATTTATTACTGAATATCTTGTATAATATAAGCAATGTCAGGGGTTATCTCCCTCGAACAAAGATACTAAATGTATAAATTATCAAATTTTTATAAGAGGGAGGTGAATAGCTTCAATTTATAGCTAAATTTATTTAGCTACCCATAAACACATGGATTTCCAAGACAAAACATTAGTTTGTAGAGATTGTGGTAAGGAATTTGTTTGGACCGCATCGGAACAAGAATTTTATAAAAGTAAAGGTTTCGAAAACGCTCCTGTTAGATGTCCTGAATGTAGGGCTTTGAAAAAAGCCAGAATGAGGGATGGAGACGGTGGTGGTGGACCAAGACAAAGTTTCGAAATTACTTGCGCTGAGTGCGGGAAAACTGACACAGTGCCATTTAAACCAAAAGGCGATAGACCTGTTCTTTGCAGGGATTGCTTTAGAAAACAAAGGGAACAAGGAAAATAACTTTCCTAAAACCTTAATTACCGTTTTTATATAGATTTAATATCTATTATTTTTTCTATTTATCCATTTAATATATTAAGAAGATGTATTTATAGTGGCAAAAATAAAATTGTTTATTACGTTTTTTTGTTGAAAATACGTTTAAGGATTTTGCTGAGGTCGCTTACAAAATTTTTTCTGGTACATGCGTAAGCTATAAATATTTCCAAATGTTTACTAATCCGTTCCTCAAAAATTTATTAAGCTTCCCGTAAAATAATTAATTAAAAATTAATAATTATAAATTAGAAATTTACTATGGAGTAGGTGTACTGGTGGGAATAGGTAATCCACCTTCTGTTGTTGGTCCAGGTGTTGGGGTTGGGGTTGGGGTACCGGAAGGTCCTGGAATTTTAACTTCAGGACTTTGTTTTGGTAAGGTTGCGCTTGGCGTTGGGATTGTTAACGGATTTCGTGATTGTTGTTGATTTTGTTGTGCTTGAGTTTGTTGACCCAATTGTTGTTGTATTGCTTGAATTTCAGCGTCTATTTTACTCACGTTTGTCGGATCATTTGCGACTAATTGTTTAACTGTTTGATATTGGGTAAGAGCTCCTTGTAAATCTCCTTTTTCTTGTAATACATGTCCTAAATTATAATATGCATTTGGATAGTCGGGTTTTAAATTAATTGCCTGTTGGAATTGTACTTGGGCATTGTCCCATGATTTTAACTGGTAATAAATTCCACCTAAAGTAATATATTCTTGTGGGTTAGTTGGATCAAGTTTTGTTGCTTGTTGTTGTGCAAGAACAGCAAATTGGTCTGCATTTTGCCCAAAGCCGATTAAAGCTCTGTAAATTGCCGATAGATTTTGCCAATTTAAGGCATTTTCGCTTGAAATTGTGGTTGTTTGCCTGGCCGAATTTATCGATTGTTGTACCAAAGTATAAATTGTTTGTGTTATTTGTTGACTTGGTTGTTGCCCCTGTGGGATAGACGAAGCCAGTGCATTAGCTAAGGCAAGGTTTGTTTGAGAGAAAACCCTGTAATATGAATCCACATATTTTCCGGTGAAGGTCGATAATGCCTGATTTTGCAGAGTGTAGGTGAGTTGTCCGTTGTTTTGGCTGGCTGCAACCAAAGATTTTTCAAATGTTATATTGGCATTAATGTAGTTGTAAGAAAGAAATCCAAACAGAATGGATAAGATCAAGATGATTCCAAAGAATACATAAGAAAGTGTTCTGGTATTTTGTCTGCGTGAGTCTTGTTCCGGGGCAAAATTGATAATACCTTTTTTAAGCGCAACCAACTGAAGTTCTACATCAAAGTATTTATTGTCTTCTTTTAAGCCTTTGATTGATGCATAAAGTCCCAGCAAGAAGAAAACTACAGTTAAGGTATAGAACGAAAGTGGAAGTACAAAACCTAAACCAAGCGCCAAGATAAGCGGAATAAATAACGGTTTTTCTCTTATAACTCTATAGCAAAGGAATAAAAAGCTTAAAAGTCCTGTAAGGCCGGTAGTTGCTAGAAGTTCCAGCACAAAGCTTGAGGAATGGAAGAACGCAACTGCCCAGTATTGGGAAGTGTTAAAGCTTGCCATTTTGAATTTGGTAAAGTCGATAAAGAATTCACCAAAGCCGGTTCCAAACAAAAGACCCTGGAAAATTCTAGTGCTATCTTGAGAAATAGCGGCAAACGCGGTTTGGAAGCCAGCATCAAGTGGCAAAACAACAAACAAGTTTTGTTTTATTACTATATAGATTGATGCCAAAAGACCTACTAATATGACTAACGAAGTTATTCCGTAAATTGCAATTTTAATTGCGGCATCTTTTTTGTTTAATAAATTTTGCCTATGACTTTTAAGTAAGAAAGGCGATAGGAAATAAATACCCATTGGAAGAACGAACAAAAGATATAATACTTGATCCATAAAAGATCCTGCCGGGGTAAAGGTTTGAACTTTAGTAAAGTCAAACGGAAAAACATATACTTTTGCATAAGCAAGAACCGAGATTAAAGCCAGAAGCGCAGCTCCTGTTAAAAGTGCGGCAACTAAGCCCATTACGTATTTTTCTGTTTTTGCGTTATGGGTAATTAGGAAGAATGAAAGAAAAGCAAAAAGCGCTGGAACAAAATTTGCTAAAGAATCGTATTTAGCAACAGAAAACAGGGTAGATAAGAAAATTGCGCCTATAACTAATAGTATTGGTAAATCGAATGGTGTTCTTCTAATGCTTACCTTTTCTGCCAAAATTGTTTTAACTCCGTATAAAAGAAACAGAGCAATTCCCATGAAGATTACAAAGGCTTGTTTAGGAAGAGTAAAAAAGTCAGTGGTCAGATTTGTAAATAAAAGAGGGAAGACAACAAACAAAATCCCAATAAGTACTACTGAAGCTTTTTCTAAATAATTAATAAATTCAAGTTTCTGTTCTTGTTTCATTGTTACGTTATCTTAAATTAGCACTTTAAAAACCTAATGTCAATATAAAAAATTACCCAAAAATATTAACTGTTACTTATAGTAACTTTTGTGTTTTTTAGCTGTTCTAAATCCACTTTGATAAGGGAATACCAACTGCTTTTTGCACTTTTTCTCTTAAAATATCGGTTTTTAAAACTTGAAGATAGTCATTTTTATTCATGCCATACATTTGATTAAGCTGCGAAAGAAGCGCACTTTCTGTTTTTGTTTGCAAAATCTGTTTGTATCTTTGGGCAACCTCTTCCTCAGAAACGGTAATGTGATTTCTGCCGGCATAGATTTCTACAATCTTATCTTCAATTAATCTATTTAGTGAATCTTTTTCAATTTGCACCTTATTAATATTGGTTTGTTTTGAATAAACATAGAAATTGTATAATCTTGAGCTTTCGGTTTGTAGTTCTTTTTTATTTATTGATACAGTGTGGGAATTTTCAGATCGATTCGCAGTATTTTGATTACTTAGCATAAATTTTATGACAAAATAGCCACAAATTAGTGTTAAAATTACTGCAAAACTTATTATAATTTTTTTGTTCATTTTAGTTAATACGCAATCCACCGTTGATTTTAAGTCCCGCTATTAAAGATTGTTTTATAAATAACAGGAACACTTACTGTAATGCCTAAGGTGTTATCCAATATGCTGTCGGTGTCCGGGGTTACACCGTCGTTTTGCACCAAAGTAATTCCGGAAATAAGTGCGTCTACGGTTTTTGAACCGGTTGAGGCCCAAGAGACACTTCCTGTAGTTTGTCCGTTTACGTTGGTTGCGACAGATGGTTGAGTAAATGAGCCACCGGTTGATTGAAGGGTTATGTCTGCAGCGGGAATTCCGCTAACAAGATTATGCCAGGTATTCAAAAGAGTAATTGTAATCGGGATTGAAGTTGTTGCCGTTGTACTTCCGGTTACGCTTGAGTCGCTAATATTTCCGGATACGTTCCCCGGAGAAACATTTACTCCTGTTGATGATGTTCCCGTAATGCCTGGTTTTGGTTCGGTTGCCGTAAAAGTAACTCCGTTTTCCGCTTTGTAAAGCGTGATGCTTTTGGTGGCAACTCCGTTTGTAAAATCTCCCTGTACAAGTGTTCCAATTAATGGGGCAGTTGAGTCAAGAGTATTAGAAGCGGTTTAAGTCCAGGCGTAGGTTCCGGCTGGAGCAGAGTAATTATAGCCTTCGTTATTATTCCACGCGTCTCTTGCGGTAATTGTTACGTTAAAAGCAACTCCTGCGGTTTGGCTTGATGCTGCCGGACAACATTGTAATTATTAGCAGTCCCCGGGCTAACCGTTACAGAGGATGATGTGTAGCCGTAAGAACCCCCGTCTGTTACAGTAATGGTTGTGGTTTGTGCATTATATAAAGTTGTCGCAAGCACAGTAGTTTTGATATGCCGTTGGTAAATGAAACGCTGTTTGTATAGCTTGGCGCAGTAGAGTTTGGCGCATTGACGGGACCCGAGTAGACAAGAGTTTTTGCGCCCGAGTAGGTAGTATCCGTATTAAAGTAGCTATCTATTGCCGTAATGCTGGTAACATTAAATGAAGAACCGACGGTTCTATTGGTTATATTATCTTCTTAGTACCGGTCGTCTTTGAAGGCATTGGATACGAGGCAACAAAAGTTTTAATCTCACTTACTGTGGTGGGGTGGAAGGAAGGGTTTGAATTAGATAAATTAGAGTTGTATTTTTCATATTATCTAAACTCGGAGTAACCACTTACTTGAGTCGTGCCAGTAATAGCTGAGTTTATTATCGGAGCATCTGCAGATGTACCGCTTGATGATCCCGATCCTCCCGTACCGGCGCCATACAATATCGTTCCGGTAAAATTGTTTGCAGTTACAAAGTCCATTTTTAATCTTCCTCCACCTCCGCCACCATAAGCACCAGAAGTTGAATTTCCCCCTACAACACTAATAGTTCCGCTTCCAGTAAAAATGTCTGCAATTAGCCATATGCTTCCACCGCTTCCGCCTCCGCCTCTGTCAACTACGCCATTTTGACCGGTTGAAGAGACAGTTCCATAGATTGTCAAGGTTCCGGTTGTTTTAAACTTGATTGCTCCACCCCCGGCACCACCTGTTCCACCATTTGTGCCTCCTCCTCCGCTTCCTAAATCTGTCGGCTGAGTCGAAGAGCCGTAAGTGGGACCCCCAGGGTAACCGGCAGATCCACCAACGCCACCGTACCCACCGCCTCCGGGTGAGGATGTGTCTGCAGCACCACCACCTCCGCCGGGGCCGGAACCGTAAGCATTGTATCCTCCGAGATATCCGGCTGCATTAGCAGAGATAGCAGAGGTTGTTGCAATAGTAATATCACCGGTTAAATTAAAAAATACTCCAACTCCGTTAGTACCAGTAGTGTAAGTACCTCCTGCTGAAACCGTAACGCCCGAGGCAATAGTTGTAATACCGGTCGAATTTATTGTAAGTAGTGTTGTATTAGTAGGTTTAAAGGTAATATTTCCGTTGATCGTTAAATTATGAAAAGTCCAAGCTGGTAAATCACTAGCAAACCAATTACTGTTATTTGATGGTATTACTAAGTCATTGTTTGATGCGTTTTTAATAAAAACAGTTCCATCCTGTGCAGTTATTGAATAAGCATATATACCATGCGTTACTGTTGGTATTCCAGTATAGCTATTAGCATTTGTGTAATATATTGCTATTCTACCACCCGCACCTCCACCGGCTGCTCCTGTAGTTGAGTTTCCTCCATTAGCTGTAATGGCACCACTTCCGGCAAGTGAGCCAGCAGATATATATATACTTCCTCCACTTCCACCTCCACCTCTGTCAACAGGTGCATTTTGTCCGTTAGATGAAATTGTTCCACTTACCGTGAGTGTTCCTGTGGTCGTGATTTTTATAGCTCCACCCCCAGCTCCTCCAGTACCATTATTTGTACCACCACCTCCGGAACCTAAATCTCCTGGTGCAGAAAGTGATCCATAATATGTTCCCCCGGGTTGGCTTGCGCCATTGGCACCAATTCCGCCATAGCCACCACCACCAGGATATGATCCGGATCCTCCTGCTCCTCCACCTCCACCAGGACCCGAACCGTAGGCATTGTATCCTCCGGTATACCCCTGACTACTTGCGGTAATTGTGGTTGTTGTCGGTACAGTTACATCACCGGTTAAATTAAGATAAACACCTACGCCGTTTGAATTGGTGGTATATGATCCTCCTGCAGTAACAGTTATTCCGGAGGCAAAAGTGGAGGATCCGGTCGAATTTATTGTAAGTAGTGTTGTATTAGTAGGTTTAAAGGTAATATTTCCGTTGATCGTTAAATTATGAAAAGTCCAAGCTGGTAAATCACTAGCAAACCAATTACTGTTATTTGATGGTATTACTAAGTCATTGTTTGATGCGTTTTTAATAAAAACAGTTCCATCCTGTGCAGTTATTGAATAAGCATATATACCATGCGTTACTGTTGGTATTCCAGTATAGCTATTAGCATTTGTGTAATATATTGCTATTCTACCACCCGCACCTCCACCGGCTGCTCCTGTAGTTGAGTTTCCTCCATTAGCTGTAATGGCACCACTTCCGGCAAGTGAGCCAGCAGATATATATATACTTCCTCCACTTCCACCTCCACCTCTGTCAACAGGTGCATTTTGTCCGTTAGATGAAATTGTTCCACTTACCGTGAGTGTTCCTGTGGTCGTGATTTTTATAGCTCCACCCCCAGCTCCTCCAGTACCATTATTTGTACCACCACCTCCGGAACCTAAATCTCCTGGTGCAGAAAGTGATCCATAATATGTTCCCCCGGGTTGGCTTGCGCCATTGGCACCAATTCCGCCATAGCCACCACCACCAGGATATGATCCGGATCCTCCTGCTCCTCCACCTCCACCAGGACCCGAACCGTAGGCATTGTATCCTCCGGCCCAGCCTTTGCCGGTTGCCGTCATAGTACCGGCAATGGTTGCGGTTGATGCAGACATGGTAGCAATGCCATAGTTTGAGACTTGGTCAAAAGCTTGAACAGTAGCGGCTTGTGCGCTGTCTACATGAAGTATTCCGATACCGGTATGATTACCTGCAAAAAGACCTGATGCGCAGTCGGTTGCGGGATCCCAGTCTGCACCTGCATGGTCTCCGCCCCCTAAACAGGTGTATGGATCAAAGAATCCTATTGAAGTTTGGGTACTGCCGCCTGCGGTGTCTGATGCAGTAATTAATACTTCGTATGGTTTCGTAGTAGTGCCATGAACCTTCCAGACTACCTGATATGTTCCATCCTTATTATCTCCCGATACTAATAACAAGGGTAGGGTATCAATACCTGCAATGTTAGCACTAACACTGGCAACACCCACAGTACTTGAAACTTGAGCGTTAATGGTTAAGTTGTCTCCAACCTTAACAACAGACGGATTAACAAAGGAAGAAACAATCAATGGTTTACCCGTATCTACAACACTTTGGATAGTGGATGTAAAGCCTGAATAGGAAACATCAATAGATGCTTGCTTCGTAGGATCATTCACTTTGGTAGTAAAGACAATATTCCCGTCACAGGAGAAGCTGGGGAATACAATCTCATTATTTGATGTTTGATATTGGATGTTGATGCCATCGCATGTCAGAGCGGGAGTGATAAGATCTGCAGTAGTACCACTGGTTAAACTCCAGCTGGTGCCCGTACTTGGTTTAATGGTCAGATCACCAGTTCCTACAGTTTGCATATCTATTTCCCAAGTATTATTCACTGTCGGATAGGAAGTATATGAGTACATGGAAAGAAGAATAGTTGCATCTATCATTACGGGGTAGTAAGCTTGTGTTTCTAGCCACTTCGCACCCTGCTCGTCAATTACCTTAGCAAGGTATGTATTACCATTTTGAGTAAAGATTTCGTAGTGTAAACCAAAGCTTTTATTCTTAGTATTGTATTTTTCATACATAACAGGCTTTGGAATGGCAAATGCAAACTTACCGGTAGAGGTATTGGTAAAGATGATCGAACCATCAGCCTTTTTCTCATAAGTTAGTCCGGTTAAGTCTATCTTTTGCACTAGGTAGTTTATCTTTCTTTTGGCAAACACCTGGTATTCTTCCAGGATCTTATCCTTACTTGGTGTGTAGATTAGATCAATCCCGTTATATATATTCGGGTAGGTAATTTTTCCAGACTTATCGTTAATACCTTGAGAATTATTCATTACTCCTAAGTACGGATTACCAATTGAGGTAAAGGAAATATCCGTTCCACCTACGTTAAACGAAACAGGGGAGTCAACATTCCCAACAATAGTAGAAGTAACAGAGTAACCATCTAGCTTTTGTGTAACCTTTTTAACACCCGTATCTTTTGATGGTATTGGATACGAGGCAACAAAAGTTTTAATCTCACTTACTGTGGTGGGGTGGAATTGTGGCTGACTTAGCGGAAAATTTTTTTGGAAATGCAAGCGGAAGGCAATAAATGCTAGGATAGTTAAACCGATAATTAGAAATGCATAAATAGATTTTTTAGATGTCAATAATTTCATGTACGGATCTCCTTAATTCTAGTAGTATAAATTTAATAGTTTTTTAGCAAATTTACAAGTAGCAAAAATAGCATTTTTAGCCTCATTTTTATAGGTTTTAATTGAAAAAATTTAATGTCGAAAATTATTCAATTTTTTTGATTTTACGCATGTGAAATACACTAAAATTCGTTAAGAATGATATATCATAACATATCAATATGTATCTTATTCTATTAATTTTCGTATGATATAGTTTGATGTATAATTTTTAAATCAATCGAGTCATACGTAAAAATCTTGACTATATGATAGGTCGTTATCACATGAAATATGCTTAGCATCACGCACGCGTTTAGCAGATAAATATAGTAGGTGATAGAGGTTAAAAATCTTAAGTTTGGATTGTCATTGCTTGAAAATCGATTTTTTTACACACAAAATTTTCCTTTAAAGTTAAGATTTTAATTCAAAAATACCAACCTTAAGTTGGGTATATAAGAATATTAATTTAAGGCTATTAAATAAGTCATGGAATTAGCTTGGTTGTTTTGGTTAAAAAGTTAGGCATTAGCAAGAAATTTAATAACTCTTTAGCCTCAAATGTAACCTATTTAAGCAAATAATGATATGTTAATTTATATTTTGATATATATTGCATTTAGCATCAAGCAGTAGGTTTCAATTATTTCCGTTTTATAGTTAAATATTATAGACCCAATTGTATCTTTGGTAGCTTTAGTTTTATGATATACTTAACCTAGGAATTTCTAATTCTTAATTTATAATTTCTAAACAATTTAAATGAATAAAAATACAATAAAAACTAAACGCAAATATTTTCCTTCCGAAATTGAACCCAAGTGGCGTCAGATTTGGGAAAAAGAGGGGATTAATAAATTTAAAGAGAACAAAGGTTCAAAAGGTAAGTATTACAATCTCGTGGAGCTTCCATACCCTTCGGGTGATCTTCATTTAGGACATTGGTTTTCGTTTGCTTTGGCAGACGTTCATGCACGCCATAAAAGAATGATCGGTTACGACGTATTTTTTCCAAACGGCTTTGACGCTTTTGGTTTGCCTGCAGAAAACGCAGCTATAAAGCGGGGAGTTCATCCTAAAGATTGGACCATGAAAAACATCGAGAACATGCGTAAGCAGTTTGCAACCATGGGTACGATGATCGACTGGGATTACACTGCAATTACATGCTTGCCGGATTACTATAAATGGAACCAATGGATATTCTTAAAGATGTTTGAAAAGGGTATTGCATATAGAGGTACAGCTTTATCCAACTGGTGCGAAACGGACAAAACAGTTTTGGCAAATGAGCACATTGAGGGAGGAAAATGCTGGAGATGCGGGAACGAAGTTGTGCAGAAGGAGGTTGAGCAATGGTTTTTAAAAATCACAAATTATGCAGATGAGTTGATTTGGCCCCAAGATCCAAAAGTAGACTGGCCAAAAGAAGTAAGAGAAGGTCAAAACAACTGGATTGGCAGGTCCGAGGGAATGCTGCTAGACTTTGAAATTGTAGAAAAAGACCGTCAAGACAACAAAAACAAAAAATCTATAAAGGTATTTACCACACGTCCAGATACAACCGATGGCGCAACTTTTATGGTAATCGCTCCGGAGCATGAATTTGCCGCCGAAATTGACTTAAAAGATGTATCAGAATATATCAAAATGTCTCGTAAAAAAACAGAAATGGAGCGAAAAGAGGATAGAACTAAATCCGGTATTTTTACAGGAAGATATGTAGTAAATCCGGTAACAGACAAGCAGATACCGGTTTGGATCTCAGATTATGTTCTGGCAGGCTACGGAACAGGCGCAATTATGGCTGTTCCATTCGCCGATGAGCGTGATAGGGAATTCGCCGAGAAGTTTAAATTACCGATCATTCCAACTAGCTTCAAATCAAAGCCAAAGGGCGAGAAAAAGGTCAATTACCATTTAAGGGATTGGTCGATATCAAGGCAGCGCTATTGGGGAACACCCGTGCCTATTATTCACTGTGAGTCCTGTGGTTTGGTTCCGGTGCTCGAAAAGGATTTGCCGGTTGAGCTTCCCTACAACGTAGATTACACACCAAAGGGTAAGCCGCCTTTGGCAACGGACGAGCAGTGGTTAACTGCGAAGTGTCCAAAGTGTGGTACCGAAGGTGCTAAGCGGGACGCCGAAACCCTGGATACTTTTTTTGACAGCGCTTGGTATTACTACCGTTATGTTTCACCAAATTACAATAACGGACCTTTTGAAAAATCGGAAGTTTCTAAACTGATGCCGGTTGATGTTTATGTCGGCGGAGCAGAACATACTTTAGGACATACACTGTACGCCAGATTTTTTACCAAATTTTTTAAAGATTTAGGACTTGTTGGTTTTGAAGAGTTTGCAAAAAAGCGGGTGCAACATGGAGTTATCTTGGGACCTGACGGAAACAGGATGAGTAAAAGCAGGGGAAATGTTGTTAACCCCGACGACGTTGTTAAAGAATATGGAACCGACACTGTAAGACTTTATCTCTCTTTTATGATGCCATACGAAGCAACAGCTCCTTGGTCGACTGGAGCGATCTCCGGGATTTACAGATTTTTAAAAAGAATTTGGGAAATGAGCCAAAATTTAGAAAAAATGGATCTAAGTACATCAGACTATAACATGATGCACAGGACAATTAAGAAAGTTGGGGAGGATATTGACTCTTTTTCATTTAACACAGCGGTCTCAACCCTTATGACATGGCTTAATTATTTAACAGAAAAAGGGGTTTCAAAGCAGGAATTTGAAGTGTTTTTGAAGCTAATTGCTCCTTTTGCACCACATTTTGCCGAGGAGCTCTATCACTCGGTAGTAAAGAGTGATAACTCGGTCCATTTACAAGAATGGCCGTCATATCAATCTAAATACTTAACTCAAGAAGCGGTTCAAGTTGTCGTTCAAGTCAATGGAAAGCTCAGGGATACGGTTTTGGTTTATAGCCCGAAGCTAAAGGAACAAAAATTAGTAGAAGACTTAGTAAAACAAAGTGAAAATGTAAGCAAATATTTATCAGGTCAAAAAATTAGAAAAGTAATTTACATAGAAGGAAAGCTTATAAACTTTGTTATTTAAAGCATGCAAGTTGAATAAATTTCTTCGTTAATTTTTCCTTTTTTAAGAAAATATTGGCTGCCCGTAAGTCTGGCGATATTCGGATTACTGTTTATTTTATACGGTTTGATATCTTTAGTAAGTAATAAGCCAGTAAATCACCTGGAATTTTCACAAAACCCGCCGCAAAGTAATTTAGCTTCAAAATCTGTTACCTTAATAACTGTTGATATTGAGGGTGCAGTACAGGGATAGGGTGTTTATAAGCTCGAATTTGGGTCAATTGTTCAGGATGCATTGATTGTGGCCAAAGGTCTTTCTAAAGAGGCAGACAGAGATTATGTTGCAAATAATATTAATTTGGCCGGTAAGCTTACCGATGCGCAAAAAATTTATATTCCCAAAATAGGCGAGAATACTACGCAGGCGGAGAGGGTATCGACATCGGCAGCCGGTAATTTAATTAACGGTTAATAGCGCATCGGAATCGGAGTTGGACTCACTTCCCTGTGTGTGTGGTAACTGCTCAAAAAATAATCAGCAACAGGTCATATGCAAATATAAACGACTTGATAAATAAAAAGGTTGTTAGCAACAAAGTGTTTTCCAAAATCCAGGATAAAATTACCGCTTATTAATCAATGAAAAAAAGAATAATAGTTTTTTTAAGCGTCGCTTTATTGCTTACAACTCTTAGGGTTTATACTTATTTTGCTTTAAAGCCGCCGGTAAAATTGGGGAACACGTCTTTTGTCACAAGACTTTCTACACAACCTAAAGTTTATAATTCATACCAAAGTTTTTCGGTAAATCTGCTTGGCGGAGAACCTGTTTTTGTGAAAACAGACTCAGATTTAATACTAAATTATGGCAATCAGGTTAAAGTTTCTGGCAGTCTAGATTACAAACTGCTAACAAAAGGAGGGTATTATTTTATAAATAAAGCCCAAATGAGCCTCGATAACAAGTCTCAAAACCCAATATTAGCAGTTATAAATACTATTCGTCAGCAAATCTCCCAAACATTTTACGAATATTTGCCAAATGATTTGGCAGGACTTTTGTTGGGGATTGTGATTGGGGTAAAGGCGAACTTTTCACCGCAGTTTTTGAACTCTTTAAAGTTATCGGGCGTAATGCATGTGATAGCCGCATCGGGAATGAATGTGACAATGGTGGGTTGTTTTTTCTTTTACACCTTCTTGTTATTTTTAAGGCGTCGCATATCAATTGTTTTGACAATCGCCATAATTATTTCCTACTCGTTTCTAGCGGGATTCCAGCCCTCAATAATTAGAGCGTGTATTATGGCAAGTATTTTGTTTTTTTCGCAACTATGGGGTAGGCAAAACTATAGCTTATACTCGCTTATTCTTACGCTTTTTATTATGCTTTTTGTCTGGCCTCAGTTTTTGGTGGATGTTGGGTTTCAGCTGTCTTTTGTGTCAACGCTTGGGCTTTTGTTTTTGCCTCAAACTTTTGGAAAGATCAGGAGTTTTGTATCGGAGGATCTGGTTATTACGTTGTCGGCACAACTTGCCAGCCCTCCAATACTCTTAATAAACTTTGATACTTTTCCAATCGCGCTTGTAGCGGGATATTATCTGCTGCTTTTATCCTTTTTAATTTTCAAATTTATAAGAAAGTTTAATTGACCATTGATGAAGCGGAGTTTGCACCGGCGGTCGGGAAGTGTTCGTTTATAACCTCAGGGTTGGTGGCTTTAATTGGAAGTTTAAAGTAGATTGTTGCGCCTTCATTTGCCTTAGAATTAATTCCAACCATTCCTCCATGAGCTTCTACTATACCTTTTGTTATAAAAAGACCTAGGCCCGTACCCTTTTTGGTTAATTGGTGGGGCGTGGTTTTAACCTGGTAATATTTGGAAAACAGGTCTTTTTGCTCGCTCTCCGGAATGCCCATGCCGGTGTCTTTTACCGAAACTACAACGTAATCTCCTTCGGTCACTGCAGTTGTGGTTATACGCCCGTTGGGTGGGGTGAACTTAAGACTATTGGAAAGTAGGTTAGTTAGTACCTGACTAATTCTAATCGGGTCAACCTCAATTTTTGGTAAAGACTGGGAGATTTCTGCTGCCAGAATGATTTGTCTTTTTTGCGCCTGCGGCAAAAATGTATCGATTGTATCTTGCACAATTTGTCCGATATCGGATGGAGTTTTATTAATAGTGAACTTGCCGGCTTCGATTTTTGCCGCATCCAGAATCTGGTTTATCTGCTCTAATAAGTTTTTTGATTGTTTATCGATAATCTCAATTAATTTTTCCTGTTGTTCTTTTGCCAGTCCATTTTCGTCGTGGTATTGATCGATCATAAGCTCGGAGGAGTCTTTAATGGCTGTTAACGGAGCTCTTAGTTCATGAACCATCATATGCGTGAAATCTTCCTTGATTTTATTAATGTTTTGTTCAACCGTTATGTCGTGCATTAAGACCGAAGCTCCGATTGTTCGTTTCTTGTTTATATCTGAGGGGTCTAAAACCGGAGTTACAAACATTTGGAAGACTTTGTCATTTAAGCTTATTTCTTTATCATTTAGTTGTTGGTTAGTGTTTGAAGCTTGTTTAATCTTATCTACAATATTATATTGTGTGCCAAATGCCGAGATTATATCTGTAAAAACAGGTTCTTTAGATGAAAGCCTCAGGAACTGTTTGGCCGAATTATTGATTATCAGCAAATTATTGTCCGTATCTACCATAAAAACCCCATCTGCAAGGCTTGAAATCATTGAAGTTAGCTTACCCTTCTCAGTAACCAGCACATCCTGCAGTTTGGTAAGAGCGCCAGATGCCTGAGAGACGATTTGGCGAAGCATATCGGTTTGCGCCTCGTCATAGAGTTCTTTATTAACAGATGAAACATTAATAATGCCAACGGTGTGGTTTGCAATTTCCAAGGGGATATTAAAAGAAGAAATAACAGAAGTGTTGTTATTCTGATCAACGTAAGAACCGACAATTTGCTCTTCTATTTGAATAGGTACATAAGGAACAAGGGATGTCAAAGACATTAACATGCTTTTTTTAACTTGCTCCTGATATTTTGTGCTAACCGGTGTTTGCGCATAGGTTTTAAAGTAAATGTGATTGTTTTTAATTACCATGCTTGAAGCAGTGGTGTAGTTAAAAAGGTGCTTAAGGTTTCCAATAATTACTTCAACAATATATTCATAGTCTAAAGAGTAACCGATTTTTTCCTGGATCTGCTTTAAAATAGAAAGCTCGTAGACTTTTTGTTTTTCCGCCGCTTCCTGTAAAGCAATTTTGAAGTTAATTTTTCGCCTGTTTAAATATAGAAATATGGAAACTACCGCAAACAAAATTGAGGTAAGCGTCGTAAAACTTAAAAGGACACCCATACTTAAATTATATATGTTTTATGGAGAAAAAACACAAGGGGCTAAGTGAGGCTAATTTTAAGCAATTTTTAAAGCTTCTTTGACTTTTGCCACAACATCGCGTGGTTCAACCTGGTATTTAAAAAGGTAATCAAGTGCACCCTGGTCGATTGCTCCTTTAACCAGTTCTTCCTGCGAAAAGTTGGAAAGAATGATAACCGGGATTGCTTTGGTAGTTTCGTCGGCTTTTAGAACTTTTAGAATATCGTTTCCGGAAATATCGGGAAGTACCTGATC
The DNA here is from genome assembly GCA_021780675.1 of bacterium. GTDB lineage: Bacteria > Patescibacteriota > Microgenomatia > Levybacterales > UBA12049 > DAHWUP01. Next base: position 32,302 of record JAJXYH010000045.1, read on the forward strand.
AAGCAGGATTAAATCGGGGTGAATTTCCTTCGCCTTGCTAATTCCTTGTTGCCCAGTGAGCTCGTATGCGGTTTCCAAGCCTTCTTTGCTAAGCGCGGCGGAAAAGATATTTACCAAGTCTTCGTCATCGTCAACCAGAAGAACCTTCATATATTTAACGCTAGCAACATTTATAAAAAAAAGCAAGTAGTCAAATTAATTTTAAGCGAAGAATTTTTCTAAAATAGTCTTAAGTTGCATCGGTCTTTCCGCTAAAAACTCCGGATCAAATTTTTCCAATCCCTTCTTATTATTATATCCCCAGGTAACGGCAATCATTGAAATTCCTGTCTTTTTTGTGGCCTGAATATCGCGTATTTCGTCTCCGACATAAATTACCATATTTTTATCAAGTTTATGTTTTTTAAGTAAGCTTTTAAGTGATTTGTCTTTACCGAACAGGTTAGTTTGCGAATGGATGAAGTCAAAAACTTCAAGCTCATGTTTTTTAAGGAATTTTTCAACAGTCTGCTTTTTATTGCTTGTCAAAATGCCGAGTGAAACGCCTTGTTTTTTCAGGCTATTTAAAACTTGAGGCATATTTTTTATTGGTTCAACAACTGTTTCATCAACTTTTAATACTTTTCTTACTCTTCTTGCCAAAAAGGGGAGTTTTAAAACAGGAATTTTAAGAAGTTTTATGCTTTCATAGAGTCCGACGTTACGCAAATTTTCGATTTCTTCCATGGTAATATTTTTGAAGTTATTTTCACCGGCGATTTGGTTAAAAACCTTAAGTATTACTGCGTTAGAAGGGATAGAATCGGCAATTGTGCCGTCGAAATCGAAAATTACAGTTTTGGGCATAAAAATTACAGTTTTATAATGAATTTAACAGGGTAGTGGTCGGAATACTTTATTTTCTTGCCGATTTTTACGTTTTTTACTTCGCATCTGTCAAAAAAGACATAATCAATTTGCTGGGAAATGAAAAAATATTTATGTGTATAAGCCCTGTAGGCATTGGTTAAATTAAACCTTGCCATAAAATTGATTAAATTTTTTTGTCTTATGCGCGAAGTGTAGTTAAAATCGCCTAGAATTACAGTTGAAAATTCCGTATGGTCGCCTAATGTCCGTACCTTTTTAATAATCTTAGTGATCTGGTTAATTCTTCTTGAGTTTGGTGCATAAGCAACAAGATGCGAATTGGCAATTACCAGTTTTTTGTTTTTAACCTTAAAAATAGTAAGAAGTGATGTTTTTTCTCCATGCACTCTAAATCTTTTCTCCAAAAAATTTGTACCCAGCTTTATGGTGTGGCTGCTTACTAATTTAACCTGCGATTTTTTATAAATAGTGAGCTCTCCGTAGATGTGTTTTCTTTTAATTCTAATTGGTTTAGTTAAAAACGATGACGGAGCGAATTTATAATCGTAACCTAATTCTTCAAGTTTTCGTAAAAAGGTTGAAGTATTACTAAAGGGGAATTCCTGCAAAAAAATAAGATCTGGATAATCCTTATTTTTAAATAACCATTTTTCAATTAATTCCAGTTTTTTACCAAAATGAATGTTGTAAGCAACAGTTGATAATTCCATTAAGAGCGTATTATAGCAAATTTTACGTCTATTTGCTTTTGTTTAAAACGAAGCTATTTAGTTGTGATAAAATGAGTTAGATTATGGAAAAGATAAACGAAAAAATTTATTCGATCTTAGAGAAAATAGCTTTGGAAATGGGCGCTAAAGACATTGATTTTAAAGCTGAACGTCCAAAAGACAGCTCGCATGGTGATTTTGCTTCAAATATTGCTTTGGTTTTAGCAAACAAAAGTCATGTTGTTAAGTCGGAGAGGTATCCATCAATTGGGAAAACTGTTATGGATTATGCTAATGAAATCGCAGGTAAAGTAAACGATGAGGTATTCGATAAAGTTGAAGCAGTTTCGCCCGGATTTATTAATTTTTATCTTTCTAAAAAATATCTTCAAACCCAGATTTCGGAAATTATAGTAAAAGGCGACACTTACGGAACATCTAATTTAGGAAAAGATAAAAAGGCAAGCGTTGAGTTTGTTTCGGCAAACCCCACAGGGCCTTTACATATCGGCAATGCCCGCGGAGGACCACTTGGCGACACCATAGCTAATGTGCTTTCTAAGGCAGGCTACAATGTCACACGCGAGTACCTGCACAATGATGTTGGCGGGCAGGTTATACGTTTGGGCGAGTCTATTTATTACGAACTTCACCCGGATCAAAAATCACCCACCTACGAAGCTCAATATAAAGGTGAATATATAAAAGATTTGGCAAAAGCAGTGGAGGAAGTTTTGCAAGATAAAGACATGGATTTGGAGACGGAAAGGTTTATGGATGAAGCCGGCAGGGTTGCGGTAGAAATGATGCTTGCCGAAATCTTAAAAGATTGCAAAGACATGGGAATAAGCTACGATAAAATTAGAAAAGAATCGGATTTAAGGCACGAGGTTTCCAAAGTTTTACCCAAAATTAAGGCTAGTCTTAAGGATCAAGATGGGGCGCTTTGGTTTGCGCCCAATGACGAATTTCTTAAAGACAGGGAAACGGTTGTTAAAAAAAGTGATGAAAATTACACATATTTTGCCTCTGATATCGCTTACCACAATGAAAAAATGGCCTCAAACGACTTAGTAGTGGATATTTTGGGTAGCAATCACTCCGGTCATGTGCCAAGAATCCTCGCTGTAATAAAGGCTTTAGGGTACGATACAAATAATTTTAGATGCGTTTTGTACCAGTATGTACGACTTAAGCGAAATGGGGAGGTCGTGAAAATGGGAAAACGTTTTGGAACGTTTATTACGGCAAAAGAAGTTATCGATGAAGTGGGAAAGGACGCTTTTAGGTTTTTCTTCTTAATGTCTAATACAAATACACATATGGATTTTGATTTGGAGCTTGCCAAAAAGCAATCAAGCGAAAATCCGGTATTTTATGTGCAGTATGCATATACAAGAATTGCCTCAATCTTTGCAAAATCCACGCTTAAAAATCCCGAAGGGGGAGACCTTACTCTTCTTAAAGAATCTGAGGAGCTGGTTTTGGCAAGAAAACTATTGGAATTTCCGTATTTGGTAGAGGAAGTCGCCCAAAATTTGGAGGTTAACGCATTTATTAACTATACTATGGAGCTTTCTACGCTTTTTCATAAGTTCTATGAAGCACATCAGGTTATTTCTAAAGATTCAAAATTAACCCAAGCGAGGCTCGCTTTACTTAAAGCAACGCAAATTACGCTTAAAAATACTTTGGATTTACTCGGAGTCAGCGCGCCGGAGAAGATGTAGGTTTGACTTTGATATCTTCAATTTTAAATTTTCAGCTGTTATAATCAATGAATAAATGAAACATTTTCGGAAAATTCTTCCTAACGGGTTAAGGCTAATCACAATTCCCATGCCATCGTTTGAATCTGCAACGGTTATGGTAATGGTGGGAGCGGGAAGCCGCTATGAAACCACAAAAAACAACGGAATTTCCCACTTCTTAGAACATATGGCCTTTAAAGGAACGGAAAAGCGGCCAAGCGCTCAGGCAATTGCGACTTTAATTGACGGAATTGGTGGAGAATCCAATGCTTTTACCAGTAAAGAGGTAACAGGCTACTTTATTAAGGCTTCTGTTTCGCAAGTTGACCTTTGTATGGACATATTATCCGATATGCTTGCAAATTCTAAGCTCGATAAAACAGAGATAGAGAAGGAAAAAGGCGTAATTTTAGAGGAAATTAACCTTTACGAAGACACCCCGATGCGAAAAATCGGTGACATCTATGAAAATCTGCTTTATGGGGATGTTCCAATGGGTTGGGATATTGCCGGAAGAAAAGATGTTATAAAGGCAGTAACGCGTGAGGACTTTGTTTCCTATATAAATAGTTTATATAGTTCAGACAACATTACAGTTGTTGTTGCCGGAGGAGTTGATGTCGAAGAAACCGAGACTAGAGCAGAAAAATATTTTGGAAGTATGAAACGTTTCGATACAATTAGATATAGTAAACTAGTAGATAACCAGGTCAAACCATCTCTTATTATAAAAGAAAAAAAGACCGAACAAGTCCATGTTGCCATTGGTTTTAGAACAGTTTCGATTAACGACTCAAGAAGATACTCGCTTTCTGTTTTGGCTGCAGTTTTAGGCGGAGGAATGAGCTCAAGATTATTCACGGAAGTTAGAGAAAAGAGGGGTTTGGCATATTATGTTAGAACCAGCTCCGAACACTATGAAGATTGCGGGTTTATGGTTTCAACCGCAGGTCTTGATTCCCAAAGAGCAGAGGAGGGAGTTTCGGTAATTGTTGAAGAATATGCAAAATTTGCAAAAGGCGAGGCTAATTTAACCAAAGAAGAAGTTGAAAAAGCCAAAGAATACCTAAAAGGGCATTTTATACTGGAGCTTGAAGATAGCCGTTCGGTAGCCGCGTTTTATGCAAGCGCAGAAATTTTGGAAGATAAATTAAGGGATCCTGCGGTAATAATTGAAAAGCTAAATCAGGTTACAAAAGAAGACGTAGAGGAGGATGCAAAGCTATTCTTTAAGGAATCGACGCTTAACTTGGCAATAATCGGCAATTTTGATAATAGACAAAGATTCGAAAAATTGCTAAAATTTTAACTTATGGAACAAACATTAGTCATATTAAAGCCGGATGCAGTAAAAAGAAATTTGATGGGTGAAATTATCACCAGATTTGAAAAAGTAGGCCTAAAATTGGCTGCAGTAAAGCTTGTTACTGCTAAAAAAGAGATTGTAGATAAGCATTATCCAAAAGACAGAGATGAACTTTGGTTTGGAATTGGCAACAAAACACTAGAAAACTACGAAAATTTAGGTATGGACCCAATAGAAAGTCTTGGAACCTCGGATCCAAGAGAAATCGGTAAAATGGTCAGAGTGTGGCTTATGGATTACATAATGCAGGGACCTGTTTTAGTAATGGTTTTAGAGGCGCCACACGCGGTAGAGTTGGTTAGAAAATTAGCGGGGCATACCTTGCCTTTGCTTGCCGCACCAGGAACAATAAGAGGGGATTACGCTTACGATTCATCTTATCTTGCAAACAGTAACAAAAGAGCAATCGAAAACTTAGTACACGCATCAGGAACTGTTGAGGAAGCTAAATATGAAATACCACTTTGGTTTACTCCTTCGGAGATTCATTCTTACTAGTTGTTTTTCTGACTTTAAAATCTAAAAAGGCCAATATTAGTATTCCCGTAGAAATAGCCTCGCTTGTTAAGCAATATTGGCAAAAAGCATGTAAAATACCGGCTTGAATATATAATAATACGAGCGAAACCAAAAAACCGATCATCGAAAGACCATAAAAAAGGTAGGTAAATAGTTTTTTATAATTTGTCAAAATAAGAACGCAAAGCAAAACCACTCCTAAATAAAACAGACTTCCAAGCAATGCAACAGGTACGGGACCGATTTTAGAATAAGCACTGGTTAAAACTGTTTCACACCCGCCGGTTACGCTGCAGGGAGGTATTATATGTCTAAAATCTAAGATGGTAAGGTAAGTAGCCAAGAAAAAACCTAAAAATCCTAAAACTAAAGAACTAATCACCAGTTTGTTTTTCATAAAATTACTGTTTAGGCGTTGGAGTAGCGGCTTGTTTAATCGCTTCGTCAATTAATTTTTGGAATTCTTCAATACTTGAAGGATTATTAATTTCCTTTCCGTTTATAAAGAATGTTGGAGTATGGTCTAAACCTTCGCTTAAAGCCTGCTGTTCGGAATCGTTTACGTACTTTACTGCCTCCTGGGATGTCATATCTTTATTAAATTGGGTAACGTTTAGTTTTAGCTTCTTGGCGTATTCTAAAAATACAGGTTTTGGGTCCTGTAAATTTGCCCAGTCGTTTTGATTGTTATAGAGTAAATCATCGTAATTAAAAAATGCACCCTGTTTATTAGCTGCATAGGCTGCCTGTGCGCTGATGTGAGAATTAGGATGAATGTTGGTTAGTGGGAAGAATCTGTAAACATACAGCATTTGATTTTTGTATTTATCTACCAGTTGGGTAATTAGAGGGTGGTAGGCGGCGCATGCCGGGCATTCAAAGTCCGCCCATTCGGTTAAGGTTACTTTTGGATTTTTAGCTCCTTCGGAAATATCTTTAGAAGTTGTGGGCGCTGTTGTTAGTGATCCGGCTTGTGGGGCAGCAGGTTGGCTAACCAGCCACATAAGACCTCCGACTGCAAAAATAATTACTGCTACGACTGATGCCCAAATGGAGTATTTCTTAATAGTTTCGTTCTTTTTTTCCGACTTTGCTTTTTCTTCCCACTCGAGTTTTCGGAGGGCTTTTTTCTCGTCTTTTGTAAGTTTTCCTTCCGTCATTTTTATATGTTCGCACTTCAGCGAAAATTTTTCAAGTAGTAATTTATTTAGGCTCTGCAAATACCAATAACCTCTGGAATGTAGTGCCGGGCGGCCAGCAGGTTTGCAAAATTAACTGTTCTTTATTTTGATTTTTAGCGTTTACAATATAGGAAACGTCCGACGGGTCAACAATTTTAGAACCCGTCATTATATAGTTATGTCTCTTGCCCTGGAAAAAAATAACAATTTCATCACCCTTTTGTAAGTCTTTAAGCAGATAAAATACTGCGTTGTAGCGCCCGACGTCCCAGAAGTTGTCGGTTGAGTGGGCAAAAAGATATATATTTCCTTTCATGCCAGGGAAAACCGTTCCTTTGGCGTGTGCAACGCCTTTTTGTAGAATTGGCAGGAAATCGTTCGGATTTGAAGGGTCTACATTAGGGTAAATTTTTGCATTTGCCCCGATTGCAGGAATTAAAATACTAAAATTAGTGTCAACAGGTGTTAAGACTTGCTCTTTGGGTCCGGTTAAAACCGCAGCAAAATTATCTATACCGCTTGATTGCTGGGGAACGGGTGTTGGTATTGGTGTTGGGGTGTACTGTGGAGGCGGTTGACCGGGAATAAGTGTTGGAGTGATTAAAGGAGCCGCGTGCGCTGTAGCAACAATATATCTGACACCTCTTGCGTTAGCAACATGAAGCGCAAGTTCATAATAAAGCGCCGGACCAAAGGTTGCCAAAATACCAAAGATTGCAAAAAGTACTAAAAAATTACCAATGGTTCTTAAGACTAAAAATCGGAGGATTTCAGATTTATTCACTTTTTAATTGTAGTCTAATTTTATGGTAAAATACAATTCATACGCCCCTATAGCTCAACGGATAGAGCAGACCCGTCCTAAGGGTAAGATGGTGGTTCAATTCCGCCTAGGGGTACGAACGCGGGGTGTAGTGTATCGGTAACATGCATCGTTCGGGACGATGAGACACTGGGTTCAATTCCCAGCACCCCGACAAAACTATTTAAGACTCACAGTATATAAATTAGGAGTAAGGGTGGAGTTTCCTAAATTAGTTAAAATTACCAATTTGGTTGCGTCCGGCCAGGGGAACACGTATCCATCTACAAAGGGGCCGGCATAAACAGTTGTTCTGTTTGCTCCGTCGTAATCCATCATGTCTATTTTGCCATCGTGGACATAAACCAAGTGCTTAGAATCGGGATGTATCATGATTGGTGTTGGTGTGTCACCCTCGGTTTGGGGAAGGTTATCTAAAATTTTGTAATTTCTATCTTCTTTAATATCGTAAACATAAACTTTGCCGCTTTCTATATTTCTATCTTCAGGTGTTGAATCCGTTCCAATTAAAGCCGGTTTAATAATCTGCGGGATGGTTGCAGACCTTGAGGCTACATATAATATTTTAGTTTCGTCATCAGACCATTGTAGTATCTTAAAGTCTTGTGATACAACGTTTTGAAGCGGTTTATCAAGGCTGTCCATTTGGGCTTTTTCCTTGTCCTGTTTTAATTTGTCCCAATTGGCAGTTACTGCCGGCAAGGTCTCGGTTACATCTTGCGGGTTTTGGTTTAGACTTCCTGAATCCAGCAAATATGTAGTAGTTGTGGAAAGGTTTGATACGGTTGCTAAAATTTGCGCGCTATCAGGAGACCAGCTAATTGTACTGTCCGAAAATAAGTTAACTGTATTATTGGCGATTTGATTTGAAGTGTTTTGCAAGGTTAAGATTGGCCTTGCCGTCATGTCTAAAATATAAATACCGTTTTTTAATGCAGATTGGGAGGCAACAAGATAGGCAAGTTTGGTTCTGCTTGGATCAAGTACGGGATTTTTTACGCCGGTGTTGGTTAAGCTTTGGAGTTGAGGAGCGGTTGGATAAAGCAGGGCATCGGCTTTACTTACGGTTTCGGTTTTGATGGTGATTTTTTTCTCCCAAGGGAAATAACCGTCTTTAAAAATTTTAACGTCGTAGTCGCCTGGTGCTAAATTAATAGTGTTATCTGTTGCTGTAGTTAAATGGCCGTTTATAAAAACTGATGCGCCGTTTGGAGAACTGGTTGCAACTAGGAGTCCTGTTCCTGCGATAACCGGTCCATTTGCCCCAAAATTAATATTGTAGCCTTTACCAAAAAATATCACCGTCATTGTACCGGCGATTAATAGAAGTACTATGATAATAGGCAGTAGTATTTGTTTTTTAACGATCCTTTTAACCATTACCCGCATTATACTTTGGTAAAGTACGTCTTGCAAGATGTTTAGGGTTTGTTATAATCAATCTATTAAGCCTAAATTTGTTTTTGATAGGTTTATTATGTGTTTTGATACAGTTTTGGTTTTAAATTAGCTTATGAAGAACTTTACTAAAAGAATAGGAATTGATCTTGGTACCGCTAACACTCTTGTTTATGTTGCCGGAGAAGGAATTGTTTTAAATGAGCCAACCGTTGTTGCTGTAACAGCAGAAGAAAATAGAGTAGTTGCCGTTGGTAAAGAAGCAAAGGAAATGTTAGGTAGAACCCCCGGAAATATTGTTGCTATGCGCCCCTTAAGAGACGGAGTTATAGCAGACTATTCAATAACAGAGGCAATGCTTTCTTACTTTATAGATAAGGCAACCGGTAAGTCGCGCTTTTTTAAACCCGAGGTTATGGTTTGTATTCCATCGGGAGTTACTCAGGTTGAAAGGCGCGCCGTTTTAGACGCAACTATGGCGGCGGGTGCAAAAGTAGCATATTTAATAGAAGAGCCTTTGGCAGCAGCAATCGGTGCCAAAGTTCCGATTGCCCAGCCCGCAGGGCATATGGTGGTTGACATAGGCGGTGGCTCAACCGAGTCTGCCGTTGTGTCTTTGGGAGGAGTAGTAGTACATAACTCGGTAAGAGCAGGCGGGAATAAAATAGATGAGGCAATCGCCAGCTACTGCAAGAAAAAGTTTAACCTACTTATCGGAGAAAGGTCATCGGAAATTATTAAAATAGAATTAGGCAATGCCTTAGTTGATGAGAAGAAAGTATCCGATCAAAAACACATGGAAATAAGAGGCCGCGATTCAATTTCCGGACTTCCCAGAACAATCGATTTAAACGAGGGGCAGGTTAACGAAGCAATCATGCCAGTTTTAATGGACATAATTTCTGCAGTTAAAGGAGTAATGGAGCAGACTCCGCCGGAACTGGCATCTGACATTATCGATAAAGGGGTTGTGATGAGTGGGGGAACATCGCTTCTTACAAACTTTGAAAAATTAATGACAAAAGTAACCGGTGTTCCATGTCATGTTGCTGAAGATGCACTTCTTTGCGTTGTAAGAGGGACAGGAGTAGCGCTAGAAAACATAGAACTTTATAAACGAAGTATTGCCCGAAAATATACTTAATAATTTAGCCCTGTAATAGTAATAGAATTGATTACTGCCTTAATGATTTTGCATAAAAATGTCTAAATTTTCACAAATTAACAATATATAGTAGTGTAATTTTATTAAAATTATAAATATTGATATTTACCTAAATAATTTGAAGATTAAGTTTAAATATGTGTATAAAAAATTTACTCAAAATGGCTGATTTTAGGAGAAATTATTCCAATTCGTACTAAACTTGTAGTAAAATGAACGATTTTAAAACTGTAAATTTGCTGGGGATCAACTTTACAAAAGCAAATGAAGGTGAAATCTTAGAGTTTATCACTAAAGGCCTACGAAAAGGGCAAGAAAAGTACTATGTTGTGACCCCCAACCCTGAACTTTTAGTGATTGCCAGTGGTAACCCCGAATACAAAAGAGTCCTAAACGGAGCTAAATTAGCCTTGCCCGACGGAATAGGGGTGGTTTTGGCATCTAAACTGCTCGGTAATCCCATAAAACAGCGCATAACCGGTGTTGATTTAACCGAAAATCTCTGCAGGGAGATATCAAAAAAGCCCGTCACGGCGGCCTTTTTGGGTGCCGGACCCAAAATAGCAGAACTCACTGCCGAGTGCTTACAAAAAAAGTACCCCGGGCTAAAGGTTTCATGGGTGTCTGAGGAGTGGTCTAGTGATCTAAGTTACAAGCCTGTGGACGTACTGTTTGTGGCATTTGGTTCGCCAAAACAGGAAATTTGGATTAATAAGAACCTACAAAACCTTCCGGTAAAAGTTGCAATTGGTGTTGGCGGCGCATTTGACTTTATAAGCGGTAGTGTACCACGTGCTCCAAAGTTTTTAAGAAGTCTAGGACTTGAGTGGTTATTCCGTCTTATTATTCAACCGTGGAGAATAAGACGACAACTTTCATTAATAAAGTTTGTGTTTTTGGTTTTTAAAGAAAAGCTTTAAAACTTTATGGAAATTCTTACGTCGAAAACTTTTATCATTTTTTATAACCGCATTTTTAAAAAACTACATTAGGTAATTTTTTAATGTCTAAAAATTTTTAACAAAAATAACGTTTACTTATTTTTTAAGAAAAGTAGCAAAAATTTAATCAACCAGTTAATGATTTTTTTACAAAAAAATTATTTAAAATTTAAAACAAAAAAACAAAGTTTTTAAAAAACTAGTTAGTTATTATTTAAATAAAAAATTGGCAAAGAATTTAATTTTTCTAAAATCTCTTTAACAACAAATTTTAATAAAATTTTAATGATCTAAAAAATAATTATTTGCTCCAATTAAATATGAATTTTTTTTAATAAACGGGTAATAAATAACAGGAAAGTGGTAAGGATAATATTTTAATATTTTGCAAATGTTAAAAATTATTCAGTAATTTGATTTATCATATAGTATTTACAAATTGATAAATAAATATTATGATAATGTGATAGACAGGTTTTAAGGTAACACTAATATTTGCAAACGAAAGTCTTTAAAGGGATAGTAAATAATAATTATAGCAGCGGTGTTTAGGCATAAAAAGGAAAAGATATCAATTTATATAGATTTATATAGAATGATATATATTGATAAAAATGAGGTAAATAGCCAAAGCTAGATAAATTGAGTATTAAATTTTCATAAGTGCCGGTTAAACAAAAAAACAAAAAAGTTAAAATAAAATTGAAATAAAATACAAATAATAGCCTTATTAACCGAGTATTTACCGATACGAAAATAAATAGTACGGCTTTAAATCGAAGCTAAATCGAATTTATAAATTATTCATGAAAATTAAGTGGTTAAAATGCCTTGCAGAGGACCAACTCGACTGATATAAAAGATACCTTTTATTGTTAATTATCCCGTCAATTCAATGCAATCTCCATTTTTTAATGTTTAGCACTCGACGTTTTTACTGCTAAAAGGCTATTTTAGCGTGTATTATCGTTTTAGCCTCGAAGCTAAGCAAACTACATTCGATTTTTTTTCGTAATGACCAAAATTTTGACATATTGCAAACAGTAGTTGGGTGGTGTTTAATAATTATATGGACTATAAATTTATTGAAAATGAGATTTCTAAAAAATGGGTTATATCGTCTCCCAGACGAGCTAAAAGAAATAAGAGCGAAGACTCAAAAACTGCGGTGTGTCCTTTTTGTACCGGCAATGAGAATATGGACGAAGAGACCTATAGAATTGGTAGCAAAGAGGATATATCCGGTTGGAAAGTTAGGGTTATTAGCAATAAATTTCCTTTTGCGCCAATCCATGAAGTAGTTATACATTCTCCGGATCATCATAAGAATTTTGACGAATTACCACTAGAGCAAAACCTACTTGTTCTACAAACTTTTAGACAGCGTTTTGAGACCTACCAGGACAAAGGACAGGTGTGTATTTTTCATAATCACGGTAAGGCAGCAGGGGAGAGTCAGCCCCATCCGCATAGTCAAATTGCGGTAATTCCCGACTTTGTAAAGTTAGAGATACCAAGGCTAATTACAGCGGACAGTAAGGACGGTTTGGAGACCGAGCACTTTGTAATTTATGTGCCTGATTCTAGTGAATGGCCGGATGAAGTATGGTTAAGGCCAAGGCAAGTGAGGGAATATTTTAGTATGACTTCGGATGAAGAATTAAATGACCTTGCTCGTATTTTATATAGATTGATACAGATATTTGACTTAAGACATGGTCATGAGTTTCCATTCAACTTTTATATTTCTCCCCATAAAGATTGGTACTTACGCTTAATTCCACGCCTAAAAACAGTTGGAGGTTTTGAGCTTGGGACAAATGTTTGGGTAAATACACAAGATACAAGAGAGACAATGGCATTTATAAAAGAACATTTTGAAAGTCCGGATGAAGAAAAAATCCGCAGGGTACACCAGGCGCAGTACCACAGGGCAGTATAATTTGAAGATGTAAGAGTTAAGATTTAGCAGGATACCTTTTAAATTTCTTTCTATATAATACTACTAGCGCTGCAAGCAAGACAATCAACCCAAGAGTTTTTATAAAGTCCATTCCTCCCATGGAAAAGAACTTGATGCTTTGCGATAGCTTTTGATTGGTTTTACCAAAATGTATGCTTAGCTTGGCTGTATACGTGCCGGGGATAAGTACCTTCTGGTAAGTCGTTGAAGTAATAGTATAACTTCTAATGCTTTCGGGAAGTGCATCCAGCGAATTTTCGTTAACTATCCCTTTTGCCACCAGGTTTCCAAACGGGTCGTAAACTATAACCGTGCCGTAGGGAATAACGTGTACATTGCCGCTGTTTTGAAATCTTAGCAAAAACGAGTCGGGGTAGTCGTAGTTGTCTCTTAGCGGTTCAAACGAAAATATTTTTCCATCTTCTACTTCTTTTCCGGTTGATGCCCTTACAAACAAAAGACTCGAGAGTACCGCTTTGATGCCAATATTTTGAGAGCTGGCCTGTTGGGCGATTTCTGCCAAAATGCTGGCGTAGTGTCCGCCTTTGGTTATCCTGTTTTTATCTATATAAATTTTCACGGACTTTTTTTCGTGTGGAGCAAGTTCTAAGGTTTTAGTTTCGAATGAAATCCAAGAGGACAGTGAGTATTTATAATTTTGCGCCTTGGGCGCGTCCAAAAACTCCAGCTTATAACTGTCTTCAAGTTCCGTAAAGTCTTTGGCGCTTAAGGTTATGGTAATGTCTGTATCGAAATTATTTACATATGTTAATTCGTACTCCGGCGGATCAACTGCAAGGTCGATGTGGGCAATTGAAGGGGTCACAGACACGCCTTTTGAAGTAGTTTGGGCATCTACGGCATGAGTAAGTAACAAGGCTAAAAAGAGACTAATAACAAGGCTAAAAACAAGTTTTTTCATCCTACCTCATAATAGCATAATTTGATATCATAACCCTATGAGAAAGTTTGTTATACTTATTTTGGCAATATTTATAGTTATAACTTCAATTATTGCTTACTTTATGTTAACAGCGCCTCCCAAACAGATGTCGGAGGCCGAAAAAGAAGCCAAACTTGTCCAAATTTTAGGCAGGAAGCCGAATTTAACCGATACAACTCCCAAAGGAGGTACCCTTTATAAAGGGAAGTATGTAAGTTTTACGTATCCTGCAGCTGGTAAAATTTATACTTATAAAGATCCCAGTTTAAGGCAGGATACATCGGTACTGGAAACTTTTTCTTTTGATATCCAAAACCCAAGGCTTACCTTAAATTATTCGACGATTGACAGGTCTAACCTTTCGGGCTTAGAAGATATTCCGGATGTTAAGCTTAGACAACTTCCTTCAAGTGGTTATATTCAACAAGATGTTACAGCAGACGGTGTAAATGGCCTTTCTTTTGAAAAACAAGATCAACAAATTGAAATGACAGCCTTTTTCTTTAAAAATAATAAGCAATATTCGATTTCTATAACCGGAATTAACAATAAAGATGTAGAAAAGTTGTTTTATGAGGTAATTTCCAGCCTTAAGTTTACTCCTTAAGCTTTTTCTTGACTTCGCGGTTAATGTAGGATTTTAATAAGTATCTGATCACTAGTACAAGTAAAATTATGACTATGGCGATTACAGCCAGCGCTTTGTAGGGAATTACCCAGAAATTTATGGATTTTTCTAAGGAAACGTCTTTTGTGCCGTCGTCGTATACAACAATCAGGTCTGCTGTGTACTTTCCAACGCGGAAACTGGTCAATTTATTCCAGTTGATCTGCAAAGTTTTGACTTGCTTGCCGTTTTTATCAAGCTTGGGTTGTCCGTTTTCCATTACCGGAACATATACTAAAAAGCCGTCGCTCCAGCTAACATCAAAAATTCGTTTGGTCGAAGGAATAATGTTTCCTGAACCCGGATTAAAGTCGATTGCAGCAATATTTTTATTGGTCCCGCTTGAAATAAAGATATTTCCATGGGGTAAGATATGCACGTTTCCGGAATTTTGTAGTACTACTTTAAAGTCAACAGGTAAATATTCGCTAACATAGTTTGAGGTGGAAAAATCAACTATTTTAGCCTCTGCTTTTGCCCCGGCTTTTCTTACGTCAAGTAGTACTGGAATTGCTGCAGCTCCTGTTATTGCAGTGCCGGTTGTTTTAAGCGATGATCCTGTGTCTTGGGTAAAGGAAATTGCAAAGTAGTATCCATAAGCGGCGTCTTTAGGAATAGTAATAGTAAAAGGAATATCTGTCCATTCCAGTGGTTTTGCAACAAAAGTATTGCTTTCAAACTTAAACCAAGTGAGTGAATTATCACTGGATGTGTCTTTTAATGTTAAATCTCCGTTTGCATCGCCGGTCATTTTTTTAACCTCAAGCTTTATAGGAAGCGGGGAAGTAGTATTATTCCTTATCCTTATTTTGGTGTTAATCGTATCTCCCGGGTTTGCAGAAAGGTCTAAAAATACAGGAGAAACCGTAACGTCGTAATTAGCCGGAGTTGGAGATTGGGCAAAAGAGGTTTTTAAAACAATGAAAAGACCACCTAAACTTAGGATGAAAATGAGCAGTGCTAATCGTTTTTTCCCATATTTCATATCAGAACGATCCTGCGGCAGTAATTGTTAGTGTATCTGAATAGTCATTTGCAGCTGTTTGAGTGGCTGGGATTTTAGCTCTTGCATTAATTGTTACAGTGTCTCCGGCTGTTGGCGCAGTATTTGATGCCATTTGCTGGAATAAGGTTGTACTTACTCCTCCGGAGGTTGTATTAGTTCCGTTATACGCCGTTGCAATAGTTGGTGCTCCTGTTCCCGAATCGGCATCAATAACATAACCGGTGGTTGTTGCAAGGTCGTATACAGTTCCATAAGTCCCTGTTGGTACAGAAATATCAGCATTAGCTACTGTTGAATGTAGTGCACCGAGCGTTGTTGTTCCTTGAGCTCCTTTTATCCAGGAGACCCAACCGTTTCTGGCGTTTGTACCAACTGTTTCGGTAACATTCCCCGATGAAACAGTGCTGGTTGAAAGTGTGCCGAGGGCAATAGAATTACCACTTAAGGAAAATGTCATAGTTGCTGAGACAGAGGCTGATACCGTAACTTGTTCTCCGCCTGAGGAAACGATTGATGCAGCCCAATTTAGCTGATCTGTGTATGGTGCGCCACCCAATGTTTCAAGCTCTCCATTTTGATTATTTCCCGCAGGACCAATAGTTGAGGATGCTCCTGTAAAATTAAAGCAATAAAAATTACCTGCTACAAACGATGTTGTTGGGAAGGTTACAGAAAGTCCATTGACGCTGGTTGCGGTACCGATTCCCGGCCAGGCTGTTGCAGCTCCACCTCCAGAAGGGTCTGTTGGTAAGTTAGTAGTCGTAGTTGTCCAGTTGGATGCTGTACTGGAAATGATCCAGCCTTGAGGAAATACGATAGTTGTTGCAGTTTGGGTGGTTAATGTGGATTTAAGACAAGCTGTACCGGAAATAGCTTGTCCAGTTGAAAGTCTGTCTAGTCTTACAAAGCCCTCCGTTACGGTCGCGTTAGCTAATTGTGGTTGAAGTAAAGGGTAGAGAACTAAAAGCAAAAGTGAAATATTTAAAACAACGCTCAATAGAACTCTGGGATTTTTTAAATTATTTACTTTAATTTTGGGAAATTTCATTTTTTACTGCTGTATTTAGCAAACCATTTTTTTGATAGTTTGTCAAGTATTACTTAAAGCTTAGAGTAATATTAAATAAAATTTTCATAAAGTGCAGCTAGAAGCTACCTGTGGCTATTAGCGAAATAAGATCAGTATAGTCTCCTGCAGTCGGCGTGGTTGAAGAAGCTTTTGCTTTTAGTTCAAAAGAAGCCTGCCCACCTGTAACAGGAGTGTTGCTGGAATCAGACAAAGTGCGTTTACTTGTATCAATAACTCCGACATTATTGCCCGTTCCGGCATATGGTGTATCAAACACCATAGGTCCGCCCGAAGTTTGAGTGGTACTTGTTCCCTGCAAGCCATAACCTTCTGAAATGGTTGATAAATCATTAGTTGTGCTATTAATAGTATAGTTTCCGGCACTGATACTTTTTAGACCATTGTTAGATCCGTAAATGTAAATTAAGCCACCGTTTACAGCGTTAGTGGTAATATTGGTGGTAACTTTATCGGAAGACGTACTTATAGAACCTGGAGTTAAACTTCCTAAATTTATATTAAAAGGTGGAGTAGATTGACTGGTTGTCTGGACACTAAAAATAAGTGTAGGGTTTGTAGTTGCAGAATTTGCACTTTGACTCCAGAATCCCTGTTGATAAGCACCCGTTCTTGCCGCCACCCGTGCGTAATAGGTTGTTCCACCGGTTAAACCGATTATGTCAAATCCGGTAGTGCTTCCCCAAAGTGTATAGTTTTGAAAAACAGGTTTTGTGCCTAATGTATCATCAGCTTGAACGAAATATATGTTTGTACTAAAAGTAGGGTCGGTGGAAACTTGAATTACATATGTGGCATCAGTTGGATTTGCACCGTTATCGATTACGATATGTAGTTTATTATAGTATCCGGATGGATTAGTAAATATAGGGGCGAGTGGCGTATTTGGTTCAAGAGTATAGGTAAGGCCAGGAAGAGTTAAGTAATTGGTTGAAGATAGTGAGGCTGTTTCTATTTCGCCTAAAATACCTTGAAACATATAATTTGTTGAGCTTGAGCTGGCGCTTCCACCCGCACCAAATCCAAAGTCCAACAATTGGTAATTTGTGCTTACGGGATTAGCTGGAGTTGGTGTCGGTGATGGTGACGGGGTTGGTGTAGGAGCCGGCGTATAGGTTAAATCGGTTTGACTAGCGGTAACCATTGCAGCTGTACCTCCACCCCCACCCGTTGACCCAAGAGTTGCTACATATTTTATTCTTAAAGCGTCAATTTGAGTTTTGGTTAGGGAAAGCCCATTCGCAGAAAAAGTATGGTCTGTTAAAGTGCCATTAACTAAATTTACCGTACTCCCAATTTGAACAGTTGGGTCGGTGCCATCAGTAGAATAATAAACGTCTAAAGTACCGCTTCTTCCCCCTGTTTTATCGGCGCGTACTGTAATTGTCATTGCCGTTACGGTTTGGACATCAGCAGGACTTGCTGTGTTGGTATAAACATAAGTTGCGGTCACACCGTTTGGGGTTTGAATATAATTTGTGTCGTTTGGCGAAGTAGTTCCCTCGCTTATGCAGCTATATAGATTAGTAGTGCACGTACCTGATGTCCAGTTGGTTGTGGTAATATCTCCGTTTGCATAAATAGTTCCGGAAGCTGCGAACGCTATACCTCTGAATAAAATTAGAAATATTGCGATATATATTGATATATTACTAAATCTTTTCATATTAATTTATCTACTTTTTAAAGTGGTAAGTAGAAAACACTTTGCCCAAATAATGTATGTAAGTAATCGTATGTATGAATTTGCGTAATTCCTTTTTTGTTTGCCAAAACCGCTCTTAAACTTTGTGAAAAAGTAAGATCGGTTGATTTGTAATTAATTAGCGTCTTTAATGCAGCCTTAATGTCACGTTCTTCTGGATAAATAATATTTATGTCCGAAATTGAGACTATTCTTAGAAAGTCTTTTGCAAGAGATGGGCTAATTTCACTATAAATTTGATTATAAACTTCCAAAAGGGTATAGATATCGGTAAAAAGAGAGTATTTTTCTAAGGCAAAATACCTAAAATAAGCAGAAGATTGTTCATATTTTTGATGCGCACGATTAACAAAGGCATAAAATGCACTTCCTGAGATGTAGACTTTTTTACTTATCATAAGAAATGTTTAACTGCTAAAGTGTATAAAATATCAAATTATGCCGTATTGTCAAGCTAAATTAAAAAATCTACAAAGATTATTTTAGCTTGACAAGATAAGACTTGCGCCCCGGCCTTTTAGTCTGAATAATGGATCATCAAGGGTAAAGGTTTTGGAAGGTTTTAGGCTGTTTTTAAGCACATTTACTTTTTTTGTTTCGTTGCTAAAGTCCTTATTGAAATCAGTTAAGCTTGATTCTTTAATCCTAATATTTCCACCAGCCTTAATTGCTTTAAGACGTCCCTCTTTTATATAACGACGAATTGTTAGGGGGTGTACTTTTAAAATAAATGCAACTTGATTAACGTTAAATAAATTATCCATATTTTAATAATTTTTTAGTTTTCAATTTTTAATTGAAAATTTTAAGACCCCAAAAATTTTAAATTGGTTTATATAATTATATACATTATTATGCAATAATATGCAAGTTTATTATATTTTTGACCCATAGCTTTAAAATCGGTTAAATTAATATTACCTACGGTAATATTAAATGCTTGAGCTTAACCTTAAAAAACTTGGATTTTTCACAAGGGTCTTTTTGGCCTTTACGTTAGCCTTAGTTATATTTTCCCCTTTACTCGTGAAAAATGCAAGTGCGGCAGCCGGGATTAATAGAGTAATAAATTTTCAGGGAAAATTAGTTAATAATCCTTCTGCAACAAACGTATCTAATTCGCCCTACACGGTAGTTTTTTCACTTTACGATCAAGCAAGTGGGGGAACTGTATTGTGGTCGGAAACTCAAACTGTAATCACAGCAGACGGAATTTTTAGGGTAGCGTTAGGTTCGGTTACACCTTTTCCGGCAAATTTTAATTTTAACTGGTCCGGGCTTTATTTAGGCATAAAAGTAGGTTCGGATTCGGAAATGACACCAAGAATTCAATTGGCATCTGTTCCATATGCGTTTAATGCACAGCAAGTTGCAGGGTTAACAGTTCAGGACGACAGCGGAAATGCTTCTACATCGGGAACGCTTCAGGTTGGAAATTCTAAAATCGTAACTTTTAAAGGCTCAAGCGGTTTAACGTTTAATGACCCAGGTGCTTCGGTTACCATAAGTTTTCCGACTACAGGAACGCTTACTTTAGTGGATACTTCAACTTCGCAAACTTTAACCGGAAAAACAATCGGAACAGGCGGGTTAACTTTTAATACTACGGGAACGGACATTACAACAACTGCTAATCAAAATTTTATAGTTTCTCCAAACGGAACCGGGCTTATCGGTTTTAATACGAATTCACCTTTATCAAGCATAGACCTACAAGGAAACCCGGTGACTGGGGGGACGCTGTCCATCGCCTCAGTCTCCGGGCAGACTTCATTTGCTGCGTTTGTAATTGACAATAGTGGAAGCGGTGATTTATTTACTGCTTCATCTTCCGGAGAAACTAAATTTAATATTGCAAGAAATGGCAATATTACTCTAACCGGAGCGGTTTTGATTAGTGGTTCAAATGGAAGCGGACAATGTTTAACAGGTGGATCAGCGGTTAAATGGGGTACTTGCGGGGGCGCTCCGCCGGGGGGTTATCCGTTTTTTAATGCGGGGGGATACATCATTCAAAATATCACCACTGAAGATTTATTGCTTGGTGGAAACTCTACTTCTACGGCTAAATTTGCCTTTACCGGTCTTGATACGAATCAGACACAAGCTTCTTTTTCCGGACAATTTAATTTAATGCCAAATAATGGTTACGGGGGCAATGCATCTATTTCTGCGGGAATGGTTTTGGGGGCGATGATAGGGCCGGTTATTCAAACTACAGACAATAAGGCTATTATAATCGGAGGAAATACAACCGGAAATATTAATTTTAGTCCTAATAATACTCCAACGATTAATTTATCGCCAAATACATTGACTTTTGTTGGGGCCGGCATTAGTCAGATTAATACATTAAATAATCAACATTTGTCCATTAATCCCGGTGGAGGTGGTTTTTTGGGAATAAATACCGACGGTATAACACCTGTTGCAAACGTTGATATTAGGGGAGATGTCGGGACAATTGCGGTAGCTTCAGTTTCTGGCAAGACCAGCTATGCTTCATTAGTTGCAAATAATGATGGGGTGGGAGATATTTTTACAGCCAGCGCCAGCGGCTGGACAAGGTTTACAATCTCAAATTCAGGAAAAGTGACAATAGGTACAAGTACTAATGGTTTGACTTTTGATCCTGCAAGCGGTCCAAATTACAACGGGTCCGCACAACCTTTAAAAACAATTATATTATCACCCGAATATGCAGGGGCAACACTAACTGCTTCGGGCTCGGCAACAACAAATGGTAATATGACCGCCGACGCTTCGCCGTCGGCCAACTTTAGAACTTATTATCAGTGGTCTACAACACAAAGCTCAATGCAGGATTATACCGTGGTTGTTAGGGTTACACTTCCAAATGATTTTTCCTCTTGGGATAGTGCCAATGCAATGACAATAGACTTAGATACCGCAACAACAAATGCGACGCAAAACAAGTTAGATATCCTTGTCTATAATCCAACTTCAAGTACGAGCACGCCGGTTTTAATGCGAACGGCAAATACCAGTACATCCGGATATAACTGGAGAACAATTGCAATAACTTCATCTGCATTTACGGGGGGGGCGGCAAAGTGGCAGACGTCAGGTCAAACAGCAGTTATTTATTTAAAAATGTATGCTGCCAGCCCTGGCGTAACACAAATCGGAGATATTGTTTTAAATTATTATGCTAAATTCTAAATTAAAGAAAAAAGTTTTTATTTATTTAACAATCTTAAGTTTGTTGCTAAGTTATTCGCCGGTTGGTGTTTATGCTCAAAGTGCAACCAGCTCGTCACATTTAAGCGCAACAGGAACTGAAGTAAATATTGCATCAGACGCAAGTGCTTCTGGTTCTTTACAAAACAATAATTTCGATGCAAATTATGTTAATTCAACCTTCGTCCCATCTGCAAGCTTTTCGGGTCCTGATGTTAATTCATTATCTCCCAACTTTGACGCCCCGTCGAATAATCAGCAGCTTTCAACTACGAATAATAGCAATAAGAATTGGACTATTAATTCAAAGAAAAATAATTTACAGGCAGACGAAGATTATCAGGTAAATTTGGATAATATTTCTCCTCAAGATGTTAGTGTGCAAATTTACGATCAAAATGGCAATTTAGTTAATTCAAATTTTAATAAAATTGCAACATCAAACGGAACTTCAATTGATATATCTCCTCCGAGTGCTTTTCGTCCCGGGAAATATACAGTTAAGATTACCGATACAAGCGGAAACGTTAAACAACAGGACTTTACCTGGGGAGTTTTGGCAATAAATACCGACAAATCAATCTATTTACCAAACGAAACTGCAAATTTAGCCATGGCGGTTTTAGATAATACCGGAGATATGGTATGTGATGCAAATGTTACCTTAACTATTACCGATCCAAACGGAAAACAAACAGTTCTTTCAACTTCGGACAATTCAATTATTGTAAATCCTTCATGTCATTTGCATAATTTCACATTAATTCCGGATTACCAAGCGTCTTTTACGGTCGGGGGAGTAGGAGCTTATCAAATGGACCTTTTGGCCGAAACTACAGACGGTACAAGACAGATTAGTGATTCATTTCAGGTTCAAAATTCAGTAGCTTTTGATATAACAAGGCAAACCGCGACCAGGATTTATCCTCCCTCGGAATATCCGGTTAACCTAACCGTAAAATTTAATCAGGATTTTAACGGTCAAATTATCGATTATGTTCCTAATGATTTTAATATATTGCCGTCAAGTAGTTCGGCAGCACCAACATTTGATGTTAAAGAAATTGCAACGCCGGTTAAAAATCAAGATGGAAATTTACAAAGCTTAAAATTATTACTTCCGTTTAAAGGAACTGTTGATGAAACTTTGGGGTTTGGACAGCATCTTTTGGATCCTAAAGAGCGTGATTATTATGCCCAATATGGTTTGGCGGGCCACGACGGATTAGATTTTGCCATGCCGATTGGAACTCCGGTTTATTCAACGGACGACGGAGTGGTAATAATGGCGGGCGGCGAAATTTATGGAACAACAGTTGTAATTCAACACGGTTGGGGAAGAAGTTACTATGGGCATTTAAGTAAAGTCGAAGTTACTGTTGGACAGAAAGTTTCAAAAGGCGATGAAATTGCATTATCGGGAAATACCGGAATAACAACTGGGCCTCATTTGCATTTTGGCATAAAATTTAATCAAAACGATCCAAATAACGGATATTACGGAAAAACCGATCCTAGTCCTTACCTTGGATTAACACCACAAAATCAAACCGTTGCAACCAACATCAATAACACTGTTAAAGCAATTGTTTGGACAGTTAATGCAAGAGCGGGGGACACGCTAAATCTTTCTTATAATTTTAAAATGCCAATGATTAGTCCGATGTTTTACACCATTGGACCCTTGAGTTTTGTTTCCAATAATCAAGTAGTTTTTCAGGAAGTACGTAAGTGGCAGTTGGCAGCAGATGCGGCAACAGTAATAATTATTACTTCTTCTTATACCGATCCTTGTGGTAGTAATTGTTGGACTGTTCCGTCTGATTGGAATATTACAGGCAGTACTATTGAAGCTGTTGGCGCCGGTGGCGGTGGGGGAAGTGGAACAGCCGGTACAAATACTGCCGGAAGAGGCGGCGGAGGCGGCGGGGGCGGCGGAGAGTATCGCAAAATTAGTAGTTTTACGACAACTCCGGGAAGCGTAATTCCATTTTCTATTGGAATCGGTGGCACAGGAGGTAACGGTGGAAACGGTACTGCAGGAACTGTAACCACTTTTAATACCACCAGTCTTGTAGCAAACGGCGGCGGATTTGGTGGTTGGAGTAATAGTACTGCGGGTGGTTCGGCAGGTGCAGGCGGAACCGGCGGAACAGGTGCGGCAGCAAACTTTAACGGCGGTGCAGGCGGAGTAGGTGGAGCAGCTTCGGGAAGTAACGGAGGCGGCGGTGCAGGCGGCGGAGGAGCCGGTGGTACAACTGCTGTTGGTGGAACTGCCGCGAACGTTGGAACTTCAACTACGGGAACAAATGGAGGCGCAGGAGGAGCAACCAGCGGCGGTTCGGCAGGGACACAACCGGGCGGAACGGGTGGCAATGGAACGGTTTGGACTGATACGACTACTTTAGCAACTGGTGGTGCAGGCGGCGGAGGCGGCGGCGGAACAGGAGGAATAAGTGCGGCCGGAACAATTGGCGGAACCGGCGGTAATTATGGCGCAGGCGGTGCTGGCGGCGGCGGAGGAGGAAAAAAAGGCGCGCTTGGAATGGGAGGAAACGGAATAAATGGAGTAATTGTAATTACTTATACTTCGGTTGCCAATACAACGCAGTATGCTTACAGATTCAGAAGCGATGATGGCAATGAAACAACCGGAACATCCTTAGTAGCGCAAAATACGGCAATAACGGGTTTGGCCTTATCGACAAATATAAGATTAAGGTTTTTAGTTTATAATTCCGGCGGTTCTGCAGCCAGCGCTCAAACTTTCAGGCTGGATTATGCGCCGCTTTCAGGAAGCTGTTCAACTTCTACATTTGCACCAATCCCAACATCTTCTGGTACAGACCCTTTTTATATGACTACCACTTCTTATTACATTAATGGAACCGCGTCAACTAATGTTTCAACCGGACCTGCGGTAATTGCAGATCCAAGCGGAGGAACTTTTATTGCAGGCACTTTGGTTTCGGCTACTTCCAATACCTCGGCCTCGATAATTTTAACAAGTAAAGGTTTTACTGAAGTTGAGTATAACTTTGCGGCAAACTCAAACGCTGTTGGTGGAAATACATATTGTTTTAGGGTTAGTAATTCAGGTACGCCGATTAATACATACTCTCAATATGCCCAGGCAACAGTTGCTGGTGGCGGACCGGCAGTGTATCAGTTATTAAGACATGGAGAATGGTTCAGTAACGGAATAAGACAACCGTTTACGTTCTAGTGTGATTAGAAAGGAGGTGAATTATGTTAATAAATGAAATAAAGAGGGAATGGGAAGAATTTGTACAAGTATTTCGAAATTACCTACTTTTTTTACAGCTCGATCCTTAAAAACAATTTTGGAATAAGGCATAAAAATTAAGAGTGCCTAGCTAATTACTAATTTAATAGAAGGTTAAGTATTTTTTAAGGCAGGATTTTTGTTTGCTTGGGGTGTCCTTTGTAAATTTAATTTGTGGTTTAGACAAAGGGCACATATTTCCCGTTGTTCAAAAGCAATAATGGCAAAAGAGAAAAAGCTTAATAAATACTAGCCTTGATGGTATAGTATTTTTATGATTTTATTTCTGTTGATAAAATCAAAATTAAAACCAAACCGATTTGGACGATTTAGTTAAATATATTGTCTAAATAGTTTAATTATTTTTTAAACCAGGGAAATCTTGCGTTTGGTTTGGAAAATAAAAAGGCGTTGTTTAACGCCATAAATAAAGATCCTACCCAAAAGGCAAGCCCGAGATTATCAAATAAAATAAATCCGTCTAATTTTACTCCAGTAAGGTTCATAAAAAGCAGACCTAAAGCAAAATTAACAAAGCCCCAAACAACATTAATAAGAGCAGTCGAATCCTTAGCGAAGGGAGTCATGTGTTTTTGACCGGCAGAACCTAATACAAAATGCGGAACACCGTTTGTCAAAAATAATCCGGCAAGAAATGCAAATACTAAGTTCATTGAATTCACCCCCTTTCTTATCCAGCATAAAATAATTTAATTGCTCTTGTCAAATTCAGTTGAATTCAACGGGGTTTCATGTTAATATCCTTTTCGCATGAGAGAGCGGGAGTTAAAAGAGTATGTGGTGTTTGAGGGTGTAGAAATCCAACAGGGTAATGTTCCCTGGGTGTTTGACCATCCGGAAACAGGAAGGGTGTCAATTGATTCTTATTCGATTTGGGACTACGGAAATCATGCAGAGATTGCCAGGCGTTTAGCAAGTGGTCAGCGATGCGCAATTTATATGATGGGTAATTTTGGGGTTGGGGAAATTCGGGAGCTTGGAGAAAAACAAGGTGAAGATGTGATCTTTGATAAGGTGAAACAACGAGATAGAATGCAAACTTTAGTTGCTTTTGTCCACCCCGCAGAGATTGGGGAAATGATAGATGTCGAAAGACTTCCGCAAGGGTTAAAAGATTTGAATGATCCCGTAAAGAGGTTAAGTTTGTTTGCAGGTCCTATGCACATGATTTTGCCAATAAAACCTGAAAAAACACCTGACATGGGAAAGGTAAGGGAAACAAAAGAAGCGGCGTTTTTTTGGATTCCAGGTCACAAGGCCTACGAAAAACTAGCAGAACATCTTAAGGGAAGGGTAAACGGGTTTATTGCCGGGGGGTCTTTGAATATTCATGGTCAGGAGCCGTGTTTTACAACTAGTGAACTAAGAGATCGTGAAATGGTTAAACATAAAGAATGGCTTGAAAATATAGACTTTGTAATTCTTGATGAAATTTCCGAAAGTTCAAATATTGCAAGGTCACATACTCAAGTTTCGTTTATGCAAGATCCGCCAAAAGTAGTTAGGCTTGGTTCGGTGAGTGTGCAAAAAATAAAAAGGGACACAGGACTTAATTTGGAAATTGATTTGGAAAACGTTAGACTTGCCTCAAGTGCTACTTCTTATAATTTAACCCACAACCAGGATAGCGATAGGAATGTAGAAATTGCTCTTGCCAGAATGGCCAGATTTCAGGCAGTTTTAGATAGAGGCGGTAAACTACCAGGCCCTGTAATGTAGCCTAATACCGCACTTGAGGCAGCAATTATGGGAGATGAAAGGTAGGTTTTGCCTTTTCCTGTTCTTCCCGGGAAATTGCGGTTCGTTGCAAACAGTCCTGTTTCTCCTTCTTCAACCGAGCCGGGTCCGGCATTCATGCATGCTCCGCAGCCAATTGGTAAAAGTTCGGCACCTGCTTCAAGTAAATCGTAAATATAACCCCGTTTTTCAGCTTCATTCAGATTGTCGATAGAGCTTGCTTGTACGTAGAGTTTAACAGTATCGGCAATTTTTCTTCCCTTTAGTATTTTTGCTGCTTGTTTAAGGTCCTCAACAGTTCCATGAGTACATGAGCCGATGTATACTTTTTGTATTCCAATATGTTTTTTTTCTATTTCAGATAAAGGTTTTCCATTTTGTGTATCTCCAGGTTCCGAGACGGTTGGTTCGACTTTCCAAAGCTTTATATCAAATTCATGTGAATACTTTGCATTCTTGTCGGGAAATACCATTTGTTCTTCTATTTGTTTAAAAGGAATACCTCTTTTTTCATTTAAAAATCTAAACATTTGAATATTTGGCTCCAAAACACCCGAAAAACCAAGCAGTTCAATAGACATATTGGTAAGTTTTATTTGGTCATCAAACGGAATTTCATTTAACGCTCTTCCGCCAAACTCCAAAACTCTTCCGCTTCCGATTCTTTGTTTTTTAAACTCATCAGTTGCGCCAAGCCAAAGCATAAGGTCTTTTGTAGTTGTGCCTTTAGGAAGTGTACCTGTTAAATTTATGCGGATTGTTTCAGGGACTGTTATAACCATCTCATCATATGCAATTGCACCTGCCAAATCCAAAGCCCCTTTTCCAACGGAAAGGTTATTTAATACACCAACTGTGCAGGTGTGCGAGTCATTGCCCAATATTAATTGTCCGGGGAGTGCGTGGCTTTCAACCATTCTGGTATGACAGATTGCACTTGCTCCGCTGATTGGATTTGATTCGTAATTTAGAACCTTAATTTGTCTTGCAAAAACAGTATGCTCATCTCTTAATGTTTGAGATGCCTGATCGCTTAATAGGGCAGTGTGGTCATTGTGAAGAGTTAACTTATCTGGGCGTTTTGC
>JAJXYH010000052.1 GCA_021780675.1 bacterium
GTCAAATTGGAACAGCAACAAGTATTACATCCATTGTTGCAAGAGAACTTCTAAAACAATATCCCGGTGAAACAATTTATTTTGATATTAGAGATATTTTGGGTCCTTCAAAAATCGTTGAAGAATTCGGTGGTAAATCCGAAATTGTTAGAGTTGGACATGCCTACATAACAGAGGCCATGAATAAATCCGGAGGTATATTTGCAGGCGAATCCTCAGGTCACATGTTCTTTAGGTCAAATGGTAACTCGGAATCAAATTTGCCGGTAATAATGATCGTTCTAAAGACCATGACCGAGGAAAATAAACCATTATCGGAAATAGTAGAGGATCTTAGACGCGGTTATGAATCGGAAGAACTTAATTTTAAACTAACAAATTCCGCGGAAGTCTTAATGGCACTTAGGCAAAGGTATAAAAACGGTGAATTTTCAGAAATAGACGGTGTTTCCGTGTCTTTTGGAGATTGGAGATTTAATGTAAGAACGTCAAATACAGAACCATTATTAAGATTAAACGTAGAAGGATATAAAAAAGAGGTAGTGGATGAAAAATTTGATGAATTAAAAAACTTTATAAATAGCATTGCAAAAGTATGATTGACCTAAATAATATTGACCCCTCAAAATTTTCCAATGATTCCTATAAAAAGATTATTGAAAAACCATGGGGATATGAACTTCATTGGGTACCAGAATCTCTTCCCTATATGGGTAAAGTGCTGCACGTAAACGAAGGAAAAAGACTTTCTTTGCAAATTCATGATACAAAACAGGAAAGCTGGTTTTTAATGAGTGGAAGAGCAAAAGTCGTTTGGGACAACAACAAAGGAGAGCTAATTGAGACAGAGCTTGAAAAAGGAGTCGGATATACATGTATGGTTGGACAACGACATAGGCTGGTAGGAATTACCGATTGTGACATTTTGGAAGTATCTACCCCTGAAGCAGGCACCACTTTGAGACTTGAGGATGACTACAAAAGACCGGACGAAACTCCCCAACAAAGAAAAAAAGAAAGAAATGAGGCCTAAAATGGATAAGATAATTAGTTTGGACGAAAACGTTCTTCAAGCATTAGAATTTTTTATCAAGAACCCTCCACCCGTATTTAATATTAACGACTATAACCTTCCTTTTGTAGTAGGATCCGGCAATGCCTATAACACAGGTCTTATTCTTTTTTCGGAAAATTCGGCTATTTTTGCAGATGAAAGTAACTTTAAAAAATTACTTCCGGCTTTCTCCGATGCAATCAAAAATAAATTAATTACTAATGCCATAATAATTTCGGCATCGGGTGGAAAAGATTCTGTCTGGGAAATTGAAATTGCAAAAAAATATAATTTGCACACTACTCTTTTAACAACAAAGGCTAATTCCGATGCGGCAAAAATTGCAGATAAAACTTATGTTTTTAAATCAATTGATGAGCCTTATACATACAATGTCTCAACGTATATGGGCATGATTCTTTCGGCGACCAAAGAAAATCCGGTCGAAATACTAGAATTTATAAAAAATATTAAGTTACCGGATAAATTTGATGATTACAAAGCCTATTCTTTCGTTCTTCCCGACAAATATTTAAATATTTGCCCGATGCTTGATATTAAAAAAAGTGAATTATTTGGGCCAAATTTGTCACTTAGGGCTTTTTCCCAAGGTCATGCAAGGCATGCAAAATTTGTTATTAGATCAAAAAACGAATTGGTAATATCCTTAAGCCATAAAAATGAATACTTTGGAGATCCGGAAAGCAGATGGGACTTATTATCTATTCCTGAAAATTTTGATTTTGCGGCCGTCATGGCGATTACTTATTATATAGTCGGAAAAATTCAAATTTCAAAGACCCAATATTACAAAGAAAACATAAAAAACTACGTTAACGATTACGGACCAAAAGCTTACGGCTTAGATAAACCTTTTGATTTAATTGTACCCGGAACTTCAAAATAGTCTACTTGATAATTTGATTTTAAACTTACATAATTAATTTATGAGCGATAATTCGCATTTTATTAAGTGGTTTAATAAACTCTACAAAGAAGACTCATTACTAGTCGGACAAAAGGCAGCAAATTTAGGAGACATTTATAACAATTCCTTCCCTGTTCCCAACGGCTTTGTAATTACTAAAAATTCCTTATACCATTTTTTAAAGGAAAATAAACTTGATTTAAAAATTAAACACATTATTTCTACCGTGAATTTTAATGATTTACGCTCTATAAGTCAGGTTTCAAATATTATTAAAAACATGATAATTAGCGCTAAGTTCCCTGATGATTTAGTTAAAGAAATTCTTGATTCTTACAAAAAACTTGGAGAACCGCTTATATCAATAAAATTTTCAGAGCATATTACGAATTATTCCCAAACTCACTTTACTTCCCGTCCTCAAGCAATTTTAAACATAAAAGGAGATGCGGTTTTAATAGAAAAAATTAAGCAATTTTGGGCTTCACTTTTTAATTCCAAGGAAATCTTTTATAGACACTCATTTAATATTGATCAAACACAGCTTGAAACCTCACTAATCATTCAGCAAATGATCGAATCGGATATGTCGGGTATTATTTATACTACCAGTCCTGTAAGTATAGATAAAAATATGATTGTAATTAAAGCAGCCCTTGGACTAGGTGAATACTTTTCCGTTTTTGATCAGACAGATACCTACGAAGTAAACAAAACTGATTTTAAGATTGAAAAAAAACTAATTGCATATCAAAAAGTAAAATTTATTAAAGTTAATACCGAAGATAAAGAGGTTGACTTAAATAAAAAGGAAGGCAGTAAGCAAAAAATTTACGATAACGAAATTATTGAACTTGCAAAACTTGGAAGCAAAATTGAAAAAACTTACTTTTTCCCTCAAAAAGTTGAATGGGCTATAAAAGATAAATCTTTATATATAATTCAAACATCACCATTAAACGAACAGGAAATTATAAACCCAATAAACATCGCTTCCGACGTTTTAATTAAGGGAATTTCTGCCAGTAAGGGAATTGCCAGCGGTCCTGTAAAGATAATCACTTCCATAAAAGAGCTTGAAAATGTTGAGCCTAAAGACATTGTAGTTTTAAAAGAAATAAAATCTTCATTCCTTCCAATTTTTAAAAAAGTTTCTGCGGTAATTTTGGAAAACTTTGACGCTAATATGCAAATACTATTTACATCAAATGATTTAAGACTTCCTTGCATAATTGATGCAAAAAATGCAACCTCAATCTTAAGGAATGGTCAAATCGTTACTGT
>JAJXYH010000012.1 GCA_021780675.1 bacterium
GGAAATATAGTTGTAGATAAATCACTGGGAGAAGCTGCAACTGATTACTGTAGAGTTCCATGGGACGGTGTATATTCAGGAGATGGAGGATGTACGATTGAAGGCTACTACTCTACCGATAAGAACTTTGTCTTAAACGGCATAAAAAATTGTGGAATAGGTCCTGACCTTAGATTTAACCTTGGAGGATCAATGGTTGTAAATGCAAGCGGCACAGGTGGAAGTTTCCAGTTAAACAGAGACTTATGTTCACAAGGAGCTACCTACCCTGCCTTTTCTGTCACCGAAAGAGCAGACTTTATCCTTTTCTCACCAAACTTCTTTAAAACCCAAAGAAGGATCTGGCAGGAAGTAAATCCATAAGCTACTTAACTATGTTTTAACCGTAAAAATTGGTATAATATCATTTATCGTGATAAAAGATAAAATTGACAAGGCAAAGCAAATTGCACTTAAAACCTCCGGCCTTAATCTACCTAAAAGCTTGCTGGTAATTCCTGATGGAAATGGAAGATGGGCAAAGCATGCCGGGCTTTCGGTTGCCGAAGGTCATAGAAATGGCGGAGTAACTGTTGCGAGAATTTTAAAACACTTCGTGGATGTTGATATTAACGTTCTGGGAGTATGGGGATTTTCCGAGGACAATTGGAAACGTGAAAAGAGCGAAATAGGCAATATTATAGACGTAATTGAAAATACCGCCAAAGAAAACCTGGATTTTATGGTTAAAAATAATATTAGGTTCTTGCTACTAGGAAGTAGAGACAGATTAAGAGTGGAATATCCCAACTTTATTAAAACAATCGAAGAAACAGAAAATAAAACAGCTAGTGATAATGGAAAAACATTAGCTATTTTTGTAGATTACGGAGAAAAATATCAATTAGAACAATACGCAAAAGCAAGAGAAGTCGATAAAACATCTACAACTTACGAACTTTTATCAAAGATTAATGCCGGACTCCCCCTTTTTGATATGGTATTAAGAACAAGCGGCGAACACCGAATGTCCGGATTTGGACCTTTAGGATCACTTGCTGAATTTGTATCAATAAAGAAAAACTTACCTGACCTTACCGACAATGATATCTTACAAGCTTTGAAGGAATTTTCCGGACGACAAAGACGCTTTGGCGGAAGATAATTTAAGAATTACCTTTTTTTCTATAAAATTCAGGCTCTCCAATTTTACTGTCTGTAGGCACCAATCCACTAAAATCTATAACTGTAGCATTAATAACATCCGGATCTACACGCTCAAACTCTTCGGATAGAAAAATAACCCTTAAAATATCATCTTCATTAAAGTTATCCTCAAAAACTCTCACTAGGCTGTCGTACAATGCCTGTTTTCTTGCTATTCTTGCATCTGTCCTTTGTTGCCTAGCTTTTCTTTTTTCCGCTCCTTTACCAAAGATTCTTGTAGAACCCTGTAATTGATCTCTCATATTTCTATGATTAAGGGAATGTCTTGACAATGGACTATTACTTTCAAGAACCTCATTTCGTTGTCTTTCTGTTCTATTTGACATATTTTAAAATATTAGGACAGAGGAAATTTAGAAGTCATTTCCTTAACCTTAAGAAAAATATTTTTTAACTTTTTATTGTTTTTAATATCAGATTTTATCTTTTTGAAAGCTTCCCTTCTTGCCAGTTTTTCACTTGGCAATTGATACTTTTTAGATTCCTCAATTGCTTCATTAATCCACCTTGCTATACTTACCATTTCGGGAGTCTTCATGCCTCTTGTAGTTATTGCCGGAGTTCCCAAACGAATTCCGGACGGATAAAACGGCGGCATGGTATCGTTTGGTACTCCATTTTTATTAACAACAATTCCAGCTATCTCGAGTGCTAAAGCGGCAACTGCTCCGTTTACTTGCTTTTTTGATAAATCAATTAAAATTAAATGATTATCCGATCCACCACCTACCAAATCGAAATCGTATTTAATAAGTTCTTGAGCAAGTTTTTGGCTATTTTTAACAATATGCGCGCTGTATTTTTTAAATGCAGGTGTTGCAGCTTCTTTTAAAGAAACCGCAATTGCCGCTGTTTGATTATCATGTGGACCACCTTGTAACCCTGGAATAATTGCCGCATCTATTTTTTTAGATAATTCAGGATCCTTCTTAAATCCCTTGTCTGTAACCATTATCAAAGCTCCCCTTGGTCCTCTTAAAGTCTTATGCGTTGTAGTTGTAACAATATGAGCATAGGGAACGGGCGACGGATGAACACCGGCTGCTATAAGCCCTGCAATATGTGAAACATCGGCCAAAAGGTATGCACCAACCTTGTCGGCAATTTGTCCAAACTTTTCAAAGTCTATAATACGCGGATACGCTGTAAACCCGCAAACAATAATATCCGGCTTTTCTTTTAGTGCCTGCTTCTCTATTGCATCGAAATCTAGTAGATTATCTTTTCCTAAAGTATATAAAACAGATTTAAAAAATCTTCCGGTTGCCGATTGAGGCTGTCCGTGGGTTAAATGTCCACCAAACGAAAGGGCAAGTCCCATTATTTTTCCTTTTAGTGGCTCTAAAAGCGCAATATAAACTGCCAAATTCATTGCAGAACCAGATAGTGCCTGTACATTTACATAAGGAACGCCAAATAATTTTTTAGCCCTCTCCTCCGCAAGTATTTCAACCTCATCTGCAACAGCGTTTCCCTGGTAATATCTTTTTTTAGGATACCCTTCAGAATATTTATTATTTAAAACTGTGCCTAAAGCTTCCAAAACTTCTTTTGAAGTGTAATTTTCAGATGGAATCATTTCTAAAACTTCACGCTGTCTTTTTTCTTCGTCTTTAATTAATTTATAAATTTGGGGATCACTTTGTTTTAACATTTGTTTTATTCTACCTTTGAAAAGTTCTGATAGCAATAGCTATTTTGTCAGTTCCAAAAACTTATATTTAATTCCATTTTCCTGTCCTGCGCCAATAAATGCTTCATTTACAAATACCGAATAATCGGGGAAAAAGGTATCGCAGGAAAAATCACCCTCAACGCGTGTTAAATATAACTTATCCACCTGTTCTATAGTTTGATTGTAAATTTGCGCGCCACCAATTACAAAAACTTCACCGCCGCCTGCTTTATCTAGCGCATCGTCTACGGAATTTACAATTTCAATTCCATACATTGCGAAATTCGGATCTGAAGTAACAATTATATTTTTTCTATCGGGCAATGCTTTCCCGATACTTTCAAATGTATTTCTGCCCATTATTACCGAGTGACCCTTGGTTAACTCCTTAAATCTTTTAAGATCTTCAGGCAAATGCCAAGGAAGAATTCCCTTTTTTCCAATTCCCCTTTTATCATCAATTGCAGCAATAATTGATAGCATAAATTATTTTTTCTTCTTTTTCTTTGCAAAATAGCCGCCGGAAACAGTTAATTCGGCTTTAATTGATGCGTGCGGATTATAATTTTCCAAAACTACCATTTCGGGTTTAAAATCACTTAGTTTTTTAACTTCCCCTTTAATTGAAACTTTAGGAAATGGAAGAGGTTTTCTTTTTAACTCCTCCTTAACCTGATTAAAATGGTTATCGTAGATATGAATATCTCCATAAACATGAATAAATTTCCCCGGTTTTAGCTTTAAAGCTTTAGCCAAAATCACGGTTAAAAGCGCATAAGATGCAATATTAAAAGGAACGCCCAAGAAGTAATCACATGAGCGTTGGTATAAAATTAAATCTAGTCTTCCATTTCTATTGGAAATTTGGTACATGTTGTGGCAAATCGGAAAACGGGAAGCATCTTCTCTGTCTGCCATTGTGTAAAGATATTCGGGGTTCCAGGAATTTACAATTGCATTGTGGGCATTTGGATCTCTTGTTAATTCATCAACAACCCACTGCAGCTGATCGATTGTTTTTCCCTTTTTTCTGGTTGGCCATTTTCGCCACATTTCCCCGTAAATTCTAGGAAGCTCTCCCCATTTTTTGGCAAATTTTTTGTCCGATTTAATTTTTGCAATAAATTCATCCTTTGTTAATTTTGTTTTGACCGCCTTCGGCGAGCCTCGCCTTTGGCGGGAATTTTTATTTTCCATCTTTTCAAGGTAAATTTTATAAGGATAATCATCCCAAATGTGTACATCCCTATCGACCAGGTATTTAATATTTGTTTGTCCTGAGAAAAACCAATACAGCTCTTCTAAAACACCCTTCCAATAAACTCTTTTTGTAGTTAAAAGCGGAAAGCCCTGATCAAGAGGGTATTCATGTTTTATACCAAAAAGGCTTCTTGTTATAACACCTGTATTCTCGTCCTTTTGGTCAATGCCATTCTTGAGGATTTCTTTACCTAATTCTAGGTATTGATATTCCGGATGTTTTTGATTTTGTCCTGCCATCGTAATTTAAAATACAACTATTTTAGCGCCTTTTCAAGTGCCGTTTTTACACCGTCATTTCTAAATTTATTTTGGGAAATTAAATCTGCCAACTCCTCCTTTTCAATCCACCTGTACTCGGAATGTTCATCATTTAATGTTATTTTATTTATAGTAGCTTCGACTTTATAAAATATTAGCATTATACTTATGCCTTCTACTTTATAACCATATTTTTCAATTGCAAATAAGAGCTCGCCCATTTTAAATTTTTCCAAACCCAGCTCCTCTTTTAATTCCCTTCTTAAAGCCTGTTCTATGGACTCGCCTTCATCTATTTTTCCGCCCGGCAAATCATACCCTTTAAATCTTGGATCTGCTACAACTAACGCTTTATCTTTATTAACAATTACTGCTTTAATGCCTATGTAGAAATTTTGTGGTATTGGACCGATAATTTTACTCATTTTAAACCTGTTTTTCTCTTTTTGTTGCGGAAACACGTCCACCCTGCCATTGCCCACGGTAAGAAGAACCCGAACCTTTAATTTCACTAAAAATTACGTGTGCAAATCTTGCGCCCATTTCAACTTCAACATTTACCGGACCTTCATTTTTAATTCCAAAAGTAAGTTCTCCCTGATATCCGGGCTGAACAGGTCCTGTTCTTAAAAAAAGACCGGATCTAAAAGTCGTAGTTCTTGGTAAAATCGCTGCCGAAAGATTAACGGGTAAATTAATCTTTTCTATTGTTTTAAAAAGATAAAAATCTCCGGGTTTTACTTTAATACTTTTATCTTTTCCAAACTTTTTAATAAGAGTTATATCTGGTGTTTGTCTGTGTGTTTCGCCTAAGAATGCCTTACCTGAGATTTTATAAACTTCACCTAAGCGCAAATCAAAACCTGTTCCTTCGGGATTAGTTAATTCCCTCTCGGATAAACCTTCTACGAGTTTTTTTGATTTTACAAGTTGTAGTAATTTTTTAGGTCCTAATATCATCTTTAACAAATAAAACTATATCAGATAAAAAATATATTTCAACAGGTAAAGTGTGGATTTTTGTGATAGAATATCTCGTTATGTCGGTAGAGCGTCAACAAATCGAAGAATCTTCGCGGTTTAAAAAAGATTTTAAAGGGCAAGTTGTAGCAGCGGGAATAAGGCTTGCTGCACCCATTTTAAGACATGGAACCGAAAGGGTTATGCGAAATCTTGATGTTAAATACGAAGATGGGTTTGATGATCAAATCAGGTCTTTTGCCAAAGACGGAAAGCTATTTTTACTTGTTACCGATCATCAATCACTTGCAGATACACTTGCTTGTTTTGAACCGGCAGATAAAATTAGGGAAATTGCAAACCTTCCCGGATATTTTCTCCCCTACACTATGACCTTAGCAACAGGTGATAAAGGCGCAGACACAAAAGGCCTTCAGGATGTACAAGCGCAAACACTTGATGAACATTTCATAAACCGGGTATTTTTATCCCGAAGTTCCGATCAAAAAAACTTTAATACAAAAGCAAATTTAAGAGGCGTACGAGATGAAATAAAAGATTATTTATTACAAGGATTTGGGGGAATAATACATGCCGAAGGAAACCTTAACGCCGCAAGAGAAAAAGGCGTAACAGAAGCCGTGCACAACTCCCCTTTCCGAAATTTTGTAACCATGTTTCAATCGGAAAGAAAAAGACTTTCAATTGAAAGAAATGGCATGCAGCCTTTTGAGAGAAACTCCCTAAGAAGCATCATTAATCTTGCCGACGAAGAGGGACTTGATATTTCTATTGTTCCAATTACAACATCAGGTACATATAATATCTACGATCCCTCAACGGGAACCCTAACTAGAAGTGCGATAAGAACAGGTTTTCACCTTGCAGATCAAAGCTTGGCAAAAGTTTTTGTTTCAAATCCAATGGATATTAACGAAGGAGAACTTGGTGAAATAATAAGAAGACACAAACGTATGACTAAAGAAGATTGGGATGAATTCAATGCGATAGTGGCAAAAAAGATTGCAAGTCATTTGCCTAATAAAATGCGTGGAATTTACAGAACTGATACTAATAGTTTTGAGCCAATAAAAACTGATTAGAATTTATTTTTCTTTGCTAATTTTACTTTCTCCTGGGCCTTTTTGCCCAACATACTTAGCTCCTCTTTTCTTGTAATATGGAACTTCCGCGGGAGAAGAAAGCTGTTCAAAAGAAATCGAACAAATTCTCATATTGGAATATAGCGCAACCGGCATTTTGCCCATATTGGCAAGCTCAAGCGTTATATGTCCTCTAAACCCGCATTCTATATTTGCCGCTGTTGAATGGATTACAACGCCCAAACGGCCAATACTGGAGCGGCCTTCGAGTCTTCCGGTTAAGTCATCCGGCACTTCGATATATTCAATCGTTGTTGCCAAAACAAAATCTCCGGGCTGGATTATAAACGGTTCTTTATTTTTAATTTTAATTTCACGGGTTACTTCGTCTGAAATACTTTTTTTAAACGGGTCTATATAGGCGTATTTACTGTGTTCGAAAACTCTAAATGTATCCCCTAATTTTAAATCGATTGAACAGGAACCAAGTTGGGTTTTAAAATCCGGCAGGGGTTTTATGACAATTCTTTTTGTTTGAATTGCTTTTTTTAAATCTTTATCGGAAAGTACCATAAGTTAAACTAATTTAGCATATTAAAATTCTAATTGCAAAACTAATTTTGAAGCTCCGGGGAAGGAACTATTCCTTTAAATGTTGCACTCGGATGTCCCTGAGGATCAAAATTTATATCATAAATATTTAATCCTGCTGCGAGCTGCTCTGCAGTCTTTCCCATCTGGGATTCAAACTGATTTACTACATCATCTGCATTTAATCCGTAGATTCCAAACATTGGTGTAATTTCTCTTAAATAAGAGGTTATACTTCCTTCATCAACGACAAAATGCTGCTCATGTTCACTTCTTGAATTTACAGACCATTCATCACTATGAACAAGCATTACACTTTTTGCCGCATGATCACCGTCTAGTACCACTTCTTTATGCGCTCCGGCAAGAATTGCTTCATGGATTTCTCTGGCATCTTCATTGCTTAGGTGTTCATGAATATTAGGTACATTTATAGCTTTTTCCATAAATCCGCAACCAATAGTTCCCTTTTCCAAGGCATGTTGTGCGGTATGAACTTCTATCTGTGTATCATCACCATAAAGTTTTTTAAGAATACCTTCGTATTTTTCAACCAACTCTGTTGCAGAAACTGCAATTTCTGCTTTAGTTGCCGCTGCCTTAATTGCCGTTAAAATTCCCTCATCGCCACCAAAAACCCTAACGCTGCCCAAACTTTGTTCTGCGGTAAACCTGTCATCACCACAAACGCGCCTAACCTTGTTTAATTTAACTCTATTTTCTAGAGCAAATTTTTCGATTGTATTTGTTGTTAAAGTATCTGGAGTGTTATTCATATTATCAATATCTTCCATTATACCTATATCCTCTCTTTCAATACTCATTAATTTTCACCACAAAATAAAATTATACACAAAAGTTTTTTTCGAGGCAATAGTCTTTTAAAAACTTTTGTGGGTGACGATGGAGTCGAACCATCCGCCTCTTCTTTATCAGAGAAGCGTTCTACCGATGAACTAGCCACCCGTAATTATGCCGCGCTGGCTTGAAAAACAACCTGCTCTTTTTTAGCA
The DNA here is from genome assembly GCA_021780675.1 of bacterium. Lineage (GTDB taxonomy): Bacteria > Patescibacteriota > Microgenomatia > Levybacterales > UBA12049 > DAHWUP01. The sequence continues at coordinate 8,070 of JAJXYH010000012.1, forward strand.
GGTTTTTTATTAGCCCTTTCGATAACCACAATTTGTGCTGTATCTACAGCAGCCGATGTAAAACCCACTGTAGCTATTAAAGGATTACCTGTAAGTATACCAAAAATACCCACACCTACACCAATAGGAAGCGTAATCTTATTTAATTTATTGTAAACTTCAAGAAGTTTACTTCTTTTTTCAGGTTGTCTTTCTGCATTTGCCATATTAACATATTTTTAAACTTTTGATGTTGATGCGCGAAGGGAACTTCCTTCGTGCTACACACTCAGGACTGTATTTGCTTTGCAAATCCTTGCTTCTCGTCCCCTATTGAACCAAATTTGAGGCGCGAAGGGGACTCGAACCCCTGAATATCTGTTCTGCAAACAGCTGTGTTAGCCACTTCACCACCGCGCCGTGCGTAGCATGCCTAAAGTATAACAAAAAATTAAGTTGTTTTGAAGTAGACCGATTTAATACATTAAAATCTAGGATTTTTTTGTAAAAATGGCATCTGCAACAGTTTCTGTCAAATGTTTAATTGGAATAACTGTACCTTCCGGATCTTTCTCTTTCGTAATATACTCGGCCATACCAGAACTACCATACATTTTAGGATGATAAGCCCCTTCTACTACAAAAATTTTCATCGGGCTAGCATTAGGGTCCATCTCTTGCCTTTTCTTTTCAGACTCAATCAGGGCTTGTTGCGCCTTATGTCCGGTAACAGAACTTTTTCCTCCTAACCAAACCTGAAATTTTCCCTTTGGTTTTATTTTGGAAAGAACATCACTGGTAATATGATTTTTACTTAAAACATCCATAAGCACTGCTTGGTTACCCGGTTGAGATTTTATAAAAAAAGTCGGACCTAGGCTAGAAAACAATGTTTTTACAAGCTCTCCCTTATTAGGAATTGACGTTGCGCCATCTATTGCAGCTGCTAAACCCAATCCTCTAGCTGATTTTTCTATTAAACTGGTCGGATCAATCACTACTACATCATGGATTCTACCCGCAAGTCTTTCGTCTGCTGCGGTTTTTAAAGCAATCGCACCTCCCATAGAAACACCAACCAAATTTATATTATCCAATCTTAAAGCATTGATAGTAGCAACCGATAGGTTGACATATGGCTCGAGATCGCCTCTTTCAGCAACCATATTTATCCAATTAACATTGTCGGGCTCGGATTTCTCTACATGATCCATAACTATAACTTTCTCGCCTTGCAATGCAAGAGGTAACACTAAACCCTCAAGCTGTGGAGCAATCGCGACGTATTGAGGAATAACAAAATATGGAACTCTTCCATCAACTTCTCCTTCCTTATGTGGATTAAGATCTAAAGTCGTAACCCTAACATCATGTTCACCGATTTCGGGATCTTCAATATGTACCGCTTGTGGTTCATACATTTGCCGATTAAGCTCATCTATTTCCTTTGCAACCGTAGTCACCCTATCTCGCAGTTTTGCATTCTCAGCTCTGCGTTTTGCCAACTTTTGTTGAGTAACTCCTTGTTGTTCATCCCTAGTCCTACCAGCTAACATTCTATCAAGCTCTGATCTAACATTACCAAGTTTTTCTTCAACTGCTGTTCTGTGTAATCTACGCCCACGTACATCACTGCTTAATCTTTCAGCTAAACGAGCTCTTTCGAAGCGCTCTACCCGACCACGTACATGCCCGGACCCTGGTTCTGTTTTACGAAGTTCACCAATTTTTCCTAAATCTAAAGCTGCATCTAATTTTCCGTGGCTTACAAAACGAAGATGTTCGGGAACTTTAGTAGATTTTGCTTCCTCAACATTTATTGATTCTTCGGTCATACCAATATTATATCACTATAGGACAATTATTTATTGCTTTTGACTCCCCCGCCCATTCTATAATTGTAGAATTTTTTGTAGACCGGTCCTTTAAATATGTAGTAAAAAGTTGCATATACATTAAAGTAAAAATATCCCCAAACTCCGTCTTCTTCAATACGTCTTAGCGAAAAATAGGTGTTTAAATTTGGTAAATATTTAATTCTTAACCCGCTTTTTTTTGCGGTTTGGAAAAAATGCTGGTCTTCGAATACATAAACTTCTTCGTTATAATTATTTTTATTATATGCTTCCTTTCTAATTACTACCGCTGATGCAACACCAAACGGCCGACCCAAAAGACCAGAAAAATTACAAATATAATTTTGAATAAAAAAATAAAATATCCATAAGGGGTTTTTTGTAATCGGATATGAAAAAGGGATAATTAAATCTATATTTTTATTTGTTAGAATATTATTTGCTTTTTCGATAAAATCTTTTTTTACAATATAATCTGCATCCAAAAAAACAATTGCCTCACCGCCTGCTGCGTTTCCTCCTGCATTTCTTTGATGTGCAACATTTTTTCTTTCCGCCTCAATGATTTTTAGATTTAACTTATTTTTAAATTCATTTGCTTTTTCTAAAGTTTTATCTTCTGAATGGGAATCTGCAATAATTACTTCAAAATCCTTGTCTGTTTGGCTTACGAATGAATCCAAAATAATAGGTAAATACTTCTCTTCGTTAAGTACAGGTATAACAATGGAAATTAGCACTTTAAATAATGATAACAACTAAAAAAGGCCAATGCAAATATACTAGACATGCTATAGTATAATTAAATCTAAATTATATGAAAATATCAGTAGTTATTCCCGCATATAACGAGGAAAGCTTAATTGAAAACTGCCTTAAAAGTATTAAAGACCAGGAAGAAAAACCTTACGAAATTATTGTAGTAGATAATAACTCTACCGATAAAACAGCCGAGCTTGCTAAAAATTCCGGAGCAATATTATTAAAGGAGACAAAACAAGGAATAACCCACGCAAGAAATACAGGATTTAACGCCGCAACGGGAGATGTTATTGCCCGAACCGACGCCGACACCAGAGTTCCCAAAGACTGGACAAAAAGAATACGGAAAGCATTTGAAGATGATCCTAAACTTTTAGGATTCTCAGGGTCTGCACACTTTTATGAAATACCCGATCTTTTACAGTTTAATAACTGGCCGATTACCGGGTCTTCAAAATTTGTACACACACTTTTAAAGCACGAAGGGATGTTTGGATTTAATATGGCATTAAAACGTTCTGTCTGGGATTTAATAAAAGATGAAGTATGTTTAGACGATAAAATGGTACACGAAGATACAGACCTTGCATACCATATTTCAAAGCACGGAAAAGTTAGGTTTGATAAAACTTTAATCGTGAACACAGCACCTAGGCAAATTAAAAATGTTGCTAAAAGTGCTGAATATATACACAGAGGAATAAAAATGATCTTCCACAATCACGAAAAAAATTAATTTTTTTTAATTTCTTCTTGTAATTTTTCTAATGCACCCGAAATTGACTCTTTCATACGTTTTTCGAAAAGCGGTTCTAAGAATTTAAAAACGGAAAAGTCGAATTCCAAACTGCCTTTTAATTTTGTCTTATTATCCAGACTTTGAAAGTTAATTCTTTCTTTAACATACCCACCCAAAGGAAGACTTATATCAAACCCCAAGGACTTTTCTGCCTCAAAAACAATTGTTTTATGTTTTACAATAACAGGGGCAACAAACGTTGCGAAATCATACCAATTTGAACCTAATTTCATCTCACCTTTATAAAAAACCTTATTAACGTATTTAAAATATTTTGGGTAGTTTTTTAGTTCTGTGAATAACTGCCAGACTTTACTGGTTGATAGGTTAATATCCTCATTAATTTTAATACTTCGCATTTAATAATTATACACTTTCCCACCAAAAAACCACCGTCAGGGTGGTTTTTTAGATGTAATTTAATCAGCTATTCTTGACCAAAAAGTGGTAGGAACAAATAAGTAGTAGAGATTTACAAGTGCTACTTGCACTTGGTGTTACGAGTTCGTTGGTAGTTTAATCCTTACGGACTATTTGCCAACTTTGCCGTTCTTCTCTCTTTCTTACTCTCAAATTAAGGACGCGCCTTAATTTATTTTAGAAAGGAGGTGATCCATCCCCACCTTCGGGTAGGGATACCTTGTTACGACTTAAGCCTTATCGCCAATCTCTATCTCCACCCCAAATAGGATGTTCGATAGCTACCGACTTTACTGCCTTGACGGGCGGTGTGTACAAGACCCGAGAACGTATTCACCGCGGCTTGCTGATCCGCGATTACTACCGATTCCGACTTCATGAGGTCAGGTTGCAGACCTCAATCTGAACTGAGGCGAAATTTCAGGGATTCGCTTGCACTTACGCGCTTGCAGCCCATTGTTTTTCGCCATTGTAGTGTGTGTGTAGCCCAGGGTATAAGGGCCGTGCTGACTTGTCGTCTTCCGCTCCCTCCTTCCCAGTAAAACTGGGACCGTCTCCAATGAATATTCAACATTGGACGCGGGTTGCGCTCGTTTCCCCACTTAAGGGAACACCTCACGGCACGAACTTACGACAGCCATGCAG
>JAJXYH010000028.1 GCA_021780675.1 bacterium
TTATCTCAACTTCCTTAAGGGATTTTCCTACGATTACAAATCCGTTTTTATAATGAACCACTACCACGGCGGACCTTACATTTTTTTCAGGTTGCCAGGTAAATCTGGTTTCACCTTTATTTTTAGTATTACTAAATACGCCGGTTGGTATATTGGGTTGCTTGCCATTTAAAACCATAGAGCTTCCCAACAATTTTCCATTATTATCATAAATAATCAGAAATGTTCCCAAACTTTTGGAAATATCAATTTTTACATTTGGCATAAAATACTGATACGGAGCACCATTAGCAAGTTGAGAGGAAATATCTTCTGCAAGCTGAATTTGCGGATCATTTGCATTCATTCTGTAATTTTGCTGAATTGCTACATAAAAAGTTAAAAAAGTTAGTGTTACCGCAAGGGCAATAGGAAGAAATGATGGTAAGGTTGTTTTTATTATTTTCTTCATAAAACCATTTTATCTTTAATACCCAAGGTTTTGCAAGTCGTTAAATTGTTTAGTCAGATTATTGTACAATTTTATAAGATATATCGTGCTTACAACAAGTGAAATAATTGTTAAGACTATTGCAATAATACCAATTATTTTTCTTGTTCTGTCTTTTGAAAGTAAGTACTGTATTCCTGGTACTAAGCCTAAAGGGGGCAATAAGAGACTAATGGCATAAACACTTAGTTGCTTGCCGATAGATGTTGAGAGTAGTGGATTTTTAAGTTTTTTACCACAAACCGGACAGAAAAATACATTTTCAGGAATTAAATTCTTACAGTATTTGCAGGTTTGAGTAGTTGGTTTTGTTTGCTCATTAATTTGTGATTGAATAGTATTTATTGTCTGCTGTGGTGCTTGTGGATCCATGGTTTAAGCATCTCATATTGATAGATTATAATCAATAATGCTTTGTTATAATAAATGAATGTTTGAAAAAAAATATTATTTAAAAGAACAAGAAAAAAAAATCTCTGTAAGAAGTTATCCTAAGTATTTATTTTTAGTTTTTGTTTTTCTTTTTACGATTAATACTTTCGCCAATATTTTTTTATATCCCGATCAGTCGAAAGGATCACTTTTGGTTAGTCCGTTAGCAAGAGATGTTATTCAAAAAACAGTAAGTCTTATTAACTCGCAATCAAACAGTAAACAGCTGAAAAAAATTGTATTGACAGTTTTGGGAAATAATAGCAACAGTTACGGGGTGGTTATTAAAAATTTAGCAACCGGGGAAAGGTATTATCTAAACGAAAATAAGTCTTTTAGTGCTGCAAGTCTTTATAAATTGTGGATTATGGCTGTTGCATATGATCAGATTGATTGTGGTCAATTAAAAGATACGGATGTTTTATCGGACAGTATAGAAGATCTTAATAATTCTTTTGGTATTTCAAGCGGATCCGCAGAGTTAACAGACGGTTTCGTTTCTCATACTGTAAAAGATGCTTTAACACAAATGATTACGGTTTCCGATAATTACTCTGCATATTTACTGACAAAAAAAGTGAGTATACAAAATGTTGCTGATTTTTTAAGTGTTAACGGGCTTAACAATTCTAAGATTGGTACGATAAGTTCAGATCCACAATCTACCGCATATGATACTTATCTATTTTTAGATAAGCTTTATAATAACGAACTTTCGGATAAAGAAAGCACAGATGATATGATTGAACTTCTTAAAAATCAAAAAAAGAATTCAAAACTTCCAAGAGAACTGCCGGAAAATATAATAATAGGACATAAAACAGGAGAGCTTGGTGGGTATAGTCATGATGCGGGAATTGTTTACACCCCTAAAGGAAACTATATTATTGTAGTAATGTCATATACAAATGACACACCTTCTGCAGACAATAATATTGCCGAAATTTCCAAAGGAGTTTACAATTACTTTACTAAATAAGTATTCTTTAGGTATTTATTAAAAAATTCTACTGTTCTTTGTATCGCTAAATTAAAACTTTCCCCTGAAATGTTATGACAGCCGGTTGGGTAAGTATAAAATTTATGCATAACACAGGCTTTATTTAATAAAGAATTTAGATCTTCGCTGTATTTAATATCCACTATAGTATTGTTCCTTTAAGATCTTTTAAATAACTGGTTGGTGCAATTTCCTTCCAAAATTTATTGGTCGCACTTGGGGTGTCCACTTTTGCAAAGATTGATTGTCGGGAATTTTGTCTAACATCGGTTATTTGTGGTGAACAGTAGCTAAGATCATGAATTCAATATTCTCTTTGATCGGTATAGGTATAAACAGCACCTGACCAAATGTCGGTTGTGGGAATATTCGGCTTTACAGCCATTGCTCTTAAGACAATATTTCCGGCCATGCTATGAATTCACAGCCCAATCTTTGCGGGATTTACAAGGCTTAAGTTTTGTAATGCAGCATATGCATTTAATGTATCAATAACGTACACTGAACTAAAATAAACACCGCTTGCCTGCCCTTGGGAATCACCATTTCCTCGTAAGTTTATTTTAAAAACAATAAAACAATTTCTTGCCAGATAATCTACATATCTTTGAGTAGTTGCATATTCGGAAGGCGGGATATAGTCATGTACGAAAACTATTGCAGAATATCCATTTTTTGGCATATTACCTTTAGGAATAGTTAAAAGACCGTTTATTTTAAGTCCATCCGATGTATAGCTAGTAATATAGCTCGTGTAGTTTGAATTTTCAGTAAGTTTATTAAGTGAAGAAAGTTTGCTATTATAACTTGTGCTTTTTTAAGTAAGATATAGTTAATTGGTATAAATCACCATACTCGTTGGTATTATTAATTTTTGTCATGTTTTGATTTACTTTTGTTTTAGATATCTATTTTTGCAGTATAGCAAAACCGAAGATAAGAATTAATAAAATAATAAGTAATATAAAAGACTTTTTATAAATTTTATTCGAAGTTAACCTGATATTTATTTTTATATTATAACAATTTTAAAATGATCCATGGTAAAATATGTTATGAAAAAATTGGCAATAAGCACCTTAGGGATATTGGTAGGGCTTTTACTTGGTTACTATGTAATATTTTATACTTCAATCTTGCCTTTTAGGATACAAACTTCTTCAAATATTTTAATAAATCCAATATCTCCCCAAAAGCAAGTGATTGGATTTTTACCATATTGGCTTTTGGGGAATGCCTCAAATGATTATTCCAAATATATATCAACTCTTACTTATTTTGGGTTAAGGATAGACACGGATGGAACAATTTTAAAAGTTACAAACAGAGTGGAGGGAGAACCCGGCTGGGTGGCTTTAAATTCCGGGCGTGCAGAACCCTTTTTGAAAGAAGCGGAAAATAAAAATTTAAAACTATCTTTAGCAGTTGTAAATGGAAGTAATCAATCTATAGATGAACTTATCTCCGATCCTATCCCCCACGCCAAAAATTTTATCGAAGACGTAACCCCAATACTTAATAAATATAATTTTAAGGATTTAAATTTAGATATTGAATATACGCATACTGCAACAAGTGATGCCAGAAAAAATTTTACAACCTTTGTAAGTGAGGTTAGAAAAATGCTTAATAAAAATATATCTTTAACTGTTGAGATAACTGGTGATGATGCAGTAAAGCCCGATTTAATAGATCCTAAAGCAATGGGAAAGTTAGCAGATTATATAGTTTTAATGGCGTATGATTTTCATTTTCCCGGATCTTTTGTCTCAGGTCCTGTTGCTCCAATCTCGGGGGCGGGGATAATGTCGGAATATGATGTAACAAGCGCTTCGGAAAAAGCTATATCACAAATCCCTTCCCAAAAACTCATTCTGGGAATTCCTTTATATGGATATGAGTGGGAGTCTTTATCTCCCAACCCACGTTACGCAACCATTCCGAACTCGGGTGTTGTTGCAAGTAGTAGAAGGGCACAAGAGCTTGCGAATTCCTGTAGTAATTGTACGGTTTCTTACGATAAGCAGGCAGATGAGAGATATCTAACTTATTTTAACTCACAAACTAATTCGTATCACATAATATTTTATCCGGATAAATCTTCAACCGTGTCAAAAATTAATTTAGCTAATAACCTACGTTTGGGAGGAATTGCTTTGTGGGCTTTAGGCTACGAAGACTCAACTATTTTAATACCACTTGAAGGATACGGAAATTAACCGGCTCTAAAGATTTCTAAAAGTTTTTGTGTCGTTATCAAACAGGATTTTACTATTTTTTTTGATAGTTTCCGTAACAGTATTATTGTTTGTATCGGTAAAAGCAATTGTGGCAGAACCTGAAGAAACATTCAGGGTAATTTGTGATTTGTCTTTATCTACGGTAACACTAGAAGTTCCATTTTTAATTTCTATAAGTAAATCAAGCGGTTTTATGCTCATCGGAATTTTTCCTTCCTGGTTTTTGTAAGTAATTGTCCCTTGCGTTTGAGAAAAGACTAAATTTATAGGAAGAGTCTGAATAATTAAAAGGTCAGAATTTGAAGACATGTCGATATTTATTCCATACGGAAAAATTACGCTTGCCGCACCGTTTCCTTGCGCAATAATTTCTTCTCCTTGTCCGACAGTTATTTTTTTATCAATAAGCGTTGCAACAGCTGCGGTTCTTGATGCCCAAGCGACATTTCCCGAAAGTGAGGCTATTTCCCCTTTTAAAGATTGCGCCGGGGCATTTTTCAGCGAGAAATAAGTTTTAGGGATAAGAGGATTAGAAGTGGATACATTTTCATGATTTAAATATATGAAACTTAGAATAAAAATAGTTATTCCCAGTGTTGTAAAAAATATAAATATAAGACAATATTTTAAAAAATTAATCATTGTGAAAATTGACTTTTAAAAAATGAAATTGAATTAGTAACTGCGCTACTCCACCCGTCGGGTAAGAAATTATGATCGGAATTTGGATATGTAATTAATTTTGCGCTTATGTCATCTTTAGTAAGAGTCGTTACTAAGTTTTGTGACCACCAGTAAGGCACTTCTTCATCATTTAGACCCTGGTTAACAAGGATGGGAGCTTTTATATATTTATAAAAATTATCCGGTGAAAAATCTGCAGAATTATATAAACTTTCAAAACCGGCTACTGCTTTTCTTAAAGCTTTTCCTCGATCTTCTGATTCATTTGTGAAAAAAAGAATTGAGTATGGAAAAGAAGTTGAAACCGGCGCCCAAAGAACGGTTGGGTATTTTACACCGGAAATTGCAAGTGTTGCTAATGCAATATGTCCGCCATTACTGTGACCCCAGATCCCTATTTTAGTTAGATTGGCTTGTATTTTTGAGCCATATTCTAAAGACAAGCTTTTATTTAGGTTTTTAATTGATGCTAATAGACTTAATGCCGTTGTGTAGGTTTGGAACCGGTTTTCAAATCCGTTTGCAGATCCGCTTGCAGACTGCCCGAATCCTAGGAAATCAGGCGCCAAAGTTATAAAACCATTTTTTGCAAAACTTTCTGCAGAAGGTTGTGTTCCTGCACCTTCAGAATAAGAATTACTTGGAATGTATCCTCTAAACATTATTATTACCGGGTGCGGTCCTTGTGAGGACGGAATATTTATAACTCCGCTTATCTTTAGCATATTTTTACTGTTTGGTTTTGAGGGGGTGTAATAATAAAAAAGTCTGGAAATATAATCGCTATTTTGACTAATAACAGTTCCTAGGGTAATTTCCGAAGCCGGAAGCTTAGTTTTTCTTAAGTTTTCAAAAGTGTATGAAAGCAAAGGCTTTGGTGGATTAACTGGGTTTTGAGGTTTTGAATGCTCATATATCCAGACACTTTCTATAATAATAGTAGTAAGTAAAGCAAGAATTAATAATTTATTCATCTTTTGTATTTTATCACGAAGAGGTATATAAATAGTTTTGGGTATTAAATTAAATTATTATTTTGAAGAGTTTTTTTAAGCTGAGGGTTTGATGGTTCAACCAGAATTTCACCGTTTGGGAAAATAATTGTCGGGATAGATTTATATCCATTATTAATCTTTTCTACTTTTCGTGTAGCTTCTGGATCGTTATCGATATTTATATAATCGTAGGAAATTTTATTAGTATCCAAGAAAAACATTGATCTTTTGCAATCCGGACACCAATCGGCACCGTATAGAATAATATTTGACTTATTCATGATATAAATTATACACTGTTTTTATTGAGAGTAAATAAGCGTAACTTTATTTGTGAATATACGTTCTAATATTAGGTAAGTATATTTAGTGGATTAATTTTAGGGAAAGGAGGTGAAATATGAAAAAACTGTTTTTTTTACTTTTAATGTTAACTATAATACTCGTTACTCCAGCATTTGCAGTTGAAACCAATATCCAAAACAAAGCAGATTTAGAAACAGGTAAAGTTTCTCCTACCGGAAATCAGATTAGAAATGAAAACCAAATCCGAACTGAAAATATGGGTGATAGTCAACAAATACAAACCCAAAATCAGGAGCAGGAAAATTTATCTACTCAAAGCGGTATAGAGAATAAAAATGCTACCGCAGAAGAGCATATGAGTATTGTTGCAAGAAGTGTTCAAACGCTTTTACAAATGAACGAAAGCGGTTTTGGTCAACAGATAAGAGTAGTGGCCAGAGAACAGGAACAAGCACAAAATCAAATTCAATCCGAATTAGGTAAAGTTGGTTCAAGAAGCGGCGCTTTAAAATTTTTAATCGGGCCGGACTATGTCGCATTAAAGAGCTTACAGCAACAAATTACCCAAAATCAGGCAAGAATACAACAGCTAACCCAACTTGAATCTCAATTAACTAACCAAGCAGATAAGAATTCAGTTTCGCAGGCAATTCAAGCACTTACACAATTAAATACATCATTACAAGATAAAGTTAGTGCGGAAAATAATTCGGTAAGTTTATTCGGATGGTTATTTAAGCTATTTGCAAAATAGAATTAGTATTATTACTAATAAGCATAAATAATTTAGTTGGCAGGTAATTCAGTTTACTATTTTATTTGATAATTAAATTAAAAAATAGCCTATAAACGTGATTCCTGAAGAAAGAATTGTAATATATATTCCAAGTAATTATTACTTTTAGCACTTTTCTTAAATTAATTATTTCAAGAAATTATAAAGCTGTAATAGACAACATAAAGGTAATAGTTGATCTAATTCGCAAACCTTTTTCTTAGAGTGACTGCACGATTGGCATTATACATTCAGCATTAAAATATAATTAACCATTAATTACAACTGCCAGAGCAATTGCTAGTACATTCCTCTTTCCAGCAAGTTGGGTTAAAAATTTTATGTTTCATTCAGGCGGAAAATAGGAGGGTAAAAATAAAACTAGAAAAATTGAAACTAATAATAATGAAATTACTTCGCTTAACATCTAATTTTCGTTTCATGCTATAATAGAATTAATGCATAAAACTTTTTATGCGAGCGGATTTTTATTTCATTCTCCCTCCCAACGAATTCTCTTGCAACAAAAACAATCAGAATCTTTAGTAACATCACCTTGGTCTTTGTTCGAAGAACAACATGCAGAAAATAAACTTCCGGAAAATATACTTAAAGATACTTTATCTAAACTCTTAAACATCAATATTAAAAATTTATATAAAGTATATTCATACACAAAGGATTATGCTAAAAATTATTCATTATTTTATGCAACTGTAGAAAAATTAGAAGAATTTGCGCCGTGTAATGGTTATGTATTTCGTTGGTTCTCCTTTAAGGATGTAATAAAATTAAAAGCTAATCTTCAAACGAAGCACGACATTGTTATTGGACAAAGGGTTATTAATGCTTTAGGTCGGGATAATGACGTTGATTTACAAAAACTAATTGAGCAAGCATTGGATGAATAATTTTTTATTCTACAAAGGTAAGCGCAGTTCCTTTTTTACCGGCTCTACCTGTTCTTCCTATCCTATGAATATAGTCATCGTAAGTTTCCGGAGCATCATAGTTTATTACATGCGTAACACTGTCTATATCCAAACCTCTTGATGCAACGTCTGTAGCGGCAAGTATCTGTATTTCATTATTTTTAAATTGTCGTAGAGCCTTTTGCCTTTGACCCTGACTTTTATTTCCGTGAATTGCTGTTGCCTTAAAACCACGCTCTACTAGTTGATTTGTAAGTTTCTGAATACCCCATTTTGTACGACCAAAAATAATTACTTTTTCAAATCCAGGTTGTGTTAATAAGTCGTGCAAGTAATCAATTTTAGTTTGTCCATTGGAGAGTCTAATAATGTTCTGATCTATGTTATTTACTGCTTCCTGTTGTTTTACCAAAACCGATACGGGGTTGGTAACGAAATTTTGTAAAATATCCTTTGTTTTTGTATTTACAGTTGCAGAAAAAAACAACGATTGTCTATTTTTGGGAAGTAAAGAAATAAGATATTTAATATCATGTATAAATCCTATATCGACCATTTTATCAACTTCATCCAACACAACGTTTTGAAACTGCGACAGGTTTAGTTCTCTTCTTTCAATTAAATCTTTTAGTCTTCCGGGTGTCCCTATAACAAAATGTGGCTTGTGCTTTAAAGCATAAGTTTGCTGTCTTATATTTACTCCACCAACTAAAGCAACTGACTCTAAGTCTGTTCCTTTTGCAAATATGCTGTATTCATCTTTTATTTGAATTGCAAGTTCGCGGGTTGGAACAACGATAAGTACGCGTTGGTTTCTATCAAGTATGGATTTATTAATTAAGGAAATAAGAAATGCTGCGGTCTTTCCTGTTCCCGTATTTGCCATAGCAATAACATCTCTGCCTTCTAGAATTTGTGGAATGGTTTTTTCCTGAATTTCGGTTGGGTTTTCATATCCATGATCTTTAATATTCCTTTTTAATTTTTCGGTAATATTAAAATCGGAAAAACTTAGACTCAATTTATTTTCAGCCGTTATTAAATTATCAGAGTCATAAGAGCTATTTGCTTTTTGAATAAATAGATTATGATCTAATTTTTTAACACGTCTTTTAAACGAATTATTAAATCTTGGTCTTGTTGAATTAAAACCATGGCTAGCCCTTTGAGAGCTTTTATAGTTATTTTGCTTAAATTTATACATTTTTACCTTCCTTCCCTTTGAATTGCTTCTTTAACAGATATAGATCTGTCATTAAGCTGCGAACCATTTAATTTGTTCATAGCCTGTTTTGCCATTTCCGGTGTTTCCATTTCAACAAATCCAAAGCCTTTTCCTTGTCCTGTGTATCTATCAGTGATAACTTTTGCTGAAAGAACTGTTCCTATCACTGAAAAATGTTCTTTAAGTTGATCGTCTGTAGTTTTGTAATCTAAACTTCCTATAAATAATTTATTTGTCATTTTTATTTCCTCCTTCCTCATTTTTAATGTTATATGCAAATAGATCTGCTCAATAATGAAGTTGTTTTAAGTTTTAAGAAGATGCTTGTTGTGGAAATTTGGATCTTTTTATCTATTTAAAAACTAAATCAAATATGGGCAGATGTACTTACATACAATCTGCATTCATTAACATTATACAGTAATATATTGATTAAGTCAATCAAACTATAGGGTAATAAGATGTTTATAGCTGGAAATAAATTCGGCTGAATCTTTGGTAAGAAATAATTTACTTACTTCTTTTACGGAAAAAAAATCAAGCAGTTGATGCTCTGAGCGTTTTATATTATTCACATTTTTATCTGTGAGTCTTGCATGATAATAATTCTTTTCTATAAATTCAATATTTTCAACTGTAATTTCCATTTCTTTATATATAAGTTTTGCTAAAGCTTTTTCAACAGAATTGGAATTATTTTTAAAAACCTTAATTAAACTCCAAGGGTGATCAACTGCATCCAGTACTCCATCTTGTTTGTGCATTAAAAGGACTTTATTTTTGTAAGTTAATAATATTATTCCTAAAGGTGACTCGTTCATATATGTATTATAGTCTTATTTGTAAAGATAAACCGTAGTATTTTGTTTAAATAGTTTAATTTATAGCTAATTTTAATTTAAGTGTTATGGACTATTATATAGAATTAGTATTTTTATGAGCTTTCATAAGACAAAAGTTCATTACCACATTAAGTCCGGCTTTTTTTGCCAAAGTTTCGGCTTGGGAATTTTCTATACCTTCCTGCATCCAGATTGTTTTTGCGTCTCCCCTATCTATAGCCTGTTCAACATGAGGTAAAACTTCTTCGCTTTTCCTAAAAATATCAACTACGTCAATTTTAATTTCTTTTGGAATAGATAAAAGGTCGGGGTATGCTTTTTCACCTAGAGTTTCGGAAATATTAGGATTAACTGGAATTATTTTATAGCCTTGCGACTTAAGATATGAACCAACCTCATAACTATAACGTTCCGGTTTATTAGATAAACCAACAATTGCTATAGTTTTTATTTCGTCGAAGAAATTAGGTAAATTCATTAGTTTAAGTATAACAAAGTTGTAAAAAATAGGTAAAGCGGTACTCAAGATTCGTAACTAAGGCATTAATCAAATTTTTTAACAAAGAATAAAATGGTGATATGATGCAAGGCCGGATCTTTTGGGAAGATTCGATATGATTTAACCACTCAATTAGAATTAATAAATAGAAAAGGAGGTTATTTATATAAAGCAGATTTATTGATACAAATATGCATAAATTAAGCACTCTATTTATATATTTTTAACAAGAAGGCTTAATTTAGCTGAGCAGGTCGGTCTAGGCCCGTTTCGTTGTTATAATACGTATGCGAGAGCTTAAATGTTATAGTCCTTAATTGCAGTGTATATAGGTCTGAACTCAGTTAGTAGTTATAGCTGAATTTAAGTTTTAGGAAATAATTGTAGAGGCGTTTTGAAAAATAGTACTATAAAGCAATGCATCTTCCGCTGCTCTATCATTTCTTTTATTCTTAAGGTTTTCCATATTTTTTAAAAATTTTACTAAATAGGGCTTTAAATTTGAATTGTCTAATTCATCTCTTCTTTTGAGTGCTTCTTCAAAAAATCTTTCAGACATTACCGTTGAGCCTCTATAATATCCAATGGCTACTCTTTTTAAATCCAAAGATAATGCTCCTAAAATTTGTTTATTATTCATATAAATATTTAAAGAAATATTTTGATAATTCTTCAAATCGCTTTCTTAATTCCTGATTTTGAATCTCATTGCTTGTATTTTTATCATTTGGTCTGACATTAATAAATGAATTACAATCTATAATTTTTGTTTCTGTATCAATTCCGCCACCCCAAAGGTTAGATTGTTTTGATCCTTTGTTCAATAAAATTTTTTCAGACTCAAAATGTCTATCGGCTCCTGCCGAACAAATTTTCATTTCTACATCTATGACAGTTTTTATATAGACGTCAAATAACTCTTTTAATTTTCTAATTTCGTCTTTTGTAAAAGGCTCTGATTTTGTAATTATCATTGCTTTATTATAGCTCTACTAAAGATTTATTAAAAGAGTTTCGGATACAAGATTTAGGGTTATAATCCAGTTTTGCTGAGCAGGTCGGTCTAGACCCATCTATCGTTATAGCTGAATCGGAGTTTTAGGGTTATAGTCCGTAATTGCTGAAAACCGTAGATAAGAATCTATTATTCGAAATCCCGCATTGGACGACGCTAGAACCTATTTATTGACATGCAGTTTGCCAATTAGTTGCAATTTCTTTTTGTGCTTGAGATAAAGAAATTTGACCTGAGCAAATTTTTTCATGACACAAATTTTCTATCTTATCTTTAGAATTTGGGCTCGCACCCGGCTCGGGCCATAGGTTTTTAGGATCTGATGGGGATCCTCCCAATTCAAGACTAATAAGATGGTCTTCTTCGTAGTCCTTCATGTTTGTATCTAAATATCCATAATCAATTATTTGTTGAAATTTTAATTTATCGGTATATGAAGCGGATGGACGCACAGTTTTTGTATATCCCCTAACACATATAGTTTGTTGAATGTTATCTTGATTTACTCGTAGGTCTATTTCTCCTGGAGTACAATTTGGATCCGGTAAAACACCGTTAATATGACATTTACTATTGGAATTTGAATTTTGAGGATTTATAGAGGTTGGTGTTATTACGGAAGGAATTACTTTGAAAGAAGAAGTAGTTGACTCTTTTATAAAATTAGGATGATTTAGAAAATAAAACAATACATATAAAATAATTAAAAATAATAAGAATAAAATTTTATGTTTAGGTCTCATTAATTATGATAGTATATCATTTCGAAGTTAGATTGTAGCAAATTTTTGCACACAAAATTACTATGAGAATTGCGAGTGATTATGCTTTTAGAATATGCGTTATTCTTTTTTCTTATCTAATTTATCTAACTTAAGCAATTTAACGCCAAAATAAACTACACAAGCAACAACAAGGAAATCTATAGCTACGCTAACAAAATCCCCCCACATTAATTTCGCTGCTCCGGCCATTATATATGCTTTGTTAAGATTTAATCCCCCCATTAATAAACCTATTAATGGATTTAATAAGTCGG
>JAJXYH010000050.1 GCA_021780675.1 bacterium
AGAGATGGTTAGGATTTATCAAAATAGTAAAATCGTGGTATGCCTTGCAATTAATGAACCTTTTGGACTGGTACCGCTTGAAGCAATGTCCTGCGGCGTACCGGTTATTGCCGTTAATGAGGGAGGTTATAGGGAAACAGTTGTAGATAAAAAAACAGGTTTTTTGATAAATAGAAACAGCCATGAATTAGCAGAAAAGATTAAAATATTATTAAGCGATCCGGAACTTGCAAGGCAAATGGGTGAAAATGGCCGTAAAGAGGTTATAAATAAATGGACATGGGAAAAACGGGGCAATGAATTAGAAAAAATATTATTAAGTTTAACATGAATGTATCTGTAATTATTGTTAATTATAAAGTTGGAGATAAAGTTATTAGGTGTGTTAATTCAATTAACGAAAATACACAAAAAGTAAGTTACGAAATAATTGTTGTAGATAATTCCAAGGAAAATAAATTAAGAGACGGGTTAAAGAAATTTAAAAATGTTAAATACATTGATGCAAAGGGAAATTTAGGATTTGGCAAAGGAAATAATTTAGGAGCAAGTAAAGCAACAGGAAAATACCTTTTGTTTTTAAACCCCGATACCGAAGTTAAAAAAGATGCTATCAACATTTTGTTTGATTTTCTTGAAAATAAAAGCCATGCCGGGATTGTGTCTCCGCTTATTTTACAAAGAAGCGGTGAGCCACTGGATAGACAGGGCTATAAAGAATTAAATTTATTAAATGGCATATTTACATTTTCCTGGCTTAGAAAAAAGTTTCCTAAATTAGGAGTGTCGCAGTATTATTCCTTAAAAGAATGGAATAAAAAACCGGTTTTAAAAGTGAAAACAGTATACGGCGCTGCTTTAATGATTTTAAAAGAAACTTTTGATAAAGTTTTGGGGTTTGATGAAGATTTTTTCCTATATTTTGAAGAGAACGACCTTTCAAAAAGGGTAAGAAAACTGGGGTTAGATTTATACATTAATTCGAATTCAAAAATAATCCATGAGGTTGGTAAAAGCACAGAACAGCTTACTACACGTGATAAGTATTTTGAAAGAAGCAGATTCCTGTACTATAAAAAACATTTTGGGATAGTTAAGGCACTCGTCTTAGAAACAATTTTAAAAATTTCTAAAGTGCATCTATTGCTAGCACTTACCATATTAATAGGAATATTCTTAAGATTTTTAAATTTACAAAACGGTATGCCATTTATCGGAGATCAGGGTTGGTTTTATATTTCGGCAAGGGATATGTTATTGAATGGAAAAATTCCGTTTGTAGGTATTACTTCAAGCCATACTTGGTTACATCAGGGTCCGATATGGACGTATATGCTTTCTGTTGTACTTGTTATTTTTAAATTTAACCCGTTTTCGGGAGCATATTTAACAATATTGTTTGGTTTACTGTCAACTATATTGATATTTAAGGTTGGGCAGGAGATGTTTTCTATAAAGGTAGGCTTATTTTCCTCCCTTTTATATTCGGTTTCTCCACTGATTGTTTTTTCGGATAGAATGCCTTTTGATCCGAGTCTAATACCATTTTTTGCACTGGTATATTTTTACTCAATTTATAAATGGGTGAGAGGCAGTAAAGCCTATTTCCCGCTTATAATTTTTTGTATTGTAATTCTTTACAACCTGGAGCTTGCCACATTCAGTTTAGCGTTTTTCTTTTTAGCTATTTTTATATTCGGGTGGTTTAGAAAGAAAGAATGGTTTATTAATATTAAGAAGAAACGGGTCTTATTTATATCATTATTAGCATTTGTAGTGCCTATGCTTCCGGTGTTAATTTATGATGTGTTTAACGGTTTTAAACAGACAGTTGTTTTTGTAGGGTGGATACTTTATAAACCTTTAAGTTTTTTATTCGTAAGACATGCGGCAACCGGGCAATTTGAGGTTTATAAATTTATAGAATATATACTAAATAGTATTTCCGGTCTTATATATTCACAAAGCACGTACGTTGCTTTAATTTTATTTATTTTAAGTGTTTTGTATTTAATTATTAAATTTAAAAAGAGCCGCAATCTATCTATTGGTTTACTATTGAGTTTACTTTTCCTGGAATATGCGGGTATTATTGTGAACAAAACCGCATCCGATGCTTATCTTCCTATTTTATTTCCATTTGTAATACTTACTTTTGCAGTTTTTCTTGATTTTGTTACCCTAAAGGGGAAAATAGGATATCTGGTGTTTATTGTGGTAATTGCAGTAAATATTTATGCGGCAATTTTGAAAGATAATTCATATAACGAGTTCAAATTACGCCAAGATGCTGTAAATAAGATTATCAGTCTTTCAAACGGCGAAAAATATAATTTAGTAGGAAAAGGGGTAAACAGCCAGTATGAAAGTTTTCTTTCAAATTATGAATATTTACTTTGGTGGGAAGGCCATCCTATGAGTAATACCCCACAGAAAATCAAGATCTTTATAGAGGAAACGCAAAATCAAATAATTGTATATAAAAAGGTTATATAATTAAAAATATGATTTCGGTAGCAATTATTACAAAAAACGAAGAAAAAAATATTCTGGATTGTCTTGAAAGCGTATCCTGGGCGGATGAAATAGTTATTGTTGATGATTTTTCAACCGATTTAACAGAACAAGTTGTAAAAAGCTTTAAAAACAACAAAAATATTCACTTTTATAAGAGAAGACTGGAAAATGATTTTTCGGCGCAGCGAAATTATGCACTTTCGAAATGCAAATATGAATGGATTTTATTTATAGACGCGGATGAAAGAGTAAGAGACGAATTTAGAGAAGAAATAAATACATTTTTAATTAGAGAACGGGATAAATCTAAATATAATGGATTTAATATTCCCAGAAAAGATGTAATTTGGGGCAGGGTCCTAAAGCACGGAGAAACCGCAAGTATAAGTTTATTGCGGCTTGCAAGGAAAGATAAAGGGAAATGGAAGGGTAGTGTCCATGAAGTGTGGGAGGCAACTAAGCCTATAGGAGAGTTTGAAAATTATATTATTCACTTTCCGCACCAAACGGTTAATGAATTCTTAAAAGAGATAAATTTTTATTCGACTATTCGTGCCAAAGAATTGTATAACTTAAAAAAATCAGTTTCCGCATGGGAAATCATTGCATATCCTAAGGCCAAATTTATCTTAAATTACATTTTTAAATTAGGATTTTTAGACGGAATAGAAGGTTTAGTATTTGCCCTTATGATGAGTTTTCATTCATTTTTAGTCAGGGCAAAGTTGTGGTTATTATGGACGAAAGAATAGTAAGGATAACATTTATAATTTGGAGCATAGCGCTAATATTGATTTTTATTTTAAATCTTGCCTGCAGGATAAATATATGTTTAAGATAGCCTATTCTATAGGAGCATTTTCGTTATTAATATTTACCTTAGGGGTCTTCGGACTTTTATATAAAAATATTATTATTGCTTCGACAATTGTTTATTGGATAGCAATATTCTTTCTTTTTTTTAAAAATTCATTTATAAAAAATTTAACAATAATAAAATTAAATTATAAGGATACTTTCTTTGTTGTTTTACTGACTCTTCTTTTTATACAGATAATTATAAATTTTATTGGAGCATTGGGACCTGAGATAGCCTTTGATGCATTATGGTACCACTTAACATTACCCAAAATTTTCCTGGAGAGCCATAAAATATTTCATATTCCGGGTAATTTACTGTACTACAGCGACCTTCCAAAGCTTGTGGAAATGCTTTATATTGCCGGTCTTTCATTAGGTAACGAGATTTTACCCAAATTAACACATTTTTCATTTGGATTACTAACAATGATATCAATGTATTTACTTGCAAGAAAATTTGTAAACAGGAGGTATGCATTACTTTCAGCCGTTATATTTTATTCAAACCTTGTAGTAGGTTGGGAATCAATCACTGCCTATGTAGACCTTGCCCGCGCATTTTTTGAAGTAATGTCATTTTGGGCATTTATTGATTGGTATGAGAATAAAACTATAAATAGAGCTTTAATTTTGGGTCTTATGATAGGATTTTCAGTTTCGGTTAAATTAGTATCTCTTAGCTCGCTATTTATTTTCCTTAGCTTAGTAATTTTTGTTAGCATAAGAAGTAAGTATAAGTATCAACTGATCTTAAAACATATTTTGTCTGTTGCAGTATCATGCTTAATCGTTATTTTACCATGGCTTGTATTTTCTTTTCTTAAATCGGGTTACTTTTTGTATCCATATTTTAGCAATGCAAATGTAGATGCGGGCAAAGTTTTTGTATTACCGGGCCTTTTAAGTATTCCCGGTGATTTATATAAAATGTTTTTAGGGTTAAACGATCCGCTTTCCCCGATATATTTAATATTTATTCCCTTAATATTTATAAACTTTAAAAAATACAATTCTTTAATTAAACTAATGACTGCTTATGTATTTTTTTCGTTTCTTTTCTGGTTCTTAACCCAGCAGCCAAGAGGCGGTAGATTTTTAGTTCCATTCCTTCCCGCATTTTCACTGATTATTGTTTACACGATTAGCCTTATAAAAGATAAAGCACTTATTAGAATTTCATATGTAATAATTATCTTTTTAGCTGTCCTTTCTTTTTTCTACCGTGCTGTTGCGAATTATAAATTTGTTCCCGTAGTTTTGGGGTTAGAAAGCAAGAGTACATTTTTAACTAAAAATCTAAATTTTAACTTCGGAGATTTTTACGATACTGATGGTTATTTTAAATCTCATATTAAGAATACAGATACTGTATTGTTATACGGTTTTCATAATTTATATTATGTTGACTTTCCTTTTATCGATTCATCCTTTTTAAAAGGTAAGGATAAATTTAATTATATAGCTGTGCAAAACGGTGAAATTCCAAAAAGTTTTTCAAATTGGCAAATGATCTATTATAATAACTTATCGAAAGTTAAATTGTATTCAAAATTATGAAGATATTAGAAAAGCTTTTTATTTTATTTCTATTTACTTTTCCAACAGGAGTATTAGCAAGAATAGAACTTTCAAACGGTGTTGCCTTAACTTTAAATGATTTAGTACTGGCAGTTTTAGTGATTTACTGGATAATTTTAAAATTTAATCTTAAAAAGATTAGGCAATACTTTCTATTTAAACCTTTAGCATTATTTTGCGCAGTCGGATTGGTGTCGCTACTTATTAATTTCCCCCAGTTAGGTCTTATTAAATTTTTGATTTCGGGTTCGTACCTTGTAAGGTTTATTTCTTACACACTTTTGTATTTTATTGTTAAGGATTTTTCTAAAGATTTTAAGGTAAAAATTAATAAATACATGTTTGCATCGGGATTAATAGTGGTGCTTTTAGGATATTTTCAGTACTTTTTCTTCCCAAGCTTAAAACCTCTATTTAAGTTCGGCTGGGACGAACACCTTTACCGTATGACTTCCGTCTTTTTGGATCCAAATTTTGCAGGAACATTTTTTAATATCTTTTTTATTTTTAGTTTAGATATCTTAAGAAAACACTATAAAACATTTTCCAAAATAAAAAATTCAATATATCTTTTGATATCTATTTTATCGTTTTTTGCAGTTTATTTAACTTATTCACGAAGTGCGTTGATGATGCTATTTGTTTCGGTAGTGGTTTATTTATTCTTAATCGGCAAAAAGAAATTGATATTTATTTCGATTCTTTTTTTAATATTAATGATATTTGTTTCCCCAAGAGCATTCCAAACGGAAGGAACAGACCTTCTTAGAGTAGTTTCTACAACTGAAAGGTTTTCGTCCTTAAACATTGCTTTAAAGGTGATACAAGACAATCCAATATTAGGAGTAGGCTTTAATGCCTATAGATATGCTCAGGCTAAGGTTGGGCTTTATGGAATATTTTGGCAAGTAACCCATTCCGGGGCAGGAACAGATGCAAGCCTGCTTTTCGTGATTGCCACCACCGGTTTTTTGGGATTTTTTGTTTATTTGTATATGCTTTTTAAAACATTTGTCTTAGCGAAAATAAATTTTAAAAGCAGCGGAATTGTGCTTTTTGTAGTTTTGGCCGGACTTTTGATAGACAGCTTGTTTATTAACAGCTTATTTTATGTATTTATTCTGGAGTGGCTTTTTATACTAATCGGATTAACAGAAGGGTCTAATTAGTTTTGTAAAGTTTTTATTTACCGCCAATATGTTTTGAAAAGCAAAAATTTCATAATTTAAGGGTCTGTAAGGACCTAAAGCAATTATTCCATCGGGCATTAATCTAAAAAATTCGTAATTTGGCAATAAATCATAAAAATCTTTAAAGAAAGTTTTGCTGTAGACATTCATTTCATTAAATTCGAACTGGATAACTTTTATTTTATTACCAGAAATTAATTCTTTCGCTCCAAGGAGTACGTTATATTCGTTTCCTTCGGTATCAATTTTAATAAAATCGATTGAGAGAATCCTGTTTTGTTTGGTGAATTTATCTAAAGTAGTAATTTTAATATCAAAAGACATGGATTTTTGTCCATGGTATTGTTCGATTACATCTTTATAAATTGAAGCAAGTGTTGAGGTCGGTTGCGTATGTTTTAGTTTAGCGTCATCTGCAAAGTCCCAAATTTTAGAAGTTTCTTCTACCTTTCCCAAGCCCAATTTATAAATTTTTAAATTATTAGCTATACTTACTTTTGAAAGTCTTTTAAAAGATTCGGGTTGCGGTTCAAAAGCATAAATAGTTGCCTTGGGAAAAGATTCTCTTAACGTTTTTGAATATCCTCCGTCATTTGCCCCTACATCGAATACTGTTTTTATCTTATATGTCTCACTTAAGTTTTTTAATAAGTTGTCTTCACCGGTAATTTCCCCGCCTTCCGAATTAAGTATGCCGATTCCCCTTAAAGAAATTTTATAAAGGTGCAAATTAACTTTATAGAATGCTTTTTTAACTAAAGTTAAGCGGTAAATTTTAAGTAGAAGGTTTTTTAAGGACATATATTATTGTGAGTAGTTTACTTTAAGGTCTTTTTCCGTTTTATTGCCGGCCTGGTCTGTGGCAATAATTTTAATTTCGTTATCTCCGTTAGTTAGTGTGAGTATGTAAGTAAAATTATTCGCATCATCGATTTGCGCCCAAAATCCGTTTACGGTTACCGAGACCCCGGGGTCGGTCGAGCCGGTTACGGTGGCGGTATTTTGGTCTTTTTTATACTGTTGTCCATCAGTAGGCGAGGATACGTCCAGTTTTGGCTGGGAATTTAGATAAGTAATAGTTAAAGTATTTGAAGAATCGCTTTCTTTATCATTATCTTTAACTTTTGCGCTTATTTGGTTTTGTCCTTTACTCAAATCTTCTACGAATGTGAATTTCCCTTTACCGTTTGAGATGGTTTGGTCGACTTGAGTGTTATTGATATAAAGGTAAATGTTCTTATTTTTATCTGCACTTCCGGTAATTGTAACACTTGCGCTGTTGGTTGCCGAAAAAGTTGGATCAAGAACCGGAGCTGCGATATAGTTTATTTGGTTTTGATTAGTGGTAGTTTGCTGGTTTTTTGATCCGGAAATAAATAAACTAAAATCTATAAGAAATGACAATCCAAATTTTAGAAGCAAAAAAAGAATAACAACAATGCCTATAATACTTAGAACTATAGTTTTTCTTGTACTTCTTTCTGTCCTTTTTGTAAGTCTTGACCTTCTCATAGTGAGCCAACGGTGAGAATCGAACTCACGACCTAGTGTTTACGAAACACTTGCTCTACCACTGAGCCACGTTGGCACTTTGTATATTTTAGGAAATTAAAGTAAAAGAAGCAAGTAATCAGGGTTTTATACTCTGACTTTTCGTTTTCTGGCAACTTTAAGTTGGAGTAAGGATTTGGCAAGTTCTGCGTTTGCGACTCTAAAATCATCTTCGGTTAATTTTTCCTTCATAGCTTTTTGCGCTCTTTCTTTTGCTTCTTCAACCTTGGCAATTTCTATGTCGTCTGCATGAATTGCATAATCCGCCAAAAGACTCACTTTATTATTAGAAATTTCCAGGAATCCGCCGGTAACTGCAAAAAGGTCAGATTTATTTCCTTTTCTTATGATCATTTCACCAGGTGTTATTTTTGTAAGTAAATTTACGTGGTTTGGTAAAACCGATATTTCTCCCTCTGCAGTTGGGATAGTGAGTTCATCCACCTCTTCCGATAAAACAACTTTAGTCGGGGTAATTATTTCTAAAAACAGTTTCATTATTTTCCGGCCTTTACGGCTTCTTCGATTGTTCCTGTCATGTAAAATGCCTGTTCAGGGAGCTTATCGTGCTTTCCTTCTAAGATCTCTTTAAATCCTTTAACGGTATCTTCAATTTTTACATATTTACCGGGAGTTCCTGTAAATACTTCTGCAACAAACATCGGTTGGCTTAAAAATCTTTGAATTTTCCTGGCTCTAGCAACAGTTAACTTGTCCTCATCGGATAATTCGTCAATTCCTAAGATCGCAATGATATCCTGTAAATCTTTGTATTTTTGCAATACTTTCTTAACACCACGGGCAACTTCATAGTGATCTTTCCCGACGATATTTGGATCTAAAATCCTTGAAGTTGAGTTAAGAGGGTCAACAGCAGGATATAAACCTTGTTCTGCGATAGACCTTTCCAATGCTACAGTTGCATCTAAATGTGCAAATACGGTAACCGGAGCCGGGTCTGTATAGTCGTCTGCAGGAACATATACTGCCTGAACAGAGGTTATAGAACCTTTTTTGGTAGATGTAATCCTTTCCTGAACTTCTCCCATCTCGGATGAAAGGGTAGGCTGGTATCCTACAGCCGATGGCATTCTGCCTAAAAGAGCAGATACTTCCGATCCTGCTTGAGCGAACCTAAAAATATTATCGATAAAAAGAAGTACGTCTTCACCTTTAACGTCCCTGAAGTATTCTGCCATTGTAAGTGCGGTTAAGGCGACTCTTAGTCTATTTGCAGGAGGTTCGTTCATTTGACCAAAAACCATTACTGTTTTATCTAAAACGTTTGCTTCTTTCATCTCAAGCCACAAGTCATTTCCTTCCCTGGTTCGCTCACCTACTCCTGCAAAAACAGAATGGCCTTTATGCTCCTTAGCAATGTTTCTGATAAGTTCTTTAACAATGACGGTTTTACCAACTCCTGCTCCTCCGAATACCGCTGTTTTTCCTCCCTTAGTAAACGGTGCCATTAAATCAATAACTTTTATGCCTGTTTCTAAGATTTGTGGTTTTGTTTCCTGTTCTGCCAAAGTAGGTGCATGTTTATGGATAGGTTCAAAACTAACTTCTTTTTGTTTTGCATCAAATTTTTCTCCATCAACAGGTTTACCTAAGACGTTAAAGATTCTTCCTAATGTTTTAGGTCCGACAGGTACTTTAATCGGAGCAAATGTTCTTTTTACTTTCATTCCCCTTGATAATCCGTCTGTTGATCCCATTGCTAAGGCTTTTACTTCGTTATCGCCCAATACTAAAGCAGTTTCAAGCATTAGCGTTTCGTTTTTATCTAACTCTATTTCCAAAGCCTCGTTAACAAGAGGGCTATTACCCTCAAACCTAACGTTTAGGACCGGTCCTGCGATTCCAACTATAATTCCATCAGTATTTTTACTCATAAGCTACCTGTGAACTACCTCCTATATCTAATAATTCATTAGTTATTTTCTCTTGCCTGGTTTTGTTATATTCGAGCCTAAGCTCTTCAATAATATCTAAAGCATTGTCCGTTGCATTTTTCATAGCAATCATTCTTGATGCTTGTTCGGATGCAAAGGAATCTAGGAAGCTTTGATATATTACCATTTCTAAATAATGTTGTAAAAGGTCAGGTAAAAGGAGGTTAACGTCGGGTTCGAATAGTGTTTTTGAGTTGTTTTGGCCAAGGTTTTCTTCAAGTTTAACAGGTAGAATTGTATTAGAAAATGGTTCCTGCGAAAAAACGCTATTAAATTTGGTGGAAATTATTAAAACTTGGGATACTTTGTTGCCTAAGAAATATTCATCGATAATTTTGGTAATTGGAAAAACAGTTTTAAATGGCGGCAGGGTAGTGCCAAAAGGAAAAGATGCCACAATTTCTTTATTAAGAGAAGCAACTAATTTTTCTGCCTTTTTACCAACGGTAATATAATATGCTTTTTCATTGTTGGTAAGCCTTAGAATTTCTCTGATTAAATTTGTTACCATTCCGCCGCAAAGTCCTTTATCTGGGGAAATTACGATAAAAAGTTTAGTTTTTATGTCGTTTTTGGCAGTCATATAAGGATTTAGATTGTCTTTATCGATTTTTTGTTCGATAGCTTTTGATAGAAAGTCCAACTTTTCTACGTATGGTTTTGAACTTTCTGCTGCTTCCTGAGCCTTTTTTAGCTTAGATGCAGCAATCATCTGCATAGCTTTAGTTGTTTTAGAGACATTAGATGCGGTTTTAATTCTTCTTTTTAAAGTTAAAAGTGTTGCCATTTTTTATGAAAATCCTTTCTTAAAGTCCTGTGCATATTTCTCAATTTTTTTCAAAGTGTCATCTGTTGGTTTATCGCCTGTTGATAAGGTTTCCAAAAGTTTTTTATCTTTTCTTTCTACAAATGAATGGAATTCTGATTCGAATCTTGAAACATCATCTAGAGAAATATCATCCATAACACCACTGGTTACCAAAAATATACTTAAAAATTCATGGCTTTCAGATAAAGGTTGATATTGAGGCTGTTTTAATATTTCAATTGTTCTTTTACCTCTTTCTAGCTGTTTAGTGGTTGATTCGTCTAATTCCGATCCAAACTGTGCAAAAGCAGCCAAATTATTGTATTGTGCAAGTTCCAGGCGCATTTTTCCGGCAACTGATTTAATTGCTTTAGTTTGGGCAGCACCTCCAACCCTTGAAACGGAGTTTCCTGCATCTATTGCCGGTCTTACCCCCGCATTAAAAAGATCCGGTTGTAAGAAAATCTGCCCGTCGGTTATGGAAATAACGTTGGTGGGAATGTAGGCTGAAATATCGTTTGCTTGGGTTTCGATGATTGGAAGGGCAGTAATAGAGCCACCGCCGTTTTGCTTATTCATTTTTACCGCTCTTTCCAAAAGCCTTGAATGAAGGTAAAAAATGTCTCCCGGATATGCCTCACGGCCTGCAGGGCGCCTTAAAACCAGGGAAATTTGCCTATATGCCCATGCATGTTTGGTTAAATCATCGTATACCACCAGGACATCCTGGCCTTTTTCCATAAAGTATTCGGCTATAGAAACACCTGCGTATGGAGCAAGATATTGAAGTGCGGCCGGGTCTGATGCCGATGCAACAACAACTGTTGTGTATTCCATTGCGCCTGCTTCTTTTAATTTCTCTATGACTTGCGCAACTCTACTTTGTTTTTGCCCAATAGCTACGTATACACAAAGCATCGGTTTTACGTCTTTAACCTTTGAAGCCTTTTTTTGGTTAATAATAGTATCGATTGCAATGGCTGTTTTTCCAATACCCCTGTCTCCGATAATTAATTCTCTTTGTCCTCTTCCAATAGGGACCATGGTGTCGATTGCTTTGATTCCGGTTTTAACAGGAGTATCAACCGGTTCTCTTTCAACAACACCGGCTGCAATTTTTTCCAAAGGCATTTTTTTGCCGTTTTTTATTTTGGCATTTCCGTCCAGAGGGACACCAAGCGGATTAACAACTCTTCCGATTAAGCCTTCTGATACTTCTATGCTTAAAAGTATACCGGTTGTCTTAACGCTGTCACCCTCGCTAATATCTGTTGCTTTATCCAGTAAAATTATCGAGCAGTAATCTTCATCTAAGTTTAGAACTACTCCTTGGGAGCCGTTTTGAAAAATAACGAGCTCTGACATCATTGCCTTTGAAAGTCCCGATGCAACAATTACCCCGTCTGTATTCTTTTCAACGGTTCCTACGTTTTTTACGCTCGAATCCATATTAAATGATGCGAGTCTTTTTTCTAAATTTTTTATAATTTGATCTGAATCTTGCATAATTAGTTATTTAAATAGTTTATTAAGTTTTCAAAATTATTGCTTAAGTTATTTTCGTATACCAAGTCGTTATTTACGACTTTTATGCCGGCAAGTAATGATTTGTCTTCAAGAAAAACAATTTCTTTTTGGGTAAAAACTTTTTTAAATTCTTGTACGTTTAGTTTATTTAATTTAATAGATGAATAAACATAAACTACTTTTTGCTTTTCTAAATTTTTTATTGCCTTTATATATTTTTTAAGTTCAAGTCTTGTTAAATTTTTTATAATTTTATTTACTTTTGTCTGATCAAGTTTATTTTTGGTATAGCTAGCAAGTGCAAGCTGTTTTATAAATTTATTTTTCATTAGTTATTTTTTTTGATATTACTTAAAGTTTTATTAATAATTTGATTTTGCTCTTTTTCCGTAAATATTCCTTGTAATGCTTTGGTTAAAAGGTCGGATGCAACTA
>JAJXYH010000041.1 GCA_021780675.1 bacterium
TAATAAAGCAAAACAAGGGCTAAATAATATGATTGAACAGAGGAATAATAATTATGAGAAAGCATTAGAACAAATACCTCAAAATGTAACTCTCAATCTTAATAAATTTAATAATACTGTTCAAAATACCCTTAAAAAATTCAATATCAGTACTACTAATGGTGTATTAGATTTTACTAAAACACCTCTTCCAAAAACTCAACAAAACGAGATAGTAGAAATACTCGATAGAATTCAAAAATGGGATGATTTTACTCCAAAAGGTGTCAATACATTAAAGCAAATTACAGATAGTTATTTTAGAGGATCTGCTGACTCCAAACCTTTTGATAAAATCATCACGACAATGTCGGGGTCACTAAAAGACTATTTATCAAAAGAAGTTCCCCAAATAGCGGAAATGAACGCTAAATATTCCAAAGAATCGGAGTTTATAAATCAATTGGTCAAAGAGTTGAGTTTGGGCAAAAATCACAGTCCTTCCACAGCACTTAATAAACTAACTTCCATCTTTAGAAACAATAATGCGTTCAAACAGAAATTAGTTGAAAGGCTCGGAAAAGAAACTGGACAGCAGGTGTTAGATGAAATTGTTGGAAGTATGTTTACAGATTGGTTTCCAAGGGGATTGTCAAGTAGAATAATATCTAATTTGGGAGGAAGTATGGTTGGAACTGCTGGAGCGGGTTATTTAGCTGGAGGATTATTAGGAGCAGTACCAGGAGCCGCCGTTGGTGGGCTAATGGCTTCTCCCAGATTTGCTGGTAGTGTTTCTACTGGGTTGGGCAAATTATCTCAACGAATAAATAAACTTCCCGTTGATGAAATGGGAAGAATAAGTAAAACAGCCTTAATGGATGTTTTATCTAGTTCGGAAAAAAATAGTCCAGATATTAATCAAACTCAAGCCCAATCAACTGAAAATAATCTAAACCAAACACCAATAAAACAACCAGTGATTAAACCACAAGCAACTCCTAAGCCCAAACAAATTGAACTAAATAGTAATATTCCACAAAAAGAATTAGGCTGGAAAACTGGAGAAATGAGTGCCTACACTCCAAGCAAAGACGAAACGGACTCAACTCCTAATATTACAGCATCCGGTAAACAAATAACAAAGAGAATGGTGGCAAGCAACTATTATCCCTTTGGTACAGAAGTTGAGATAAAGGGAATGGGTAAGTTTGTTGTTGAAGATGTGATGAATAAGAGATATGGGGGTAAAAACCTTGATTTAGTGTTCCTAAATAAACAAGAGGCTAAAAAATTTGGTAGAAAAAACCTAGAGTATCAGGTGGTTAAATGGGGAGACAGAAAGAATACAAGAAGTGGCTTAAAGTAGTAATATTTTAGAAACAACGCTCGCTAGAATAGCTATAAATATAATCCACATAACAAACCCAACAAATTCTGTCTTGTCTTGGATTGTGTTAAAAATAAATAAAAATAATATTACCATTAGTATTATGGATAATACTGGTAATATAAAAAATAAAGTTATTTCCACTAAAATTAAAAGGATAATTAGGAATAAAATTGTTAGAGATTTAATACCATTTAAAATTTCTACTATTTCTCTCTTTATTTGAAGTTTTTTTTCTTTGTTTTTAAAAATTGATTTTAATTTTATTAAATTGCTTAGTGCCAAATTTCTTATTCTAAAACTAGGAAATGTTTGTCTAATAGCCAACATTATTAAAACAAATACCACGGAATAAACAATAATCTCACCTTCGTATTTTTCTAGCATTTTAATTATTTAATTATTAGGAATATTAGTTAGTTTAAAACAATTTTCTTTTTCTGTTTGCATAGATGTTTCGATTCTATCAAAAATTGTTTGCGGTAAGGGGCAATCGTCTTTTAATCCCCGTGTTTTACACTGTTTATTCCAAAATAATTGTCTTTCTTCATCAACCTTTTTTAAACAGTCCTGTCTCCATTCTAAAAGAAGAATTTCTTTAGTGGCATCATTCTTTTTTTTATCATTCTCTTCCTTTATTTTTCTATCTTTTTCTTGATCTTCTCTTTCTATTCTTATAGATTCTTTTTTGGGAATAAATATTACAAAATAATAAGACAGTGATAATGATATTATTAATAATCCTAATGAAATACTAATTTTTAGATATTTATCAAACATAAAATTAATTACAAATCCATTTAAAAATAATGATGATACAAACTATTTGTCCAACTACCAAGTCTATCAGACATTACCCATTTCCTAGTAAATAAATCAATAATACTGGATATAAAAAAAGTAATAGGTATTAGAATGTTTTTTTCCAAAAAAAGTCCTATTATGATTGCTAAATTTATCCTCATAAATTTATTATAACCCCTTACTTCTTAAACATTCTTGATAAAGAAATTCATACTCTTTATCTCTATCTTTCTTCCAAGTATTTTTAGTGTTTTCCATTGCCTGATGATTACAAAAAGATTTTATTTCTGATGGCCTAATTGAGTGCCAATAAAAATAAATTCCAAAAACCAAAGCAAAAAATAATAAAATTGCGATAATTAGTTTGTTACTCGGTTTATTGTTGTGTCGATTAGGTTTTATCTCCTCTAATATTTTTTCTTGCTTTTTATTGCTTTTATATTCTTTTCTAATTCTTATTATTCCAGATATAATCAAGTAAATACTTAATATCCAAAATATAAGACTACTCATATTAGCCCCAGAACTCTCTGCTCCAATACCCCTATTAAATCCACCACCATTTTGTATCATGATGTACATAAGAATAAATCCAGCAATTACCGTCAAAATACCCCGATTTCTATTTGCTTTTTTTCCATCTATTTTATGTTCTGTTTCATTCATTATTATTAATTAAAATTTATGGCGAAAGCTAAAACCCCAAAAGCACCAAAGTTTATCCCGATGAAAATGTTTAAAGTTCCTAAACTAAAGACATTTAAACCTACTAAATTAAGTATCTTTCCACTCAAAAAGGTTAAAAAATCTAGAAGGAAAGGTTATTAAATAAAAGTTAGATTATTTTTTCGTTTTTTTCAATACTCTTGACAGAAAATACACCTATGATATTATGATATTGTGCTTGTGGGCGAAAGCCCCTAATCGGCCAAGATATATCTAAGCTGATAACAAGCACACCAAAGAACACTCTTAATCGGGGTGTTTTTTTGTATTTAACCTCATTATGCTATGAAAAAAATAAGAACCATTAGATATTTTTCTTATTATAACTTTTATAGGACACAGATCTTTTCCAACTCTTGCAATTAATGCGTAGCAAGTGATTATTTTTTGACCATTTAACATTTTCTTTTTCTCTATTCTTGTTTCGTTAATTTTTTTGGCTAGTTTTATAGTCGGTTTAATGAGTGGTATTAAAGCAAGTCTGGAATGCTGTGCCCTAGCAGTTCTTTTTCTACGATTTGTTTTATTTATCATATGATAAAATCCATCAGAATTGAACTTAACTAATGATTTTAGAGCTGGACAATAAATATGATCTAGATTTCTATAATGTGACCATTGTTTTTCCTTGAAGTTTATTTTATTACTATCCATAAAAATTACTTAACATCGGGCAACATAGTATAAACTTGTGTCGCCACTTCTTCTACTCCTGCCCCAAGATAGTCACAGATCTGTTTTATCAATCTTTCCCGAAAACCATTTGGGTTTCTGAAATACTTTAATTGCACAGCGTTTATTTCCTTTCTGATATTCTCGACGGATGGCGAAGGAACTTTAATAATGACGGGCTTGTTTACTTTTTGGGGCTTTGGAGACTCCGGTGGAATATACTGGCAAGTGCAACTAGGGCTATTCGTACCGTCGCAACATCTTTGTTCTCCTGTTGAAGTATCACAACCACAAACTCCGTCGTGCCAAGAGCAACAACCTGAACGAGCTTGGGCTACACCAGAAAACGATAGAAATAGTGCTAGATAGATTATTATTTTTTTCATTGATTTATTTTATCCAATCAGGATGTTCTTTTATAATATGATCACGCAAAAGTAATCCCATTAAGATATAAATATCTACACTCTTTAACTTATTTGGGTTCTCATACATAAAATTTTTGACAGGATCTAGGGATGAATCATCAGACCTAAATAATAATGAGATTAGACGAATACATTCCGTTTCCAGTTGATACTTAGTTGTTTTATCTTTAATAGTTTCTTTTATTCTCAGTGCGTAGTTTTCTTTATTAATGTTAAATACTTGGTCAATTTCAGATTTTTTAATTAAATATTCTCCTTTTTTTGATATTGCTAATGGACTTTGACTTTTTGTGAGTCCAGACATTATAGTTGTCCACCTTGGCATAATATCTCTAGGGACTCTTTCCGTATTGCAGAAATGATCAAGCATATCCGGAAAAATATTATCAATAAAGGCGTTTCCTTTATCTGCTAGTGAAGATATTTTTTTGAAACTTCTCCAACCTCCTCTAAATAATGCTATTGTTCCAGCAAGAAATACAACTGAACCAAGAATACCAGTAATTACTTGAAAAAATTGGCTTGCTGTTTGCAACATTTTTTTTATTTAAATATAAGTTTTTAACCTTATACATTTTTATTTTACCTGTCAATTATTCTTTAACCAAATATATAATACTTTTATATTTTATTCAATAAATTTGACTTATTTAGGACAAGTTTTAATTTTCCACTTTTTATCAACAACGCCACATTCCATCAATAGATAATTGATATTTTCTTTAATTGTTTTTATTTTTTCATTTATTTCGAACTCATCTTTTTCTTCAATCTCTATTTCAAGTTTAATTTTCTTTTTCATTGATCAAAGAGTGAAGAATTAAAAGATAATTAACCGAGTCAATAATTCTTGAGTCTATCGGCTCACTGGCTACTTTTCCTTCTCTGATGAAAGTTTCAATTGAGTCTAGGTGCTTTGTTAAATAAACCCATAAAATTGTTTCAGGAGAGAGATTCAATTTTTGACTTAGGCGCTTAAAGTTCGAATTTTGGTCATCGGAATTAGAATAGTCTTTGCCCTTTGTTTTCCTTGTTTCCATTGCTTTTTCTAACGTTTCAGATATTAATAATTCCCTATCTTTATAGTTCATAGTGTTTTTCTTTTATTATTTAATTCAGACCATTCTGGTCTAATATTATCTAAACACCAACAAATCCTCAAACCAATATCATTAAAATTTTCATATATAAAATATCTTTTTGGAATAATATGGTCTAATTGCCATTTACCATAATTATTCCAAGACATTCCCTTTTTAAATTGTTTTTCTATGTGAATCTTTAATTCTTCTGTTCCATAACCAAGGACATTTTTCCATTTTCTATCCGTACACCCAAATTTAATAGACTTATAAAGTCTACAAGAAATAATGTTTTCTATTCTAAAATGTGTTTTTCTTAATTTTTGTTTTCTGTACTTATTTAAATACTCTTTTCTCATAGGATTTAACCATATTTTAGCTTCTTTCCGATGTTTTATGATTTTATCCATATTTTCTAGTCTATATTTATTATTATAAGCCAGTCTTTGTTCTCTATTATCCCAATGATATTCTCTCATTCTAGTTTTTATAACCTCCTTGTGTTGCTGGTAATATTTCCTCATATATTCCTTTGGATTTTCTCTATAACTCATATATATTAATTAATTTTTACGTCCTCTGTTCCAGAATAATCGTTGCCCTTGGTTAATCTTAATTGTTCCGCTTCATAAAGAAGACTAGAAATTAATTTTTCTCTACATCTGTGGTTCATTAGGATAATTTAATTTTTATTATGGGAGAAGAAGGAAACGAACCTTCTTGGGCGTGGAAAATTAAGAAACCACCCCAGTTGCCAAACCCTCCCAAACACTTATTTTTTACCGTATTTTTTAAGTGTTTCAATGGAACAGGAACAATAGTTTAAATCTACACAGCCTTTAATTCCATTAACTGTCCCCTTACTTGTATATTGCCAAATAACATAAAATGGCCACTGTCCGGAAGCTGGTTTTGTCTGCTTTAATCCATTATTAGTTCCATACTTAGCTACCCAGAGGCCAGAATTTATATCAATGACCGGTTTCCAATTGATTGATTTAACTCTCGCTTCATTAGTATAAAGAATTGGTATAATTCCGGTCTTCTCTTTAACAATTAAAATAAAATCTCGACACCAACCAGCCGGGTCTTTATGGGATATCTCCCAATCAAGCACCAGTAATTCACCTTTTTGTAAATCACCGATGTTTTTTAGAAACCAATTAGCTTCTTTTCTCACATCTCCCCCGTCGCTAAAATGATAATAGCCACAAAGTATGCCATTTTTACGGGCATTTTCTCGATTATACGCCAGCGTACTGTCTGAAATATTAACTCCCTGCGTCGCTTTCATAATAGCGAAATCTGTTTTAACTTTTCCCCAGTCTATTTTATTTTGCCAATGTGAGACATCAATTCCATAACATTCGTTTTTATCTTTTGGTTTTGGATTAGGATTAAAGTATCCAACTATCTTTAATTCGCTGGCTGTACCAGATCGCTCAGTAATCTGACCAGTTTTGTAATTAGCTTCTTTAATTGTGATAATCTCTCCACTAATTTCTTGGACTACTCCAACGTGTCCAAATAAACCTACTGACATTATAGCCACATCGCCCACAGTTGGCGCGTAAGAGTTTATAATCTTCTTTTTGTCTGTAAGTGTCCAAAGACCAAAGGGAAGGCTAGGAACGTATCGTCGTGCGAATTTCACACAATTGTATCTATCAGCTTCGTTTGGCAGTTTTTTTATTGTCATTTGAGAATTTTTTAAGATAATTAGTCCAATAATCTACTCTTTTTTGGAGGAAAATACCAAGTCCCTGAGTTCTAATTTTCTTTTTCATAGAGGTAATCTTGTTGGATATCTCTAATTTTTTTAAGTCTATTTTGGATAATTCTTTAACTTTAACCATTAGTTCTAATTATATTTTTTTAAATTTTCCTTCCGGATAATATATGCCGGTCTATTGTCATAATCTTTCCACACTTCACCTGTTCTAGTCATATTCTTTAAAACCACTCCTGCCGACGCTATCTTCCAACATACTAGGGATATTAAGAAGATAACTGATAAAACAAAAATCGTTAATAAACGCAATACAATTTTTGCTTCATATAAATCTTGTCTACGCAAAATAAATTTTTAAAAATAAAAGGTGTTAAAAAAAGCACCTAACATTAAATAAATTAGTATTAAGAACAAAACAAGAGAAAAAATATCTGGATTTTCGTCGTAGTAATGGTTCATTTTTACATTTTAGAAATACCAGCTCGCAAAAAGCACGCTACCAAACCTTGCATTATCATCTCTTTGTCTCCCTGAAGGACTCCCAAAACTATCATTAAAACTCCTACAATGTAGGTCTTGCGACCAGATAACATTTGCATTAGATTGTTCATTTACTTTTTAATTAAAATAAAAAAAGACACCTCTAAGAAATAAAGGTGTCTGCGGTTCTCGCTCGACGTTTTAAATTGTAAATATATTCTATAACTTATATTTAGAAAGTCAAGACTATCTTTCGTCTTCCCATTTTCTTATAAAAATATGTTTCGTGCCATTACTATTAGTCTGGACTGTGGCTCTTACGCCACCCCAACCATATCCGATCGTTTCTTTTAATTTGCATATTAAAATTGGAATTTTTTTCGCCTCCTCATCGGTTTCATATATTATTTTGATCTCTGTGTCTTTGTTTAAAATCTCCATTTATAAGTTTATTTTAATATTTTTTAAAATATTTATTATAATTCACTTGCTTTAGTGATTAGTTCCCCTATTGCTTTAATTTTTTCTGGCTTAGAAGATATAAAATTAAATGATGTTTCATCACCATTAGTTAATAATGTTATTCCACCTTTTTCTTTTTCTGCGAAAATTGTCCATTTTCCATCTGTAATTTTATAAATTTCAGATATTTTTTCAACCTTAATATCATCAATCAATGTATCTATACCTTTCTTTTTGCTTATAAATCTACCATTTTTATCTCTTTTGGGGTTTTTTTGTTCCCTGAGGCAACGCACCGAAAACCCGTACGCCTTCGAAACCAGATACCAGAAGGCTGAAAGTGCCATCCGTACCGCGGTCGCCAGCAAACACTAAATTAGATATGTCTTTTTTAGATTTAACTAATTTTTTCCACTCTTTATCTGTTGGAACTCTCTTACCTGCCTTTTTAGTTTCTCTCATCATTGCGTCCCAAGTAAATAATTGTTCTCCTTTAAATTCTCCACTAGCTATTTCAAATATATCACCCTCTTTGTTCTCTAGATAGTCAATATTGAAGCAATCATCTTGTTTCTTTTCCCATCCAGTTGAGTCTACTCTGAAGTTGTATGGTTCTAGATCAACAACCTTAGTGAGAAATGGTTTCCACTCATCTGGCCCAACTTCGTATTCTCCCCTTAAAACATCGCCATCGTAAATATCCTTACCTAATTTATCGGTCAATCCTGTAAACTGCTGAACATCAAATCTTTCCCAGTCCAAATGGTGATTTTCTGGTAATTGGTATAAAAATTTATTGAATTGTTTGTCCCAAATACGAAATTTTAAGTTTTTCATTTTTTTAGATTAGTTGTAATTTTCTAGAGTATCTATTATGTCCATCAAAGCGTGGTATTCTGGGTTTATCAACCTACCTATCATATCTTCTATTTCCAAAAATCCAACAAAAAACATAACTAATGAGAGTATTACTAAGAATAATCCAACTACTCTTACCCCTTCATATTCTTCAAAATTGTTTTTATTATCCCATCCACTATCTTTTTTTGGTTTTTGTAATCCCCAAACAAGAACCCTATAGGTTATCCAAAAAACCAAAATTGCACCGAGACAATCTAGTAAATCTGTCGCCACTTTCACGTAATTTTCCCTCACCGCCCAACCAAACAGTTTTTCTAAAGGAATTTGCATTTTTTGGGCTAGGGGTGTTATCCCATCTATTACTGCTTGGATTGAACTTTTAATTGTTTCTGGGTTCATTTTTTTTAAATTAAAATTTATCTAACAATTACCATTTCAATTCTATGCTTCTTAGGATTTTTGTATCCGATCGCTTCGTAAATTCTCTTTCTATCTTTACTATTCTTTACAAGTATCGCTTCGAGCATTTTCCACTTCGTCATAAACTCATTGAGTATCATTCCTTTCACTTCTCGAATTTGAATTAAGCCGTCTTTGAAATATAAAACAAAGTCAGCTCTATAACTACAAATTTTACAATCGTTGATGTAAAGGGGAATGGTTACTTGCCTTCTAACTTCTTTAATTATTCCAGCTTTCATCATTAAATCAATTTCTCCTGCTTCTTGTGCTTCTCTTCCAGAATCGTATTTGATACCGTTGTATTCTTGTCTTTTAGCTCCAAATTTGTTGAATTTTTTTGCGTAGTTGTAATACATAATTTTGATTATTTTCTCCTCTTATTTCCGGCAGTAAACCAATGAAGAAAACTGCCGGAAACAGGAAAAGAAAATGGGAGGGAAGCTAGCGTTGTAGCTTCCCATTTCCTTATTTGGGAAAAAGTATAAAAGAAGTATCGATCCCAATGTTTCTTCCTTCCTTTCCTCTTAGAGTGAGTATCCAGCCACCTATTGTGGGGTTTACTCCTTTGGCAAGTAGGTAAGGCGTTTGGCGTTGGAACGAACCAGCCATAAGGCAATGCATATTCCTATTGTAGAAATAAACGCTCGAATGGTAATGGCCTGATATGAAAACGTTTGGCTTTTCTCCGCTTCTCATCTGCTCGGCGAACTTCTGCATTTTGTAGGATAGGGCATAAGCCGGAGATCCAGAAGGATGAATTAACCTAAATTTAATCCCTTTAATCGTTATGTCCGCTTGCATTGAACCTATGTAGGTTATATCGGGACAGTTGATTAAGGCTCCGATGTCAATTCCTGCGTCCTTCCAAAAACTTTGCGAATGGTTTCCGGTGATGAAATATGTTTTCAAATTTCTCGGATAATTCTTTTTAACATATTCCGCCTGGGCTTCCGCTCCAAAAGTGTGAAGTTCGTATTCTCCGCCCCTGTAAATCTTGTGGCTTCCTTGAACCATATCGCCAGCGTGGAGAACTATTTCACAACCTTCTTTCTCGGCGTGTTTGTAAAAATGGTGCAGAGCTTCTAAATCTTCATAAATCGAACCCAGATGAGTGTCGGAAACAACGGCTATTCTCACTTCTTCGTGGTCTTTGTAAAGTTTGTCGATGTTTCTGATTTTAGGTTTTTTCTTATTCACAAGGATTTTTTCTAACTCCGCTTCCGTTATCCCGTACTTTTTTAGCTTTTCTTTAAGTTTCACTTTAAACGCTCCTTTCAGGCATCTTATTCTTGAATTGAGTACATTTCCTCAGGTAAACAGTTTGAGGGGCATTCTCGACCATTTCTGTGCAAACTAGGGGCATAAACAACACTCCCATTTCGGTTAAAACTGCTCCGGTTATCATCCAAGCTGTTGGGTTTTCCTCTATTTCGTTGCTATAAGTGGTTTTTCCGTCTTCTTTTGTGATTTTAGATTTCCACTTATGATAGAAAAAAGTTTTGAAGAGTGTTCCGTTGACTGAGTGATACTCGATTTTAACTGAGTATCCTTCGTACTTTTTTGCAAACTCTTGAGGTTCCATTGCGCAGCAGTTTGTGCAAAATAAGATGATTAAACTGGTGAAAAATCCCAATAGATAATCCTTCCACGTTTCTCTTTTTGGGTCTGTACTTTCTTTTCGATGTATCCAATAATCGCATTGACTCATTGGAATATCACAGAAAGCACAATTGCACTGAATACGTCCGGAAATTACTTCGTGGTATTGGCTCTTATCCATAAGGCAACCAACCTTTTTCTCCACTTGCTTTTTGCTCTCTTTTTCCATTTTATGTACCTCGCTTCTTTGGCTTTAACACAGTTTATTTTCATTTTCTATCCTCTCAACTTCTGCTAAACAG
Organism: bacterium; assembly: GCA_021780675.1. Taxonomy (GTDB): domain Bacteria; phylum Patescibacteriota; class Microgenomatia; order Levybacterales; family UBA12049; genus DAHWUP01. The sequence continues at coordinate 10,977 of JAJXYH010000041.1, forward strand.
TTCGCCATTCCATTTTTCCAAACATCGATGATAAGTTGGTTTTCTGAGTAATAACCCGTAATTGAGGCGTTTATTCGTTTTAGCACGTTTTCAAATTGAATTAGTGCCTCCCCAACCAAGTCAAGTCTGATTGTCCGGAAATTGTTTGCCATAACCCTTCTCCTTTCCTAGTCATTCCAGTATCCACAGTGAAGTGGGCAACGTGCTGTGATTATTTTCTCAAAAGCAGGATATTCTCTTCTCTTCCAGAAGCATTTTATCTTTTTTTGAGAGCAATCAGAGCAAAAATTGGTTTTACCGTTGTCGGTTCTGCAGGCCCAAACTTTTTTACAGCTTGGTTTTTCGCATACTACGAGCCAAACAATTCTTTCTTCTCTTTGCGTTCTCATCGTCTTTCCTTTCCCAAATAAATTTTTAAGGTGCTATTTAAAAAATTTCTATAACTAAACTCTTCTCTTCGTCGCTTGCTTATATTTCTTATTCCAGAAGTCAACCAATTCTTGTAAATATCTAATTTCTTCTTCTTGGCGAACCATTATCTCATTCATTCGGTAGTTTTTTTCTTTGATTTTTTCCTTTTCCCATATATTTTCATCAGTTTGGATTATAGCTATAAAAGCGGTTATTATTGAGGCTATTGCAATTATTGTCAGGATTATTGTCATTTGCGTTCGTTAATTTTTAAATTTGATATTTGGTTTTTAAATTTTTCCTGATTTCGTTTAACTTTTCATTTCGTTTCCTTTTCTCTCCCGGTGTTAAAATTTTTGGTGGCGGATCTGGCGGTTTTTCAGTCGGTATTTCCCGCTCGGAAAAATCACGTTTAAGGGCGTTAATTAGAAATGCCCTGTAATTGCGGTATGGAATTTTTTCCAAATATTTTTGAGAGCTATGTATCTTCCTAACCTTACCTAACCTAACCTTACCTAACCTAACCTGAGGTGCCATTTGGTTGTCATTTGGTTGGCATTTGGTTGCTAAATTCTTTTTTTTAACTTCTGGAGCGCAAATTTGTTTAACGTTAATCCCGTC
>JAJXYH010000021.1 GCA_021780675.1 bacterium
CCATTGTGTCCAGTTTATCTTTTACTAACTCTTCATCACTTATCCCAAGTCCATACGCAAGTGCCAGGTCCAGTCTTTCACCTTGCACTCTACCTAATATACCTGATACATCTTCCACTAAAAAAAACGGTTTTTCCAATGTGGGTCTTTTTATCGGAAGGATTTCCGTGTTTTCTCCGCTTGGAACTAATATTTTTCCGTAGGTCCCCGGGATTATTTCCGGATCACTTTCTCTTATTACAGAAATTGTTGTGCCTCCCAAGTCGATTTCCGTTGTTCTGGTTTCATCTACCCAGAAAAAGATTTTAATTTTTCCGTCTGCATATTCATTAAAAAGTCTTTTCCCGTCTGTATAGAAATATCTTTCTCCGTCAAACATGTTGGGGATATTACAACCCCAGCTAAAATTTGTCAAGAATTTTGGAGGGGTTAGATTTTTGCTATTATTATTTGGTGTTTTTCGCCGCCCGAAGTATCAATTTCGTCTAAAATAATTTTAAATCCTGCATTTTCAATTAGTTGTTTATTTCTACCTGCCCCATAGTGGCTCCAGTACATTTTTGCTCCATGAAAATTTTCTTCCGATCCTTCCCAATAGGATGCACCCATTGTAACTAAAATATAACCTCCATTTGGCATAAAGCTTGCGAATTTTTTAAATATTTCTTCGTGTTTTTCTCGTGCGGTATGAAATATTGCATAAAAGGAAACAATTCCGTCTATACAATATTCCTCTTCTTTTAATTTGGACATGTCTTTTACTTCAAAAAACCCTTCTGGTACATTTCTTTTTGCAAGTTTAATCATCTTTTCGGAGATATCAATTCCGTTTACCGCAAATCCTTTTTCTGCTAAAAATTTATCAACGGGGAGGCCTGCGCCACAACCTATATCTAAAATTGTGCCTTTAGGTTGTATAAGTTTTGCAAATTGATCCAAATATTTTAAGTTTTTAAACTGGTCTCTTTTCGAAGCATAATTTTCCGCGGCTTTTTCGTAACCTTTTTTTACTAAATCATTCATAACGAAAAAATTATACCACTTTCAGCCTGGGCTAGAATTTTTTTTATCTTGAACAAAAGAGAATATTAAATTAATACAAAACTTTATAAAAACAAAAGTTAATTGCAGAAAAAGTAATATTATAAAAAAACTGATGTAAATTATATAGTAAAGAAAACCTTTATTATTGGATTGATTTTTTGAGTCAATGTTTCTTTGTTGAGTTTTCTGTATTTCCAATTCCTTTAGTTCTTTTTCTTTTCGTTCTTTATTTTTTCGCTTTCGCTCTTCCGCTCGAACTCCTATTCGCATCATTTTGCCTGCAAACCTGCCATACGTGAAGCTTTTCATGGTGGAAAAATTATACCACTTGAAAGACTGAACTATATTTTCTTAAAACCGAATTTTGTAACTATCGAGTTAATTAATTTTTGATTTTCATTTTCTGTCATGGGTTTTAGTCCTAAATCTTTAAAAAACTTTTCCAGTTTTTCTTTTGCTTGTGGTATCTTGTTTTGGGTTTTTACCATAATTTCAGCCTCCATGTGATATTTCCAGTGAGTGTCATGTTTTAGGGAAATTGATATGTCATTCACTTTAAAATTTGTGCGCTTTTGATAACTTGGAATATGACGCTTAAATTTTCCAATTGCCTTAATAAGCTCAACGGCTTTTTTTATATCTTTTGGTTCTATTTCAAGTTCTGTTTCTTTTGCATCTTGTTTATACTCTGCTCCATTCTTAACTGTAATCTTTGCCTTACCTTTAGAAATCATGTTTTTAACTTTTATATTTATATCGGAAGTTAAAAATGTATAGGTTCTAGCATTGTCAATTTCTGCAGAACTAATTTTGGAGAAATATTTTAAAAGTTGTTGGTATTGATCTTTACTAATTAATGCTCTTAGTTCTACTTCGAAAGTTTTCATTTCCAGAGATTATACCATTTTTAGCCCTGTAAACTTAATTTTTAGTCCTTTTGTAGTATAATCCAGGTATGGGAAGTCCAGAAACTAGAGAGACAAAGCAAGATGCGGATGAAGCCTATCTACCTAGATTGGATAGATTAGCATTGGAAGCATATCATACTGGCGATTTTGTAAAAGAAGGTGCGTTATGGGCCGAAAAAGCCGGAGCTTGGGCTGTTGTTAATCAGAGAATGCCTAGCCCAGTAAATGCTGCAAAAGCACTTGTTGCCTATCAATTTGCAAGAGATATAAGAGCTAATCACGGTTTATCACAAAATGGTTTAGAGGTCGCTTTTAAAAAAGGTGTAGATACAGTAAATCAGTTAGTGCCAAATTCTAGTGGTGATATTAATATTTTACCACCTACAGAAACAGTATATATACCAGGTAGTAGAGTAACCCCAAGGTTGCTTGGGGAACAAGACGACCAAGAATATATATCGGGGGCAACAGCAGAATATAATGCTGGTCGAAATGTAGTTAGAGATTCCGACCGCCCTGTGGTAGTTGGTGGTCCGCCACAAAATAATTTTCAACTTCCTGAATTTACCCGTGGTAATCAAGGTACTGTTAATTTAGATCATCCTGATGATACCGGTCGTGCTTTGGAAAGAGATTCAGATGGAAATTTGACGATCCGAACACCAGGAGGGTTGGTTAGAGATGCTTCGGGAGATTTATCTTTTAGGAGGTCACCCACCATTGGTCCTTCGTCAGGTTCAAGTATTCCGGGTATAGTTACAGGACCGGCCAGTTATATTCAAAAACGTTAATATCATTTTTAGCCGCGGGGTAATTTTTTGTAAATGTATTTTGTCCAAAGGGTTTTAAAATACGGTAAGGTTAAGGTAGAAAGTAAAAATCCAACGGTTGGGACTATTGCGTTAATCCAAGGGTTTATTCCAACGATATATTTTAAATATAAAGCAATTGCAAGGTAAGTAAAAATCGCAATTAAAACTTTTCTACTCCAGCTTGTTTCCCAGGCTTTGTTAGCTTCCACTTCCCTGTTTCTTTCTTCAATTTTTTTAACTCGTTGTTCCAAACTTGCCATAAACGGAATTATATCACTTTCAAACACAACCGGATGAATATCATCTTATAGTATGGTATAATTGTATCCTATGGGCGAAAGAGATAGAAAAATTACCAGTGGTGAAGCAAGGTTAATCGGTGCAATATTAGGAATTGGTACAGCTATTGCCTTAAATTCCGGTATCGCTCCCAAGATTTTAAATAATATTGATAATTTTATTGAAGAAACAACTATTTCCACCAATGTAAACGATTATCCTATTGAAACTACAATTAAAGGTGGGATAGTTTGTTATACTAAAAGGTATCCAACTCTTTCCAATGGATTACAAACTACAACTTTACGTGATGCATTTTGTCCTGAAGGAGTAAATGGTCAAACTAGATTTGTTGAGCTTTCAATTCCTACAGAAACAATAACCCAATATCCCAGAAAAAAATAACCCGGAATATTTAAGTGCGTTTTATTCAGTCCCTTGAAATATTTTCATCCTGTTGGTTGAATCTATCACTTAGTTTAACTCCGGCAACGGCAATTGTCTTTAAGCCTTCGGATAAGGCTTTTCCAGTAAGTTTTGGTACATTACTTCTAATTTGATGTTCAATTCCTCTTGCAAAGGATTCTATTTCATTTCTCATGCCTAGATTATACCATTTTCAGCTTTATTTTTAGTATTAAGAAGTGAAGAAGTTGAGTTTTAAAATTTAAATTGTATAATTTGAAATATGTTAGAAAGAGGAAAAAGTAGCGAAATATTTTACTATGGCGAGGAAATATCAGGTTTTGATATTATTCCGGTTGATGATTTTCCGCTTTTTGAAGATGCCTCTAAATTGGAAGATAGTGTAAAGATTGAAATTCTTAATAGAGAGGGTGAAACTCATATTTTTAATCTAGGAGATGAGCTAATTCCATTAGAAATCCCGGCAAGACATCTACTAGTTAAAGTATCAACTAATAGAAGAAGCCTTGACGGGTTTTGGAATACTTTTGATGCTTTATGCGAGTATGATGATCCTAAGTACGATACCCTATTAAGTAAATAAGTATTTAAATGTTATACTAATTTTATGTCATGGTTTTTTTATGCATTGATGTCGGCAATTTTTGCCGCTTTTACGGCAATTCTTGCTAAAATCGGTGTTGCAAATGTAGACTCAAATTTGGCAACTGCAATAAGAACGGTAGTAATTTTAATTTTTGCCTGGGGTATAGTTTTCTGGCAAGGAACTCTTCATAAAGCAACTCAAATTACCCAAACTTCCTTAATATTCTTAATCTTATCGGGAATAGCAACGGGAATTTCCTGGCTTTTTTATTTTAGGGCGCTTCAGATTGGAAAAGCATCCCAAGTTGCTCCGATTGATAAGTTAAGTTTAATCTTTACGATTATTTTGGCAGCCATTATTTTAAAAGAAAAAGTAAGTCTTCTTATTGTTGTAGGCGGCGCTTTAATGGCAATTGGCGCAATTCTGGTAACTTTGGGTTAAACAAAGTTATCTTAGCAGTTTGATTATTTTATTTAGTAGAATTTTATTGATATTATTTAAATTATTTTGCTCAAAAAGACTTTTTAATTCTCTTGCTCCAATAAATTTTGACGCTTTACTATCGTCCCCGTTTCCCTGGATTAACGATCCTTTGGCATTTTTAATAAGATAATAAGTTTTAAGCGAATCCCAACCTTCCCCGCTATTGGTAAAAAGGTCAAAGAAAAAATTTGTTTGGAAATAAATTTTTTTATATTCACCGCTTGTTTTAAGACCGGTTTCTTCTTTAAATTCCCTCTCAAGAGCCAGAAAATCATTCTCGTTTTTATCAAGTCCCCCACCCGGAAGTTCCCATTTTAAATTTAATAAATTCTGTATAATCAGAATCTTATGGTCTTTAATATAAATGCCGTATGCGCTAGGACGCTTTATAAGTTTTGATTTTTCTATCTTGTGGATTTTGCCGTAAATATCTGTGCAATTTATCATTGTGTCATTAAAATAAAATACTACTTTATTATCTACTGTGTTTTCTTCTGTTTTCTATTATTTTAACATCATACTCAGGGCAGATTTCTGAAATAATATCTGCTGTTACTGCGCGGGCTGTTTTAGCGTGTTTTGGAACAGGTATATCAAAAGTGCCTGAGTTTTCCATAAGCTGAATTTTGCCTAAGGCTAAAACAGTGATAAATCCTACGTCTACATTATCAGGATCGGACTTTTTAAGCCGTTCGATTTCTTTTACTACTCCGTCCATCTGGGCAATTTACATATGGTTATCATTAATGTTCCTTCCAACATACACATGTTCTCCGGTTCTTATAAATTTTGCAATAAATCTTGATTCCAATTCTTGTTTTTCCAGTTGTGGCATAATAAATAGAATTATAATATAAATTCCGACAAATAACAACTATAGGATATTATTTTATATCTGATTGTTCAATTCTCTTTGTTTGTCTTCCCAAAATCCCGGCTTCGTTTAAGGCCTTTTTAAAAGTACCAACCATATATCTTGCTACAACTTCGGCTTCTATCCCTGCAAACATTTCTAAAATATTTTGACTATCGAATCCGTTAACTATTAAAAACAAACCTCCGACAAATCCTACGGAAGCAGTTGCTAAAGCTCCGCCTGCTTTAAAATATTCACCCCACATCTTGTTTTCGCTTTCTCTTGTAATATCTTCTTTAGTGTAGCCAGACACTTTTTTCATGTGCTCCGTAGAAAATACAGAAGTAGCAGCATTAAGAGTACCTGTATCTGGATCTCTTCTTATAATGGTAGTTTCTTGGGTTGTTGCCGGCATTAAGTTAAATTGTTTAAACCTTTCTTCGTCTTTTTGTAGACGTTTGCGGCTTATGATCCTTAATAGGAAGTGCGTCTATGTCTACTTTTCCGGTTAAATGCAGCTCAAGCATTATGGAAGTTACCACACCTGCGCTTTGTTTATCTAATCCCAAATGGTTCTTGCTGTTTACTAATCCACCTAAGAAATCACTTAACATTTTTCGTCTTTCCTGTTGTTCTTCTATAGAAAGTGACTGGAATTCCGAAGAAGAGCTTTCCAAGGGTGTAAGTTCGATTCTACTCATGTTTAGCATTATACCACCGCATCGTATTATTGACTTAAGTTTGTGATTTGGTTAATATCCTAAGCTAAAGTGAAAAGAAAAATTCTTGTAGATGTCGGATCATCAACTGTTAAGGTTTATAAATGGGAGAATAAAGAACTTAAACTGCTTTTTGCAAAAACAATTCATTTTAAAAACGGTTTTACTTCAAGTGCGGGAATTTCTAAAACCAGTAAAAATAAGCTATTTTCGTTAATACAAAAGATAAGAAGCGATCATCCCGGTATTTCGGTCCAAATTTATGCAACCGCGGTTTTTAGAAAAATGGAAAAGTCAGTTTTAATTAAATTCAAAATTGATTTTTTTAAGAATACCGGGGTTAAGTTTAGGGTTATATCGCAAGAATTAGAAAATGAATGTTTAAGGTTTGCTTTAATTGGAAAATACCAAGGCAAGAAAAAAATAATGCTGGTAAATATTGGCGGTGGGTCTACGGAAATAGTGATTATTAAAAATAAAATAGTGGTAGACAGAAAAAATATTGATTTCGGAGTTTCTAATATTCTGTCTAAATTTTCCGGTATCAATAAAAATATAAGTGATGTATCGGCAAACGAAGTAATTAAATTCGTAAGTACATTTTTTCCTAAAATTGAAAAAACTGCAATTGCATTTTATTCGGGGGGAGAATTAACTTATATGCGTCTTTCAGGTTATAAATTGGAAAAGAACTTATTATTTAAAGATGCTTCGCACCCCTTTTATATATCAATAGAAAATTTTAGAAAAAGAAATAAGGATATTTTTAAAAAGATTACGATTAAAAAGTTGCAAAAGTTGATGCCGCAAAATCCCGAATGGATGCTTGGCGCAAGGGCGTGCAGCGTACTTTCGGAAAGTATATTTATAAAGTATGGTGTTAAAACAATAATTCCATCCGATGTAAATTTAATAGACGGTCTTGTGGCAAGAGATTTAGTTAATACAAAAGATTAGTCTCCCAAAGTGTTATCTGCTAATCTTCTAAATCCTGAGTATACACCCCATCTAAATGAGTCAAGCGGATCACGGGGTTTTAGCTTACTAACCTTAGAAGGTTTGGTATCTGGCGTTTGAGCTGCGTCTTGCCTCCTTTCAATTGCAGATGCTTGAAGCCTATCGATTTCTGCTTTTACTATCATTGCGGTAAAATTGCCGTAAACAGTAGGGAATTCGGAAATAGTATTTGTACCTTCGGCTCCCCTAACTCTGGGTCTTGTGCCCGTATGTGAATCACGTTCTACACTCATTTAATAATTATAGTTATTTTATAAATTCAAAAACAAATTTTCAAGTGCAAACCTTACGTTTACATTGGTAGATTTTATTAATGAATATGTTTTTTGTATTTTTTTTAATACTTTTGCCAAATTAGGGTTTAAAGATAAATTTTTATCGGCAGCAATAATTAAACCTTCTAAAAAGTTTAACGCGGTTTGTTTATCTTTGCCGTTTCCTTGAGCAATTACCAATGGATTTACATCACCGTCTAAAATTTGATTAAGAAGTTTAAGATTTTTTTGCACATTTGTATCCTGAGAAGTTGATTTTTCCGATACATTTATTAAGTTACATCTTGAAAGTATTGTCGGTAGGATAAAATCCAAACTGCCGGTTAGTATTACTATAATGGTGCTTTCCGGCGGTTCTTCCAAAACTTTTAAAAAAGCATTTTGCGCTTCTGTGGTCATGCCATAATATGCTTCAAGTACAACTGCTTTTTTTTCGGACTTGATAGGTTTTAGGAATAAATTTTTTTGTAAAAGTTTAATATCGTTTATTCCGATTGCTTTTTCACTGGTTGTAATTTGCACATCAAATTTAGAAATGTTATTTTCCTTAATAATTTTTTCTAAGTTTTGTTTAGCTTTATCGATTTTTCCTAAGATTATTAAACTTTGCATGTTATCATTGACTTTATACCACATTTTTACTTACTATAATAGTAATGCCCGATCAGATAAATTTACCATTTCAGTCATCGGATGTTTTGTCTGATGTTAAAACGATAGCAGATATTCTACTATCGGAGAACTTATTAAACAAACAGCAGTATGACGATATAAAAGTTAAGATTGCCAGTACAGGAGAATCGGAAGAAAGCATCATTGAAAAATTAGGAGTAGTTCCCGAAGAAAAATTTGCTGCGGCAAAAGCAAAAAGCTTAGATATTCCTTTTGTTTCCCTTTCCAATAGTTCTTTTTCCCCTCAGGCTTTAGGTTTAGTCCCTCGCGCCGTTGCAGAAAGATTTTCGCTAATCCCCTTTTCATATGATGAGAAAACAAAAACTCTATCGGTTGCAATGTCTAATCCTGTAGATCTTGAAGCGGTTGAGTTTGTCAGGGAAAAAACAGGACAAACAATTAAAACTTTTGCTGCAAGTAAGTCTCAGGTGGAACAAGCAATAGACCAGCAATACAGACAGGAATTAGTAGGAGAAGTAGGAGAAGCATTAAAAGAAACCGAAGTAAAAAGTAAAATTAAAACAGTTGATACCCAGCAGATTGCCCAAATTATTAAAGAAGCTCCGATTGCAAAAATTGTTTCTACGATCTTAGAGTATGCCGTTACAAGTAGGGCTTCGGATATCCACATTGAACCGATGGAAGACAGGGTTAGGGTAAGGTATAGGATTGACGGCATTTTATACGATAGGCTTTCTTTGCCAAAGTCGGTGCAAGAGGCGGTAACTTCGAGAATTAAAATTTTATCGGAGATGAAAATCGATGAACACCGTACTCCACAAGACGGAAGGTTTAATTTTAAAATTGAAGATAAAGAGGTTGACCTTAGGATTTCCGTGTTGCCAACTGTTTTTGGTGAAAAAATTGTAATGCGACTTTTAAGAAAATCCGGCGGCGTTCCAACACTTGAAGATTTGGGGCTAAACGGTTCAACCTTGAGGAATTTGGAAACGGCGATGCTTAGGCCGCACGGAATAATTATTGTAGTGGGTCCAACGGGTTCAGGAAAAACCACTACCCTTTATTCGGTTTTAAATAAACTTAATACAACGCGCGTAAATATTTCAACACTTGAAGATCCGGTTGAGTATCAGATGCCCGGCATAAACCAAGTGCAGGTTAATCCGGCGGTCGGGCTTACCTTTGCCGAAGGGTTAAGGTCTTTTTTAAGACAAGACCCCAACATTATTCTGGTCGGAGAAATCCGTGACGAAGAGACAACAGAACTGGCTATTCAGGCTGCTTTAACCGGACATTTGGTTTTTTCTACACTTCATACATCTTCTGCGGCAGGAGCACTTCCTAGGCTTTTGGATTTAAGAGCGGAAACATTTTTACTTGCGTCAACCATTAATGCAGTTTTGGGACAAAGGATTGTAAGAAAAATTTGCAACCATTGCAAAATAGATTTTGCTCCTCCCCAACCTTTAATTGATGAAATGAAAAAAGTTTTAGGCAAATATTTTCCCGTAGTTAAGAGTCCGATTAAATTCTATAAAGGAAAAGGATGTGCTGAATGCGGAAACTCCGGGTACATGGGAAGAATCGGAATTTACGAAACACTGTCTGTAAATGAAAAAATTGCCGCTCTAATTTTACAACATTCAGATTCCGGAACAATTGAAAAACAAGCTATACTGGATGGAATGATTACTATGAAACAGGACGGTTATTTAAAAGTACTTGCGGGCATTACGACAATAGAAGAGGTATTAAGGGTTGCACAAGAATAAATTATTATTAATAATAGAATAGGATTAGAAAATGACGATACAAGAATTATTAGATTTAACAATTAAAAACGGTGCTTCGGATTTGCATCTTTTACCGGGGATCGTTCCGTCAGTAAGGGTTGACGGAAGGCTTGAATATTTAACAAATTATCAGGCGCTAACACCTAAGGAAATGGAACCGATGCTTTTATCTATTTTAAAACCCGAGCAGAAGGAATTGCTTCTTAATAACAAAGAACTTGATTTTTCTTTCGGATTTGGCGGCGGGACCTATGGAGATTTGGGAAGGTTTAGAACAAACATTTATTACCAAAGAGGCGTAATGAGTGCCGCATTTAGATACTTGGAACCTAAAATAAGAACAGTAGAAAATTTAGGTCTTCCTAAAATTTGCCATGAATTTGCAAAACTTAAGCAAGGTTTTGTGTTGGTAACCGGACCAACCGGACATGGGAAATCCACGACTCTTGCCTCGATTATTAACGAAATTAACTTGAATGACGCATCCCACATTTTAACAATCGAAGATCCCATTGAGTATATTTATCCGGGTGGAAAAAGTATTATTTCCCAAAGAGAAATGGATATTGATACTCATTCCTGGACTATGGCACTTAGGTCAGCTTTAAGAGAAGATCCTGATGTTGTTTTGGTTGGAGAGATGAGAGACCCGGAAACAATTTCATCTGCTTTAACAATTGCAGAAACCGGACATTTGGTTTTTTCTACTCTTCATACGAATTCTGCCGCACAAACAATAGATAGAATTATTGACGCTTTTCCGGCAAGCCAACAGGCTCAGGTAAAAATTCAGCTTGCAGCAACTCTTAAGGGTGTAATTTCACAGCGTCTTATTCCCAAAATTGACGGTGGTAGGGTTCCGGCTGTAGAAGTTTTAACGGGAACAACGGCAGTTTCCAGTAATATTAGAGAAGGGAAAACCCATTTGATAGATTCGGTAATCCAAACCTCACAAGATGCAGGAATGATTCCGCTTGAATCATCGCTTGCTTCGCTTGTTTTAGCCGGAACGGTTGATGCGGAAACTGCCAAAGCTTATGCCTTGCGACCCGAAGAGTTAACGAGATTATTAGATAAAACTTATGAATCCCATTAGAAAGTATCATCTAAAAAAGAAAAGAAACTTTAATGGTAGTTTGGTTTTAAGGAGGGCTTTTTAACGGGATGAGAATAAGATATAAAGCAGTAGACAGAGACGGAAAAGTTTCCCGCGGACTTTTAGATGCCAAGTCTGTCGAAGAATCGGTAGATTATTTAAGAAAAAAAGGTTATGTTCCAGTTTCGGTTGATAGAATAGATAACCATTTTTGGGAACAACTCCCTTTTTTAAGCCAAGGAGTTAAAGAACAGGACCTAATTTTATTTACCAGACAACTGTCTTCGATGATTGCTTCAGGTTTAACTTTAACAAAAGCCCTGGAAATTCTAAAAGGCCAGGTAAAAAATAAGACTTTAATAGAAGTAACCACGACTCTTATTAACGATGTACAGGAAGGAAAATCTTTAGGTCAAGCTATGGAAAAACATCCTAATGTATTTTCACAAATTTATATTTCCATAGTAAAAGCGGGAGAACAGTCGGGACTTTTGGATAAAGTTTTGGCAAGACTTACAGAAACTTTAGAAAAGAGAGC